>NC_010530.1:1175319-1507092 GCF_000069785.1 Cupriavidus taiwanensis LMG 19424 | reverse complement strand
CAGCGAAGATAGTTCTTCCTTCGCTTTTTCGGGCGTCTCGAGTTCGAGCACGACACGGCCTACCATCAGACCCAGCGAAGGCGAGCTTCGCACGTACTTTGTTTCGCCGGCATCAAGCACGAAACTGAGCGTCTTCTCGGTTTCCGTAGCAGCCGACGCGACGTACTTGCCAGCCGGACGATCGACAAAGAAAAAGCCACCGGGCTTCGATTCGCCCACTACTTCGTTGTTCAGACGGATATCGGGCTGAATGGCAGCGCCGAACATCGATGCGGACCGTAGAAAGTAGACGCGCCCTTCGCCCGCCTTCACAGTCGGAATCGATGCGGCCATCTCGCTATGCTTGACCCCGGAGGCGCAACCAGCCAGCAGCGACGTAGCGGCTACCGCGGCAACCAGCATGCGTGCGACTTGTTTCATTGTATTTCCCCTGTTGTAATTGGAACTGCCATAGAAAGAGGTGAGTAGCTCTGCTCACCCGGAAGGTAGAAGCCGACAAGCCGCTTGCCTTGAATGACGAGATACGCCTCATGTACCTGCCGGCCTTCGATCGTGAAGACCGTGCCTGCGGGCCGATAGACTGTCCCCTGCGGCAACCGCCCAGCCGGCTTCCAGATCGAACTGCGGGCAAGCGTTCGGGTGTAGCCGGTATCGAGACGAAGGTCGGTGCTGGTCTCGAAACGGATGGCTGGCACCACCGCATCATCCGTGAGCGGCGTCAGTTGCACCGGTGCCGTTTGGATCATCGGGGCACACCCTGCAAGTGTTAGCAAGGCAATCAACAAGAGTCGATTTTTCATAGGTCGGTTATTATTGGTGCGCCCTGCGGGCCATCGCGTAGGCGTCAGGTCGTAGCATGGCGAGAAAGATAGCAAATGACACCGCCACGTAAAATGCCGTCGCACCCCAGACTGATGGGATTTGTATGAAAACCGCAACGTACGCTGAATGGTGCCAAACATATTCCATTCAGTACCATTACCGAAAAAATAAATCGCTACAGACGGATTGGGGAAGTGCGTCGGTCGTATATCGGGCCCCGCCAGCCTAAAGCTGCCGCCCGCTGTGCCGATATAACGTTCCTTATGGTCGGATCCGCTCGCATTGCTGCGCAATTTTCCTGGCCAGACGTCCGCGCCCCCCTCTAAAGTGGGATTGGCAGTAAGCTGCGCAATTCTGCTTTCTTGCGCTGGGTCCTTGTGCGCGAAATGGTGCTATACGAAGACGTATCCGGAGGAGCCAGTGTCAACCGTATCGCCGCCGTACTCCCGCAAGAGGCTGCTGCAGTGCCTTTAGCTGCCCACGATGGCCGCCGCGCAAAATGGATCCTCGAACATGGCAAGAGAGAGTAACTGAAATGGGAACGCGGGAACGTGATCGCGGGACCATGCGTCAACTCCTGATTTTTTTGTTAGCCTGGTTGGCAGTTGTGCAGGTCGATGCCGTTCAGGCTGCCTTTGGCACCCCGCCTTTCACTGTTCCGTTGGACCCAAGCAAGGCTGGAAGTCGAATCGAAAGAGAATTCAGAATCCCCGAGCGACAACTTTACGCCTTCATTGTTGGCTTTAAGTATCGAGAAAGGGACCAGGCGGATCGAGCCAGAGCCAGGCGACTGTCGGGGAGCTATGAACGTGATAAGAATGGGAAGATCATTACACCAGGCGTTGCTTTTTCGTTACGAGTGACCGTGGTAAAAACCTCGCCGGAAGGCGAAAGTACGGTCATTGACCGCGAGATTAACGTCGAGGAGATTGCCCTGTTTTCGTGGAGCAAAGACGAATTCGATAAAGAGATGGCTGCCCTTCCTTTAGAGAAGGGGCGCTACCGGATTGTTGTCGAAACTACTAAGGCGGCACCGGAGATGAAAGGCGCACCGATCATCTTTTCAGTCCACCGAGCTTACCGTGGGAAGTGAGCCAATTCGTGCTGGATCTGTGCCCATGGGCTTGCCAATAGCCTCGTCCGTTCGCGGCCGCGCCGTCAGAGTCTAGCGCTCTCGCAGGCGATGCACCAGGCGGTCGCCACTTGCCTGCACGACCGTGACCAGCGCAATCAGGATCACGATGACGACCGCCATCACCGTGGTATCGAAACGTTGGTAGCCGTACCGGATCGCGAGGTCGCCGAGCCCGCCCGCGCCGACCGCGCCGGCCATGGCTGAGGCGCCAATCAGCGAAACCACGGTGATGGTAAAGCCGCCGACGATCCCGGGCAGCGCTTCCGGCAGCAGCACGTGAAGCAGGATATGCCGGCGCCGGCAGCCCATGGCCTGTGCGGCCTCGACCAGGCCCGCATCGACTTCGCGCAGGCTGATTTCGGCAATGCGTGCAAAGAACGGCGTGGCGCTGACGGCCAGCGGCACCACCGCGGCCCAGACGCCGATGGTTGCACCGACGACCAGCCGCGTGAACGGCAGCAGCGCCACCAGCAGCACGATGAACGGCGTGGCGCGGAAGCTGTTGACCACGCTGCCGAGCACGCGATGCAGGCGCGGCGCGGGCCGCATGCCACCGGGCGCGGTGACCACGAGCACCAGCGCGAGCGGCACACCCGCCAGCACCGCAATGGCGGCCGATGCGCCGACCATCGTCAGCGTATCGAGGAATCCTTGCCAGAGGCGTTCAATAAGAATCGGCGACATAGCCCAGTGTTTTCACGTATGGGGAAAGGGGAGAGCGCAGCGAATCCGGATCCGTGCCGGTGCCTGCCAGCGACCACAGCAGGCGGCCTTGCGTGTGGCCCTGGATGCGGTCCAGGCTGCCGTGCAGCAGTTGTGCGCCCGTGCCGAGTCCGGCGGCGAGGCTGGCGAGGTCCGGCGCGTGCTCGCCGCTGCCTGCATAGTGCAGTTCGGCGATGCGCCGGTGCGGCCCCGCCGGCGGCTCGGGCAGCAGCCGTGCGGCGAGGTCTTGCGGCAGTCCCGGTGTCAGCGGCGCCAGCAGCGCCTGCGTCGCCGCGTGCCGCGGCTGTCCGAATACCTGCCATACGGGCCCGGCTTCGGCAATGGCGCCGTGCTCCAGGACCAGCACCTGGTCGCAGATTTCGCGGATCACGCGCATCTCGTGCGTGATCAGCACGATGGTGAGCCCGAGGCGCTGGTTGATGTCGCGCAGCAACTGCAGGATCGATTGCGTGGTTTCAGGATCCAGCGCGGAGGTGGCTTCGTCGCACAGCAGGATCTCGGGGTGGTGTACGAGCGCGCGCGCAATGCCGGCACGCTGCTTCTGTCCGCCCGACAGGCGGCCGGGATAGGTATCGTGCTTGCCTTCGAGGCCAACCAGGGCGAGCACCTCGTCCACGCGCCACCCAATGGCGTCGCGCGGCACGCCGGCTACCTTCAGCGGCAGCGCCACATTTTCGCGTACCGTCTTCGCCGAAAGCAGGTTGAAATGCTGGAAGATCATGCCGATACGGCGGCGCAGTGCCACGAGGCCGTTTTCGTCGAGCGTCGAAATATCCTGCCCGTCGACCAGCACACGTCCATCCGTCGGCGCCTCGAGCCGGTTGATCGTGCGCAGCAGCGTGGATTTTCCGGCGCCGCTGCGCCCGATGATGCCGAAGATGCCGCCGGGCGGTATGTCGAGATCAATGTCGCTGAGGGCCTGAACGATACCGGCGCCGCTCGCATAACGCTTGCTCACGCGTTCGAAGCGAACCGCGCCGGTCGCGGTCCGCGCATGGCCGCCACGCGTGGCGGCAGCGGCGTCGGAGCGTGTCGCCGCGGGCAGGAACCCGCGGCGCAGCAAAGCAGTGGTCATGCTCATGGCAGTCCCCTGTGCGTCACGGTTGCGCCTTGAGCCACGGCAGGCTGTACAGCTTGTCGTTGTTGGCATAGGACGTGCCGAGCTGCTTGCGCACCGCTGGCGAGTCCTGGTAGATCTTCACGAAGCGCGCCACGCGCGGATCGGCGGCGTTGTCCTCGCGCGTGACGAAGCGGATCGCGAAATACGTATCGTCGATGCCCGAGTACAGCAACCCGGCACCGGCCACCTGGGCCTTGCCGGCGTTGACGAAGTGCGCGGGGAAGCCCTGCGCCAGGTCTACGTCGTCCAGCGCCCGGACCAGTTGCGGTCCCTCGATCTCGATCAGCTTGAGCTTCTTCGGATTCGCCACGATGTCGTTGACGCTGCCTTTTGCGCCCACGCCGTCGCGCAGCTTGACGAGGCCAGCCTTCTGCAGCAGCAACAGGCCGCGGCCCTGGTTGACCGGATCGCTTGCCACGCCGACGCGCGCGCCTTCCTTCAGCTCGTCGAAGCGCTTCACGTGGCTCGAATACAGGCCGATGTTCGGCAGCACGCCGAGCGCCACGCTGCGGAACTTGTAGCCGCGTTCCTTGACGGCGTTGTCGAGGAAGGCCTGGTGCTGGAAGTAGTTCACGTCGAGATCGCCGGACGACAGCGCGACATTGGGCGTGGTCCAGTCCGTGAACTCGACGACCTTCACGTCGAGGCCCTGCTTGCGAGCTTCGGCGGCCGCTACTTCGACGGAGTCGGCGAGTGCGCCCGGTGTGACGCCGATGCGCAGCGGCGCGGCATGGACGGCCGGCAGCAGCGCTAGCGAAGCAAACAGGGCGGCAACGGTGGCCGGCAGGAGGCGGGAGATCTTCATGGTGTCAGTGGTGAATGCGGACAAGGGAGGGATGCGTCATGCGTGACGGAACGCGTCGGCCGCGTGGCGCGCCGGCAGCCGGTCGCCTTCGGCGAACAGCTTGTGCCGCAGCGTGCCGTCGGCATACGCGGTCTTGTAGCGGCCGCGCTCCTGCAGTGCGGGGACGACGAGGTCGACGAAGTCCTCGTAGCTCTCCGGCACCACGGTGCGGCTCAGGTTGAAGCCATCGATGCCGGTCTCGTCCACCCATTCGGCGAGCGTGTCGGCCACCTGCGACGGGTCGCCGACGATGGCCGGGTAGCGTCCGCCCAGCTCGAACAGGTCCAGCAGCTTGCGGCGCGTCCAGCCATGCTGGGCGGCGGTCTTTGTCGCCGATTCGATGGCGTTGCCGCCTTCATAGTTCACGGGGTCGTCGAGCCCGTAGCGCGCGAAGTCCACGCCGGTGCTGGCCGCGAAATGGGCGAGTCCGGCCTCGCGGCTCGCATAGTCGCGATACTCGGCATGCCTGGCGCGCGCCTCGGCCTCCGTGCGGCCCGTGACCACGGCTGCGCCCATGAAGACCTTGACGTCGTCCGGACGGCGCCCGGCTGCTACCAGCTGCTCGCGCAGCGCGGACACCGTCTTGCGCGCCGCTTCCTTGCTCGGCGGGGAAATGAACACGCATTCGGCATGGCGCGCGGCAAAGCGCTGGCCACGGCCCGAGCTGCCGGCCTGGAACAGCACGGGCGTGCGCTGCGGCGAGGGTTCCGACAGGTGATAGCCGTCCACCTTGTAGTAGCGCCCGCTGTGGCTGACCTTGCGCACCTTCGATGGATCGGCGAACACGCGCGCGGCCTTGTCGCGCAGCACGGCGTCGTTCTGCCAGCTGCCTTCCCAGAGCTTGTAGAGCACGTCGAGAAACTCGTCGGCGCGGTGGTAGCGCTCGTCGTGGGCGAGCTGTCCTTCGAGGCCCATGGCGCGCGCCGCGCTGTCGAGGTAGCCGGTCACGATGTTCCAGCCGACACGTCCCCGCGTCAGATGGTCCAGCGTGGAAAACCGGCGCGCCAGCAGGTACGGCTGCTCATAGCTCATGTTCACCGTGACCCCGAAGCCAAGGTGCCTGGTGGCCGCGGCCATGGCGGGGACGAGGAGCAGCGGGTCGTTGACCGGAAGCTGGATCGATTCCTGCAGCGTGACATCGACGTTGCCGCGGTACACGTCATAGACGCCGACGATGTCGGCGATGAACAATCCGTCGAACAGGCCGCGTTCGAGCGTGCGCGCCTGGTCCACCCAGTATTCCAGCGTGTTGTACTCGGCCGAGCGGTCGCGCGGGTGCGTCCACAGCCCGTGGTTGATATGCCCCACGCAGTTCATGTTGAACGCGTTGAGCAGGATCTGCTTGCGCGGTCCATGGTTCGCCATCAGAGCGCTCCATGCCGCGGCGGCAGCTTGTCATTGAGATGGAAGTTGCCGACCGCGTGGTACTTCCAGCGAACCGGATCGTGCAATGTATGCGTGCGCGCGTTGCGCCAGAAGCGGTCCAGACCCTGGTTGTCGAGCGTGGCGGAGGTGCCGCCCAGCTCGAACAGCCGCGTGCCGGCAAGCAGCGATGTGGTCGTCGTCAGCGCACGCGCCGCAGCAACGGCCAGCGATGCCTGCGCGACGGTTTGCTCGCCGGGCGCCCGCTGCGCGGCATCGGTGGCACGGCCGGCGCGGCGCACCAGTGCTTCGGCGGCACGCAGCCGCACCTGGACCTCGCCAAGCTGGTGCAGCGTCAGCGGGTCGTCCGCCGCACGTGCCACGCCGGCATCGATCCACGGCCGTGCGTGATCGCGCAGGAATGGCAGCGTGGCTGCCAGCGCGCCCCGGCCGATGCCGAGGTCGATCGCCGCATGCAGCAACTGGGCAAAAGGACCGATGGTCGTGGGCCGCTCGAACGAGGCGAGGAACGGCACCACCCAGTCGGCCTCGACGCGTACGTTCTCGAACGTCACCGAGCCGCTGCCGGTGACGCGCTGGCCAAAGCCGTCCCAGTCATCCGTGATGCCGACACCGTCGGCCGTGCGCGGCACGAACGCGAGCCGCGTGACTTCGCGTCCGGCTTCCTCAGCCACCACGAGCGTGGGAATCCAGTGCGCGTACAGCGCGCCGGTGCAATAGAACTTCTTGCCGTCGATGCGGAAGCCGTCGCCGTCAGGGGTCAGCCGCGTGCGGCGGCGGAAGTCCTTGTGGCCGATCTCGGCCAGCGCATTGCCGAAGCGCTCGCCAGCCAGTGCGCGCGCATAGAAGAATGCCCGCTGCGCCGGCGTGCCGCCAACACGCAGCACCTCCAGCGCATAGAAGTGGTTCTGCGGAATCTGCCCGAGCGAGCCATCCGCTGCGGCGATGATGGCGATGACCTCCGCCAGCGTGGTGTTGGACACGCCGGCGCCACCGTATTCGGGCGGCACGGTGATGCCCCACAGGCCGCTGGCGCTGAAGGTTTCCAGTTCATCCCAGGGCAGGCGCCGTTCGCGGTCGCGCCGGGCCGCTCCGGGCGCAAAGTGCGCGGCGAGCCGGCGCGCGATGGCGATCGCTTCGGCGTCGCCGCGGACAAGATGCGGAACCACGGCAGGCGCGGGCGCTGGCTGCGCCCGTCCATCGGCGGGCGGCGGATTGAAAAGCAACGACATATCAGTTCCAGGAGTGCCGCTTGGGCAGCGCGTTGTTCAGGTAGTAGTTGCCGATCAGATGCAGCTTCCAGCGCACCGGATCGTGCAGCGTGTGCGTGCGCGCATTGCGCCAGTGGCGGTCGAGGTTGTGCCCGGCGCGGGTGGCGGAAGAGCCGGCCAGTTCGAACAGCTTCTCGCTGGCCTGCAGCGCCGCTTCCGTGGTCAGCACCTTGGCCTCGGCCACGGCGACCGAAGCCTGCGCGCTGCCTACCTCGGTGACCGGTTGCTCCGCGATGGCATCGAGCGTCAGCGCGGCTTCGCGCAGCACTTCGCGCGCGGCGTCGAGTTCGATCGCCAGGCGGCCAACGTCGCCGATCAGGTGCGGATCCTCGCTCGCACGCGCGACGCCTGCATCGATCCACGGACGCGCGTGCTGGCGCACGAACGCGATGGCATCGTCGAACGCGGCCTGGGCGATGCCGAGATCGATCGCGGCCTGGATCAGTTGCGAGTTCGCGCCGTAGAGGCCGGGCCGGTCAGCCAGTTGCCACACGGGGATCACGTCGTCCTCGGCGACTGCGACGTGATCGAACACCACCGTGCCGCTCGCCGTCGTGCGCTGGCCGAACGACGACCAGTCGTCGACCACGGTCAGGCCGGCGGCATGGCGCGGCACCCAGACCTGGACCGCGCGGCCCTCATCGTCGAGCGCACGCGTTGGCACGCGGTGCGCGAACAGCGCGCCGGTGGAGTAAAAGCGTGTGCCGCTCAGGCGCAGCCCATGCGCCGTGCGACGCAGGCGCGTGGTGCCGTCGAGGATGGTCTGGCTATCAGCGGAGCGCCGCTCGGGCCCGGCGTTGCCGAGGCGTTGCCCAGCCAGCACCTCGGCGTAGAAGCGGCGCTTCTGGGCCTCGGTTCCCGCTTCGCGCAGCACGCCAAGCAGGCCGAAGTGGTTCTGCGGGATCTGGCCCAGCGATGCATCGGCGGCGCTGAGGATCGCAAAAACCTCGGCCAGCGTTGCATGGGAGACGCCGGCGCCGCCGTAGGCTTTGGGCACGGTGATGGCTCCCAGTCCGCTTTCGGACCAGCGCTCGAGTTCATCCCACGGCAGGATGCGTTCACGATCGCGCACCGAAGCGCCTGCACGGAATGTCTCGGCGAGCGCCCGTGCCGCATCGATGGCTTCTGCGTCGTCGCGGATGCGCCGCACGCTTGCGGGATCGGGCAGGGCGGGTTCACGCCCGGCAGCGGCGGGCTGCCTGGCTGCGTAGATATCGGAGAGATCGGTCATGACAGGTCGTGAGGATGCGTTGCACCGGGCATGGCGGTGGTGTCTCGCATCGAAAAGGGCTGACGATTGATTGGAGCATGCGCGTCCACGGCTTTCCCACGAATATTTCCGAGGATGCTTAGAAGCGTGGCTGCGGTGACGGTGAGGTGGTTGATGGCGTAGAACCCACCAATGTTTTCCCCCTCTGCGCCAAGCGGGAGGGAGCAAACATTGGGGGCGCGCTTTGTCAGGCAGCCCGCGTACCGACCGACCAGTAATACGTCGGCGCCGTGCCGTTGATCGCATGGTCGCCGACGATTCGTGCCTTGTAGATGGCCGGGTTGTGCGAGGCCAGTGTGCGTGCGTTGCGCCAGTGGCGGTCGAGCTGGTGCGCGGCGTCGAGCGCGGAGGCCCCGCCGACGTCGAACAGCCGGCCGGCCGCGCCGAGGACCAGGTCGAGCATGCCGACCTGCGCGCGCGATGCATCGAGTTCGACGTCCTGCAGCAGGGCATCCGGCACCGCTTCGCCGCGCTGGCGCAGCGTATCCACCTGGTCGAGTTTCGCGGCAACGGCACCGACCGTTGCCTGAGTCACGAAGGCGACGCCCGACAACTGGCCGACCACCTGCTGCACGAGCGGATCCTCCGCCGCCGTCGGCGCGCTGCCATTGCTGTACACGCGTTTGCGCCGCCGCACGAACGCGGCAGCGTCGCGCTCGATGGCGCGCGCGATGCCGGCAAGCGTGGCCAGGTGTACGAGCTGGAAGCACGCCGTGACCGTGGTCGGGTCCGTGCGCGAGAACGACAGCACGTGCTCGTCGGGTACGGCAACGTCCAGGAAACGCGTCGTGCCCGATGCGCTCAGGCGTTGGCCGAAGCCATGCCAGTCGTCGAGCCGGTCGACGCCTGCCGCATCGGCCCGTACCAGCACATAGGCCGGGCTGCCGTCATCGGTGCGGGTGGCCGACACGGCGATCCAGTCCGCATACAACGTGCCGGTGCTGTAGTACTTCTCTCCGTCCAGACGCCAGCCTCCGGCGCCGTCCGGCGCGAGCGTCGTGCGGTACCGGCCCAGCTGGCCGTCGCCGCGTTCCATCGCGGCATTGCCGAAGATGGCGCCCTGCGCTGCGAGCCGGAGCCACGGCGCGCGCCGTGACGGCGCGATTTCGGCATGCAGCCGTTCGATAAAGCCGAAGTGTGCGCGCAGGATCTGCGGCAGGTTGGAGTCGGCCGCGCCCAGTTCGATCAGCAGCGCATACAGCTGCGACGCGGAAGCACCCAGGCCGCCATGTTCGTGCGGCACGCGCAATGCACCGAAGCCGGCGTCGCGCAGCAGTGCAACCGCGTCGTGGGCCAGTGTGCGCGTGCGTTCGCGTTCGAGTGCGCCGGCCGCGATCTGTGCGAACACCGGCCGAAAGCGCTCGGCGAGCGATGAGAACGCCGGTGCCGCGTGGGCGAAAGGTGAAGCAGGAAGAGGGTGTGGCATGGGCGGATGATTAAGCGCTCACGCGGCCTTCAATGCAACCCGGCGGTGCGCCGCGAACAACGGCGCTGCGCGATCGGCCGCGAGCCGGATACGCTCGCGCAGCGCGGGGCTCTGCACGGTGTAGTTCTCGAAATCCAAAGGGGTTGCATAAACGCCGATAGGCAGCGTCAGCGCCTGCAGGAAGCCGAACAGCGGCCGCAACTGGTGTTCGAGCACCAGTGCATGGCGGTCGCTGCCGCCGGTGGCGGCGAGCAGCACGGGCTTGTCGGCCAGCGCTTCCTGGCCGATCAGGTCGAACAGGTGCTTGAAGTGGCCCGGATACGCGCCGCGATAGACCGGCGACGCGGCGATGACCAAGTCGGCCGATTCGATTGCCTGCAGTTGCGATTCGATCGCGGTCGGCAGTTCCCTGCGCCACAGCGCGCCACCAAGCGGGCGCGCAATATCCGCCAGGTTGATGACATGGGCGTCGACATGCAGTCGCGCGTCGAGCTCGGCAATCAGTGCTTCGACCAGCGCAAGCGTGCGCGAGGGTTGCTGGGTACTGCCGTTGACGGCAACGATCTTCAGGGGCTTGGACATGTTTGGCTTTCGGAGAGCGTGATGGCGTTGGTGTTGTCGAGGGCTGCAACGGTATGGTCTTCCTGCTGCGCAGGCTGGAGGGTGCCAAGACGATACTGCTGCGCGGCCGCCGTGCGAACGACGCGTTCGTTCTATCCATAGGCGATCCGTGCGCATAAGGGCATGCGCAATCGTTCGTTCCGGGCTGACAGGGGCGTCTCTATAGTTGGTCACCCTTGCAGACATCGGCCATCTTGCCGCCCAACACCATCATGAAGAACCCGTTCCGGCCATCGCGGCCTTCGCAACTATTCCGGCCGTTCGCGTTCCTGGCTCCCGTGGTGCTGTCGCTGCCTCTGCTGGGCGGCCTGCTGGCGGCACCAGCCAGCGCCGCTGCGCCAGCACAGGCCGCGGAAGCGCCGCGGGCCGGCGGCACGCTCACGACCATCATCCAGCCCGAGCCGGTGATCCTGACTTCGGCGCTCAATTCAGCCGCGCCGACCGGCTTCTTCAGCGCGAACGTCTTCGATGGCCTGATCGAGTACGACAACGACTTCAAGCTCAAGCCGGCGCTCGCGCAGCGCTGGGACATCTCGAAGGACTCGAAGACGCTCACATTCCACCTGCGGCCTAACGTGAAGTGGCATGACGGCAAGCCGTTCACGTCGGCCGACGTGAAGTGGACGCTCGAGAACGTGTGGAAGAAGCTGCATCCGCGCAACCAGATCCTGTTCGGCAAGGTCACGCGCGTCGACACGCCCGATGCGCTGACCGTCGTGCTGCAGTTCTCCGAGCCGTCGCTGGCGGTGCTCAGCTCGCTGAACAGCAACGGTGCGCAGGTGCTGCCCAAGCACCTGTACGAAGGCACGGACATCCTCAACAACCCGTACAACAACAAGCCGGTGGGAACGGGGCCTTTTGTCTTCAAGGAATGGAGCAAGGGCAACTACATCGTGCTGGAGCGCAATCCCGACTACTGGGACAAGGGCAAGCCGTACCTCGACAAGATCGTCTTCAAGGTGATCCCCGATGCCAGCGCGCGTGCCGCGGCGCTGGAGAAGGGCGAAGTCCAGTACGCACCGTTCAACCCGGTGCCGCTGAAGGATGCGCAGCGCCTGTCGCAGCTGCCTTCGCTGAAACTGGAGACGCGCGGCTACGAATGGCTGTCGCCGTGGCTGTTCATGGATGTCAACATTGACCGCCCGTACTTCAAGGACGTGCGCGTGGGCCAGGCACTGGCCCATGCGATAGACCTGAACACGCTGAACAAGGTGGTGTGGTTCGGCTTTGGCAAGCCCGCGGTGAGCCCGGTCGTCTCGACGCTGGGGCAGTTCTTCAACCCCAGCGTGCCGAAGTATCCGTATGACCCGGCCAGGGCCGAAGCCCTGCTCGACGCTGCCGGGCTGAAGCGCGGTGCTGACGGCAACCGCCTGAGGATCCAGATCGACTACCTGCCGTACGGCGACGACTACAAGCGCAGCGCGGAGTACATCAAGCAGGCGCTCAAGCGCGTGGGTGTCGACGTGACCGTGCGCACCCAGGACACCCCCACCTATACCAAGCGTGTCTACGGCGATCGCGACTTCGACCTCGCGGTGGTCTGGTTCGCGGGCTTTGCCGATCCGCTGGTTGGCGTGACGCGCGCCTATCGTAGCGACACGGTCGGCAAGAATATCCCGTGGTCGAACGGCTCGGGCTATCGCGGCGACGAAGCGAACCGGCTGATCGACCAGGCGCAGGGCTCGCCAAGCCAGGCCGAACGCGTCGAGCTGTTCCGCAAGTTCCAGTCCGTGGTGCAGACGGACCTGCCGTCGATCCCGCTGCTCGAGCTGCGCTTCTTCACGGTGCAGTCGTCGAACCTGCGCGATACGGTCAGCGGCGTGGACCAGGTCTATGCCTCGCTCAAGCGCGCCTGGCTGGCGCCGGCTGGCACGGCCGTGGCCACGGCCACCACGCCCGCTGCCGCTGCGGCACAGGCCGCGCGCTGACGACGGGCGATGACCATGCCCACGATCCAGCGCGACACGCCCGGACGCAAGCCGGCATGGCTGGCACGCGTGCCGTGGCGGACGGCCTGGCGCAGGCTGCTGCAGCTAGCCGGCATCGTCGCCGGCATGGCCGTGGTCAATTTCTTCCTGCTGCGGCTCGCGCCCGGCGACGCCGCGCAGGTGCTGGCGGGGGAGGCGGGTGCCGCCACGCCGGAGTACCTGGCGGCGCTGCGCGCGCAGTTCGGACTTGACCAGCCCTTGTGGGTACAGCTCGGCAAGTATCTGTGGCACCTGGCGCAGCTCGACCTCGGCTATTCATTCCGGCAGGGCATGCCGGTGCTGGACCTGATCCTGCAGCGCCTGCCTGCCACGCTGCTGCTGATGGGCGCAAGCATCGCGCTCGCGGTGGTGATCGGTGCGGGCCTCGGCGTGCTGGCGGCGGCGCGCGCCGGGCGCGCGCTCGACACGCTGATCTCCTCCGTGGCGCTGCTGTGCTTTGCCACCCCGCTGTTCTGGGTGGGCCTGATGCTGGTTCTGGTGTTTTCGGTCCGCCTCGATTGGCTACCGGTGGGCGGCATGTTCACCGTGGAAGCCGGGCTCACGGGCTGGGCGTATGCCGCCGACGTGGCGCGGCACCTGGTGTTGCCGGCCGCCACACTCGGCCTGTTCTATATGGCCGTGTATGTGCGGCTGATGCGCGCCAGCATGATCGAGGTGCGGCGGCAGGATTTCGTGCGCACGGCTGTGGCCAAGGGCGCGCCCGCCGGCCGCGTGCTGACGCGTCATGTCCTGCGCAATGCGCTGCTGCCGCTGGTGACCATGGTGGGCGTGCAGGCCAGTTCCGTGATCGGCGGCGCGGTGCTCGTGGAGACGGTGTTCTCGTGGCCAGGCCTCGGCCGGATGGCGTTCGAGGCGCTGTACCAGCGCGACTACAACCTGCTGCTCGGCATCCTGCTGTGCAGCGCCGTGGTGGTGGTGCTGGTCAACTGGCTCGTCGACGCGGTCTACGCGCGGGTGGACCCGCGCATCCGGCTGGCATGATGCGGCCCCGGCGTTTGCAGGAGTATCGCTTGTCTTTGCCTTCTTCCTCCCTTCCGGCGCCTCTGCAGGCAGCTCATTCCGATGCGCACGGCACCGCGGCTGACATGACTGTGCCTCCGCTGCCGGCCGCGGACCGGCGGCGGCTGCGCCGGCTGCTGTCGTCACCCAGCGCCGTGGCGGGCCTGGCGCTGCTGGCCGTGGTTCTCGCTGCTGCGCTGTCGGCTGGCTGGGTATTCCCCGCCGACCCGCTCGAAATGGCGACCGAACCGCTGCTTTGGCCGGGGCGCGATGCCGCATTTCCGCTCGGCTCCGACATGCTGGGCCGCGACATTCTCGCGGGCCTGTTCCATGGCGCGCGCGCCTCGCTGCTGATCGCGGGTGTCTCGACGGCGCTGGCCGTGGTGCTTGGCGTCGCAGGCGGCGTGACGGCCGGCTACTTCGGTGGCCGCGCTGACCGCTTGTTCGGCACGCTGACGACATTTTTCCTGACGATCCCGTCGTTCCTGTTCGCGCTGGCCATCGTGGCGGTGGTGCAACCTTCGGTATGGAAAATCGCGCTCGCGATCGGCATCACCTCGTGGCCCGCGCTCGGGCGGCTGGTGCGTGCCGAGGTGCTGCGGCTGCGCCACGGCGACATGGTGCTGGCAAGCGAGGCGGTGGGCGCCAGCCACGCGCGCATTATCATCGAGGACATCCTGCCCAACACGCTCACCCCCGTGCTGGTGTCGGCGTCGCTGATGGTGGCCACGGCCATCCTGACCGAATCGAGCCTGGCGTTCCTCGGCCTGGCAGATCCCAACGTCGCGAGCTGGGGAAACATGGTCGGCGCGGGCCGCGAGGTGTTGCGCACGGACTGGTATGTGTGCGCATTGCCCGGCCTGGCGATCGTCCTGACCGTGCTGGCGCTGAACCTGCTCGGCGACGGACTGGCCACCGCCTTCGATCCGCGCGAGGGCCGCTGAAGGCCTTCGCCGTCCCCATTCCCAACTGACTTCACAGGAGAGCGTCTTGGCACGCATTCACGACATCGATCCCGACGCCCTGCAGGGCGAGGCCCGCACCACGTTCGAACGCGTGGAGCGCGAGTACGGCGCGTTCGGCAACATGCTGCGCGTGCTCGGTCACCGGCCGCCCGCGGTAGCGCACCTGTTCGGCCTGCTGCTGGATTCCGCTCGCGACGCACTGATTACGCGCCGGCATCTGGAGATCGTGCTGGTCACGGCATCGCGGCTGAATGCGTGCCACTACTGCATCAGCCATCACGTGCCAAGGCTGGAAGCGCTGGGCGTGACGCCCGAAACGGTAGAGCGGATCCTGGAGCCCGACGTGCCCGGGCTGGACGCCGTGGAGCGCCTGGTGCGCGACTACACCGTGCAAGTCACGACGCAACGCGTCACCGACACGGTGGTAGCGCGGCTGCGCGAGCACTTCACCGAAGCGCAGGTCGTGGAGCTGACACTGCGCGCGGCGCTGTGCGCATTCTTCGCGCGCTTCAATGAAGCGCTGGAGATCCAGGTCGAGCCCGAACTGCTGGCCGCCGAAATCCACGCCACCTGATTTTCCCAGAGGCATCATGACGCCGTTGCTTTCCCTGCAGCATCTTTCCATCCGCTATCCCGGCAGCGCGCGGCCCGCGGTTTCGGGCCTGAGCCTCGATGTCGGCGCCGGCGAGACCGTCGCGATCGTAGGCGAATCGGGCTGCGGCAAATCCACGACCGCGCTGGGGTTGCTGCGGCTGCTGCCTGCGTCCGCGCAGGTGAGCGGGCGCGTGCTGCTGGAAGAGCGCGACCTGCTGACGCTGCGCGAGCGCGACATGACCGCGCTGCGTGGCAACGCCGTGTCGATGATCTTCCAGGAGCCCATGACCTCGCTCAACCCGGTGCTGAGCGTCGGGGCACAGGTGGTCGAAACGCTGCGGCTGCATACGGCGCTGTCCGTGCAGGCGGCCCATGCGCGGGCGGTCGAATTGCTGGACCAGGTACGCATTCCCGAACCGCAGCGGCGCTTCCACGCCTATCCGCACCAGTTGTCAGGCGGACAGCGCCAGCGCGTGATGATCGCCATGGCGATCGCGTGCACACCGAAGCTGCTCGTGGCCGATGAGCCGACCACCGCGCTCGATGTCACCGTGCAAGCCCAGATACTGGAGTTGCTGGACACGCTGCGGCGCGAGCTACGCATGGCGATGCTTCTGATCACGCACGACCTTGGCGTGGTGGCGCGCTGGGCCGATCGCGTCGCGGTCATGCACGACGGCATCAAGGTGGAGGAGCAGCCTGCCAGCGCTTTGTTCCGCGAGCCTGCACACGCTTACACGCGCGGGCTGCTCGGCGCGTCGCTGAGCGCCGCGGACGGCGTGGTGCCGCACTATCGGCAGGTCCGCCTGCCCGAGATCCGCGTGGATCGCCGTGCCGACGGCACACCGGCGGCATTCCGGCTCGAACGTCCGGCGCTGCGTTCGGCTGGCGGCCCCGCCGCCGCGTCGGCACCGCCCCTGCTTGATGTCGAGGATCTCCACGTGACCCACCGGTCCGGCGCCCACGCTACGGTTGCCGTGCAGGGCGTTTCGTTTTCCATAGCTGCGGGGGAGACCGTTGGCCTGGTTGGCGAATCCGGCTGCGGTAAATCCACGCTCGCGCGGGCAGTGCTGCGCCTCGCGGACCATGACGCGGGACGCATCGTCTTTGACGGCGCGGACATCGCGCCCGTCAACCGCCGGCGGATGCGCCCGTGGCGCGGCGCCGTGCAACTCGTGTTCCAGGACCCGTACAGCTCGCTCAACCCGCGCAAGACCGTCGCCGAGGTGCTGGAAGGCGCGCTGCAGATACACGGCGTGCGCGGCCGGCAGGAACGGCGCGCACGCGCGGCGGCGATGATAGACCGCGTGGGCTTGCCCGCCGCGGCGCTGCACCGCTATCCGCACGAGTTTTCCGGCGGCCAGCGCCAGCGCATCGGCATCGCCCGCGCACTGATCGTCAGGCCGCGCCTGCTCGTCTGCGATGAACCAGTGTCGGCGCTCGACGTTTCGGTGCAGGCGCAAGTGCTGAACCTGCTCGCCGACCTGCAGGCGGAGTACGGGCTGTCATGCCTGTTCATTTCACATGACCTTGGCGTCGTGCGTTATATCGCCGACCGCATCCTGGTCATGCGCGAAGGCCGCCTCGTCGAGAGCGGCGACCGTGACGACATCTGGAACCGGCCCGCGCATCCATACACGCGGCAACTCCTGGCTGCCGTGCCACGGGCACTGCCGGCGCAGCGCCATGCGCCACTTTCGCAACATGCAGAAACGCAGGCGTCCGGCGTATTTGGCTAGCCGATTTCGGACGCGTGAGGCTGACGAAACCGGTCAAGCGCGACCGGCGTCCATGCCGTCCGCGACGGCGAAGAGGCCGAGCAAAGAAGAGAGTCTTGCCCGGCGCATGCGCATTTCGGATGGCTCAATGTCGCATGCCGGTTCGTAGCCAGCCCGACACGTTCGTAGACTCCATGCATTCCAACAAGCGGAGTGCACATGTCCATCCTCTCCATTTCAACGCGCAGGGCCCGCGGCGCGGTGCTGGCGGCCGCGGCTGCAGCAGGTTGCGTCGCCGCGCATGCGCAGACCTGGCCATCAAAGCCGATCACCGTGGTCGTGCCATTTCCGGCCGGCGGCGGCACCGATCTGGTGGTGCGCTCCATCCAGCCGCTGCTGCAGCGTGAGCTCGGTCGCCCCGTCGTGATCGACAATCGCAGCGGCGCAGGCGGCACGCTTGGGTCTGCCTATGTCGCGCGGGCTGCGGCCGATGGCTATACGGCCGGGGTGGTCACGACCAGCACGCACGCGGTAAGCGTCGCCCTGTATCCAAAGCTGACGTACAACCCGGCTAAGGACTTCGCCTATGCCGGATTCATTGGCACGTCGCCTTATGTGCTGGCCGTCAACAACACCTTGCAGGTGGCGGATGCCAAGGCGCTTGTCAGCAGACTGAAGGCCGACAAGGCGCAGCACAGCTTCGCTTCGGTTGGTGTTGGCACCGTGTCGCACCTGATGGGCGAGCAGTTTCAGAAGCTCGTCGCCGTGCCGATGGTTCACGTCCCGTATCGTGGTGCGGCGCCGGCATACACTGATCTGATTGGTGGGCAGGTGCAAATCATGTTCGACAATCCGGTGGGACTGGCGCCATACATCAAGGCACACAAGATTGCCGCCATTGCCGTAACGGCTCCGACACCGCTGCTGCCCGATGTGCCGACGTTCGCCAGTCAGGGCGTACCAGGCTTTCAGCAGCAACTGTGGTATGGCATCGCCTTTCCCAAGGGAACGCCCGCTGCGATCGTCGAGCGCTTCAATGCAGCGCTGAACAAGGTGCTCTCTGAGAATGCAGTCGTGGCCGATCTGTCGAGCAAAGGTGTAACGGCGCGCCCCGGTACACCCGCCGCACTGCAGGCTGCAATTCAAGCAGACATCCCGTACTGGGGCAAGATTGCAGGTTCCGTGGGGGCTACAGGTGAGTAATGTCAGTCTGATCCGGGTCTTTGTACGCGATGGGCGAGGCGGCAATCCGGTGCCGCTGGTCGCCGATGCCCGCGGCATGAGCGCGGCGGAAATGCGAAGGGTTGCTGCCGCATATGGGCACGAGTCCGCCTTTGTATTGCCGAGCGATATCGGTTGCGACTGGCGTTTCCGATTCTTCGTTCCGCAGCACGAGATGGAGATGTGCGGCCATGCCACCGTGGGCACGCTGTGGGCGTTGCGCCAATGGGGCCGCTGGACGACCCCGGCGGTGCGCATCGAGACGCCGAGTGGCATCGTGCTGGCGTACTGGGACGATGCGCAGCAATCCGTTTGGGTCTCGCAGCCGGCGGTGCGTACCCACGCGCTGGACGCCGGGGCATCGGGCCGAGTAGCGGCGCAACTTGGCCTTCCGGCCGGTACGTATGCGGCCACCAATGCCGCGACGAGTCGCGTCAAGACGCTCATCGCCTTGCCTTCCGTGGCGGTGCTCGACAGCTTGCAACCGGACTTCTCGACAATGGAGTCGCTCTGCGCATCGATCGGCTCGACCGGGCTCTATCCCTATGCATTTGGCGTATCGAAAGCGGACGGCCGACCCGTAATCCATGCGCGGCAATTTCCAAAGTCGTCCGGCTATCCAGAGGATGCCGCCACCGGCATAGCGGCGGCTGCCTTATGGGGCTTTCTGAACCAGGCGGGTGAACTGGCGGGCCCTGATGGAAAGGTGTCTTCCATCGCGGTCTGGCAAGGCGATGCCATGGGCAGCCCCTCGGAAATTCTCGTGGCGCCGCGCCATACGGATTCGGGCGTGCCTGACGGATGCTGGCTCAGCGGCAGCGTGACTTGGAACAATGAATGACGGACAGCTCCCCCGAGGCGCGGCTGGCCGCAGCCGGATTCACGTTGCCCGAAGTGTCAAGTCCACGTGGCAGCTATGCGCCGTATTGCGCGATCCAGGTCGGCACATCGCAATGGGTGTCGATTGCCGGTCAGGTATGCCGGCGTAACGGCGTGGCCGTGGCCGGCCAATGCCGGACCGACGCTGATCTGGAACCCGCCCGCCATGCCGCCGAAGTATCGGTCCTGAATGCACTGGCCATACTGCGGCTGGCTTGCGATGGCGAGTTGTCGCGCGTGGTCCAGATCGTTCGCTTGCGTGGCTTCATCCGCGCGGCACCGGACTTTACACGCCATGCGGCAGTGCTCGATGCGGCCTCGGCGGTTATGCGCGCAGCATTCCCCGGTCAGCCGTTGCCGGCACGCAGCGCCCTTGGCGTAGCGAGCTTGCCGGACCGGGCCTGGACGGAGATTGAGCTCGACGCCATTGTGATGACGGCCTGAAGGCACGGGCCGCCAGGCTACGACTGCGCCGGCACCTCGCGCAGCAGCCGGTGCAGATGCCCGCTGGAGGCAAAGCCTAGCTCCATGCTGACGCAGGCTGCGGACCGGCCTCCTGCAATCAGCTTGCGTGCATGCTCGGCCAGAATACGGCGCCGTATCGTCACAGGCGTCGCGCCGAACTCGATCTGACAGGCGCGCTGTAAATGTCGGATCGAGATACCCAGTTCGCCGGCCACAGTATCGATCGATGGCAAGGGCATGTCGCGTTCGAGCGCCACATGGAAGCGCTGGACCATGCGCAGTGCGACGGACGCCGGCTCTTCGGGCATCGCCAGCGGCCGGCTCGCCGTGATCTGCGCCACGATGGCGCGCACGAGCCAGGACGCGCTGTCGCATGAGATCGTAGGCGCGAGCAGTGCCTCAAGCATCGCGATCGTCGCGGCGTCAAGGTGCATGGCGCCGAACCGTAGGCACGCCGGCAGGCGATCGGGCGGCAGATAGAGTTCCCCATGCTGCTGGAGGCCGTGCTCGGATGCCGTCAGGTGCGACGTTGACGCATGGAGCAATACAGCAGTGCCGCGTACCAGCGAAGCGGTATGCAGGGCGTCTGGCTCACCGGACGAATCGTTCCAAACCGTCCTGAGCCTGCCCATGCGCGGCCACAGCAGCATGCCGCAGTCGTGGACATGCCATGCTCGGCGAAACGCAGGCTGTCGGCTGTCATGCAGGGCGAATCCATGCTCGGCGGTCAGGTGAAGCTTGGGAGACAGGTGAGGATCATTGGTCATCGGCGGGCGTTCCGGCAGTCACAGGCGGAATGCCACCGATGATACGCCGTTGCGTGGACTAGGGCAGGAGTGGTGGCAGCGAAGCGCTAAATCGGCGGATCCGCTCACGCGGCGAACAAAAACGCGCCTGGTCGGGCTAATCCCGGTTGCCCTGCACCCCGCCGATCCAGGCAATCGATACGAATTCCTTTCCAACCTGATAGACTGTATGGATGTACAGTGGTCCGGGTGTCTCCCGGCATTCCCCTAACGTCCTGATCCGAAAGAGAAATCGTGTCGAGCAAGCAGCTAATCCGCATTCGCGGCGCCCGCCAGCACAACCTCAAGGATGTCGATCTCGACCTGCGTCCTGGCGAGATGACCGTGGTGACGGGGCCGTCCGGCTCCGGCAAGTCCAGCCTGGTGTTCGACACGCTCTATGCCGAAGGCCAGCGCCGCTACGTCGAGACCTTCAGCGCCTACGCGCGCCAGTTCCTGGACCGGATGGACCGGCCCCAGGTCGAGCGCGTCGATGGCGTGCCGCCGGCCATTGCCATCGACCAGACCAACCCGGTGCGCAGCTCGCGTTCGACGGTCGGCACGATGACCGAGCTGAACGACCACCTGAAGCTGCTGTACGCGCGCGCGGCGGAGCTGTTCGACAAGCAGACCGCGCTGCCGGTGCGGCATGACTCGCCCGAAACCATCTACGCCGAACTGGTGGCGCGCACGGCCGTCGGCCAGCCGCACCACGACGCGCGGCTGGTGGTGACGTTCCCGGTGGAGCTGCCGGAATCGGCCACCGACGAGGAGGTCCAGCAGTGGCTGTCGGTCAGCGGCTATACGCGCGTGCAGGCCCAGCGCGTGGTGCAGTCGCCCACCGGCGCGCGCAAGCTGCTCGACGTGGTCGCGGACCGCTTCCGCATCGGCAATGCCGAGAAGGTGCGCGTGGTCGAGGCCATCGAAGCCTCGCTCAAGCGGGGTGGCGGGCGCGTCAACATCTACGTGCTGACCGATGGCGACGATGGCCCGGTGTGGCGCTATTCCACCGGCCTGCACAGCCCGGACAGCGACCTGCGCTATGCCGACCCGCAGCCCGCGCTGTTTTCCTTCAACTCGGCCTACGGCGCCTGCGAAACCTGCCGCGGCTTCGGTCGCGTGATCGGGGTCGACCTGGGCCTGGTGATTCCCGACGCGCGCAAGACGCTGCGCGGCGGCGCGATCAAGCCGATGCAGACGCCGGCCTGGAAGGAATGCCAGGACGACCTGATGCGCTATGCCGGCAAGGCCGGCATCCCGCGCGACACGCCCTGGGCTGAGCTGACCGAGGCCGAGCGCGATTGGGTCATCCACGGCTCGCCGGACTGGAACGGGCAGTGGAACAAGCAGTGGTACGGCGTGATGCGGTTCTTCAACTACCTCGAGTCGAAGGCCTACAAGATGCACATCCGCGTGCTGCTGTCGAAGTACCGCAGCTACACGCCGTGCGAGACCTGCGGCGGCGCGCGCCTGAAGACCGAGTCGCTGCTGTGGCGCCTGGGCTCGAAGGACAATGCCGACGCCGTGCTGGCGCCGCAGCGCCGCTTCCTGCCGCGCGGCGTCGACTGGGACCGCACCCGGCTGGAGGCGCTGCCGGGCCTGACCGTGCATGACCTGATGCTGCTGCCGATCGAGCGGATCCGCCGCTTCTTCGACGACCTGTCGTTGCCCAGCGCGATGCTGGACGACGCGCTCAAGCTGCTGCTGGCCGAGGTGCGCACGCGCCTGAAGTACCTGTGCGACGTGGGGCTGGGCTACCTGACGCTGGACCGCCAGAGCCGCACGCTGTCCGGCGGCGAAGTGCAGCGCATCAACCTGACCACGGCGCTGGGCACGTCGCTGGTCAACACGCTGTTCGTGCTGGACGAGCCCAGCATCGGGCTGCACCCGCGCGATCTGAACCGCATTGTCGAAGCCATGCACCGCCTGCGCGACGCGGGTAACACGCTGGTGGTGGTGGAGCATGATCCGTCCGTGATGCTGGCCGCCGACCGGCTGATCGACATGGGCCCGGGCCCTGGCGAGCGTGGCGGCAGCATCATCTTCGACGGCACACCGGCGGCGATCCGCCAGGCCGGCACGCTGACCGGCGAATACCTGGCAGGGCGCCGCCGCGTGGCCGATGCCTCGCACTGGCAGCGCCGGCCGGTCGATGGCAAGCTGCCGCGCATCGTGCTGGAGGGCGCGACCGAGCACAACCTGCAGGATGTCACCGTGGAAATTCCGCTGCAGCGCCTGGTATGCGTGACCGGCGTGTCCGGTTCGGGCAAGTCCACGCTGCTGCAGGACGTGCTGTATCCCGCCATGGCGCGGCACTTCGGCAAGGCCACCGAGTCGCCGGGCGCGTTCCGCCGGCTGAGCGGCGCGGAGCTGGTCGACGACGTGGTCTTTGTCGACCAGTCGCCGATCGGCAAGACCGCGCGCTCCAACCCGGCCAGCTATGTCGGCGCCTTCGACGAGATCCGCAAGCTCTTCGCGAAGGCCCCGCTGGCGCTGCAGCGCAGCTATACCGCGGGCACCTTCAGCTTCAACTCCGGCGACGGGCGCTGCCCGACCTGCGGCGGCTCCGGCTTCGAGCACGTCGAGATGCAGTTCCTCAGCGACGTCTACCTGCGCTGCCCGGACTGCGACGGCACCCGCTACCGTCCCGAAGTGCTCGAGGTCAAGATCGAGCGCGCCGCGCCCGGCCAGCCGCCACGCCTGCTCAGCATTGCCGACGTGCTGGAACTTACCGTCAGCGAGGCCGCGGCCTGCTTTGCCGGCGACGCGGCGGTGCTGCGCGTGCTGCAGCCTATCGTCGATGTCGGGCTCGAATACATGAAGCTGGGGCAGCCGGTGCCGACGCTGTCGGGCGGCGAGGCCCAGCGCCTCAAGCTGGCCGGCTTCCTCGCCGAAGCCGCGCAGGCGACGCCGTCGCGCACCCGGCCCAGCACCATGCCGCGCCGGCTGTTCATGTTCGACGAGCCCACCACGGGCCTGCATTTCGACGACATCGCCAAGCTGATGCAGGCCTTTGGCAAGCTGCTCGATGGCGGCCATTCGCTGATCGTGATCGAGCACAACCTGGACGTGATCCGCGCCGCCGACTGGCTGATCGACCTGGGCCCCGAGGGCGGGGACGCGGGCGGGCGCGTGGTCTGCACCGGCACGCCCGAAGACGTCAAGCGCTGCGCCGACTCGCATACAGGCCAGGCACTGATCCACTATGACGCGGCGCTGGGTGAAGCCGGCACGCTGGCAGCCGAACGCGCCGAGGCCGAAGGGGTGCCGCTGCAGGCCGCGCTGCAGGCGCGGCGCGCGCGCCGCGAGGTGGAAGGCGAGGACGTGGTGCGCATCGTCAATGCGCACGAGCACAACCTGAAGGCGCTGAACGTCGACATCCCGCACGGCAAGTTCAACGTGGTCACCGGCGTATCGGGCTCGGGCAAGTCGACGCTGGCGTTCGATATCCTGTTCCACGAGGGGCAGCGCCGCTACCTGGAATCGCTCAATGCCTATGCGCGTTCGATCGTGCAGCCCGCGGGCCGGCCCGAGGTGGACGCGGTCTACGGCATCCCGCCGACGGTGGCGATCGAGCAGCGGCTGTCGCGCGGCGGGCGCAAGAGCACGGTGGCGACCACCTCCGAGGTCTGGCACTTCCTGCGCCTGCTGTACGTGAAGCTGGGCATCCAGCATTGCGTGCACGACGGCGCGCCGGTGACCTCGCAGAGTCCCGAGTCGATCGCCGCGCAGCTGCTGCGCGACCATCGCGGCCAGCACGTGGGGATGCTGGCGCCGCTGGTGGTCAACCGCAAGGGGGTCTATACGGACCTGGCCAAATGGGCCAAGGCGCGCGGCAACACGCACCTGCGCGTCGACGGCGAATTCCTGCCGGTGGACCCGTGGCCGCGGCTGGACCGCTTCCGCGAGCACACCATCGAGCTGCCGGTGGGCGACCTGGTAGTGTCCGCCGAGAACGAAGCCGAGCTGCGCGCGCTGCTGGCGCAGACGCTGGAGGCCGGCAAGGGCGTGATGCACCTGCTGGCGCCGCTGGACGGGCTGGACCATGCCATGCACAACGGCGGCACCGCGCACGTGGGCGAGGTCAAGGTGTTCTCGACCAAGCGCGCCTGCCCGCAGTGCGGCACCAGCTATCCGGAGCTGGACCCGCGCATGTTCTCGTACAACAGCAAGCACGGCTGGTGCGGCACCTGCGTCGGCACCGGCCTGGCGCTGACGCGCGAGCAGCGCGCGGCCTTCGACGACACCGTGCTGGCCGACGACAACCGCGGGCGCGAGCAGAGCCTGCCGTCGGAAGAGCAGGAGCCCGAGGGCGTGGTCGACACGCCGTGCCCGGACTGCCACGGCACGCGGCTGAACCCGGTGGCGCGTGCGGTGACCTTCGATGCCAACGCGATTGTCGACGTGGCGCAGTGGACCGTCTCGGAGACCCGCCGCTGGGTGGACGGACTGCGTCTGAGCGGGCGCGATGCCGAGATCGCGCGCGACGTGGTCAGCGAGATCGGCAGCCGCCTGCAGTTCCTGGAGGAAGTGGGGCTGGGCTACCTGAGCCTGGACCGTGCCGCGCCCAGCCTGTCCGGCGGCGAGGCGCAGCGCATCCGCCTGGCGGCGCAGCTCGGCAGCAACCTGCAGGGTGTGTGCTACGTGCTGGACGAGCCCACCATCGGCCTGCATCCGCGCGACAACCAGATCCTGCTGGACGCGCTGCGCAAGCTGGGCGACAAGGGCAATACGCTGGTGGTGGTCGAGCATGACGAAGACACCATCCGCCGTGCCGACCATATCATCGACATCGGCCCGGGCGCGGGCAAGCGCGGCGGCACGCTGGTGGCGCAGGGCGGCGTGGCCGAGCTGGCCGCGGCAACGGCGTCCACCACCGGCCAGTTCCTGGCCAACCCGATCGTCCATCCGCTGCAGCCGCGGCGCAAGGTCACGCCCGGCGCCGCAGGCAAGCCGGCGGATCCGCCCGAATGGCTGACGGTGCACGGCGCGTCGCTGCACAACCTGCGCAATGTGACCGCGCGCCTGCCGCTGTCGCGGCTGGTGGCGATCACGGGCGTGTCCGGTTCGGGCAAGTCGACGCTGGCGCGCGATGTGCTGATGACCAACCTGCTCGATGCGGTGGGCCGCTCGGTGCTGTCGTCGCCGGCGACCCGGCGCGCGCGCAACGCGGCCAAGGTTGAGAACGGCGCGGGCAAGGGCAGTGCCAGGAAGTCGCTCGACGTCCAGCACAACTGGCACGGCTGCGAAGCGATTACCGGCTGGGAAACCATCGACCGCGTGCTGGAAGTGGACCAGACCCCGATCGGCAAGACCCCGCGCTCCTGCCCGGCGACCTATATCGGCGTGTGGGACACCATCCGCCGACTGTTCGCCGATACGCTGGAAGCGCGCGCGCGCGGCTACACCGCCTCGCGCTTCTCGTTCAACACCGGCGACGGGCGCTGCCCGGCGTGCGAGGGGCAGGGCGTGCGCACCATCGGCATGAGCTTCCTGCCGGACGTGAAAGTGCCGTGCGATGTCTGCCACGGGCAGCGCTTCAACCCCGAGACGCTGGCCGTGACATGGCGCGGCAAGAATATCGGCGAGGTGCTGACCATGGAGATCGACGAGGCGGTGGCGTTTTTCTCCGCCATGTCGAACATCGCCCATCCGCTGCAGCTGATGCAGGACGTGGGGCTGGGCTACCTGACGCTCGGCCAGCCGTCGCCCACGCTGTCCGGCGGCGAGGCGCAGCGCATCAAGCTGGTCACCGAACTGAGCAAGGTGCGCGACGACATCACCCGGCGCGGGCAGAAGGCACCGCACACGCTGTACGTGCTCGACGAGCCCACGGTGGGCCTGCACATGGCCGACGTGGCGCGCCTGATCCGCGTGCTGCACCGGCTCACCGACGGCGGCCACAGCGTGGTGGTGATCGAGCATGACCTCGACGTGATTGCCGAGGCCGACTGGATCATCGATCTCGGGCCCGAAGGCGGCGCGGGCGGTGGCACCATCGTCGGCGCGGCCGATCCCGAAGCGCTGTCGCGCAATCGCGCCAGCCACACCGGTGCGGCGCTGGTGCCGGTGCTGACGCGGGGCAATGCTGCCACGGGCAAGGTCGGCATCGCCTGAGGCCGGCCGGGCCTGGGCACGCGGCGACGCGAAAGGCGGTACAGGCACGCCTTTCGCTTGCCCATGGTTACTGGCGCGCACATCGCGCCCTAACGGAGGTAACCATGAAGCATATCCGCACCAGCCGACTCCTCGCTGCCCTCGCCGTGGCGGCGGTAGCAATCCCCGCCATGGCACAGACGCCAGGTACGCCGCGCGGCTCTTACGACCCGTATTCGCAGGGCGCGCGCAGCACCGACAAATTCGACCCTTACACGCAGGGCGCCAATGCGCCGACGCGTACTGACCTGGCACCGGCGGCGCCCGCGGCCACCGCACCGGAAGCCCAGCCGTCGACCATGCCGGCGCAGGCTGGCATGCCCGGCACCACCATGCAACGCACGCCGGACCCGTATATGGACGGCGCCCGCTGGGAAAGCCCTGACCTGGGCCGCCGCATCGGCAAGCCCAACCAGTTCCTCGACGGGGCCTGAGGAACGCGCCTTTCCATCGATCTTCGAGACCGGCCATGCGAATGCAACCGGACTTACCGTCCCTTGTAAATCCTTCCCACGCGCGTGAGCCCGACGACACCCGGGCCGTGGCCGGGCCACCGGCGGCGCTGCACTGTCCGCCCACGCGCGCGGCGGGCCTGGCCCAGATGACCGTGGTCAGCTACAACATCCACCGCGCCGTCGGCACTGACCGCCGCTATCGCCCCCAGCGCATCGCCGCCGTGCTGGCTGAACTGGATGCCGATATCGTCGCGCTGCAGGAGGTGGAATCGGGCAGCAGCAACGACCATACGCTCGAATTCCTTGCCGGCGAGACCGGCATGCATGTGGTGTCGGGCTTTACGCGGGTACGTGGCACCGTGGACTACGGCAATGCGCTGCTGACGCGCTTCGCCCCCGAGGCCGTGAACCAGATCGACCTGACCGTGAAGGGCTGCGAGCCGCGCGGTGCCATCGATGCGATCGTGACGTGCACCGCTTCGGGCTGCGCGAACCCGCTGCGCGTGATCGCCACGCACCTCGGCTTGCGTCCCGGCGAGCGCCGCCATCAGGTGCAGCAGTTGCTCAACTACGTCGCCACCGCGCCGCCGTTGCCGACCATCCTGCTGGGCGACGTCAACGAATGGTTCCTGTGGGGCCGGCCGCTGCGCTGGCTGCACGCCTATTTCGAACACACCCCGCACACGGCGACCTTTCCGTCGCGGCTGCCCGTGTTTGCGCTGGACCGCATCTGGGTATCGCCGCGCGCCCACCTGGTGTCGGTGGCCAGCCACCGCTCGCCGCTGGCGCGGGTGGCATCGGACCACTTGCCGCTGGTGGCGTGTTTCGAGGTGCCGGAAGGCGGATGGAATGCGCGGCATACCGCTGCGCCCGCCAAGGAGGACGTCCATGAAATACCGTGACCGTGACGATGATTACCTGCGCAGGCGGCCCGATCACCAGTACGGCAGCAACGACCAGGGCTACAGCGGCATCCCCGCGCAGGCGCGCAACCGCCGCCAGCGCAACCTTACCGCGGGCCGCTATGGCAATACCGCCGAGCGCCTGCCGCGCGATGAGACCCGGCCATTCGAGGCGGGTGAAGCAGGGTGGTACGGGCGGGAAGTGGAATCCTGGCGCCGGGGGCCGGCAACGGAACCGTGGGACGAGTCGCGCTACGAAGAAGAATGGTCGCGACGCCGCGTACCGGGTCCCGTTTCCGGCCGTGATCCGCGCGTGCCGTACGGGGAAGAGCGCTGGGCGGGCCGCGGCGACTGGTATGGCAGGCCTGCCGGCGCCCCCGACGACAGCGCGGACGACTGGGACGCGCCCGCGCGGCGCGGCTATGGCAGGAGCGGCCCGAAGAACTATCGCCGCGGCGACGACCGTATCCACGACGAAGTCTGCGACCGGCTCGCGCATGCGCAGGAACTCGATGTCAGCGAAGTGACGGTGCGGGTGCAGGACGGCCTGGTGACGCTCGAGGGACACGTCGGCGATCGCCGCAGCAAGTACGACATTGAAGAAATTGCCGAGCGCGTGTTCGGGGTCCAGGACGTGATCAACCATATCCGGGTACGACCCTACGGCATCCTGGCCTCCGAATGACCAAGGCGGCTCCGCGTCCGGAGCCGCCCTGGCGATGACGGTGTCCGGGGCGCCTTGCTATTCCGTCCGCGGTGGCCGCGGCGGATGTTCTTCGCGCTCGTCGGTACGATCCGCCTTGTCTACCGGCACGTCGGCGGGCAGTGCCTCGGCCGCGCGCACCACTTCCTCGGCAATCTCTTCTTCGGGAGTTTCGTCTTCCTCCGCGCTGTGTGCCTCGTCATCGCGGTGCGCGATTTCGTCCTCGATATCGTTGGTTTCCTGGTCGAGGTCCGGGTCCAGCGTGCTGGGGATATTGCCGGCCTCGGCACGTGCCGCGCGGGTCGCCGTGTGCTCGCGCGAGCGGCCGCGACCTGACGCGGCTTGCGCGCCGTCGCGTCGGGCTGGCGCTGCGCTGCCCACGCGATCGGGGCGGGTGCCGGCATGCCGCGCCGGGCCGGTACGTACGGTCTTGCTCATCATGCCTCCTGTTCGAGTGAGGGAAGAGATCCCGTTGCGGCGGTTCAGTAGTTCTCCACCGGTGGCTCGCTTTCCTCGGGCTTGCCGCCGGGGCGCCTGACCGACGGCGGCTCGCCGTTCTCGTCGGGAATGTCGTGCTCGCGCTCGACATCGTGGCGCCGGTCGCGTCCCGGCTTGCCCCGTTCATGCTCGGTGTCCGGGCCGCCCTTGTGCGGGTCGCGGGGCTCGCTGCGGCGGCGGGTGGTGTCGTGGTCGGGCTGGCGATGGGTGCTCATCATGTCTCCATCAGGGTGGCATGGCGCTGCCGGTCAAGCGACAGGTCGTCAATCGGTGCCGGCGCGCAATTCATCCGACACCGCGCTGACGCCGCGCACGGAACGCGCCAGTTCCATTGCCATCGTACGCTGTTTATCGTCGCGCACGGTGCCTTCGAGCTTGACCACGCCGTCGGTGGTCGATACCCGGATCTTGCCCGGATCGAGCGTGCGCGCGCTGGCCAGGCGCGCCTGCACCTCGGCCGTGATGGCGCGGTCGCTGGCGGCAGCGGTGTCGCGCGGCGCAGCCGTACGGCCCGTGGAAGACGGCGCCGCGGGTGCGTCGGTCGGTGCCGCGATGCCCGGACCGGATACCGCCATGGCCAGCACGGCCAGCGGCAACGCCAGGGTGGCGATGCGGAAGCAGTAGCGTGCGGTCATAGGGTCCTCCTGTGCATGCTGGCGGGGCTGCGATTTCACCCCGCACCTGCCATTGGCCTGCAAGCTCCGTTCCCGCATGGCACGGGGCGCGCGCACCGCCACCAGCCGGCCGATGCTGGGCCACGACCCGGACTGTGCGCCATGCTGCGCTGCCGCCGGCGCGGCGTGGCGCCGCGTGCGCCGTAGTTTTTACAGGCGCTGCAGAAACTGCATGGCGCGCGTGGCTGACCCGGCGCAGCGCCTCCGCGGCTGAGCGCGTGGCTGCGGCGCGATGCCTGGCGTGCCGCGTGCGCTCCGTGCTGTGCTGGCGCGCGGTCGTGTCTATAGTGGAGGAAATGCTGGCAAAAACTGGCGTGCGGCAAGTGCCGGCGAGCACCCGCATCGCCGGCCTTCCCGCCGCGGCGCAGCTTGCGGCCGCGTGCTGCCGGGCCCGACAGCGCGGGGGAACGTATCAGCCGTTGCGAGGAAGCTATGAACCTAGCCAGCATTCTGTCCACCGTGGTCCTGGCCTCGTCGGTCTCGGTGTCGTCGGCACCGGTCGAGCGCCAGCTGCTTGCAATCACGCCTTCTGACTTCGCCCAGCGTTTCAACACCGTCGCGCAGGACACCGGTTCCGGACTCACACTGCCCAGCTTCAAGGTCAAGCCCGGATGGCACCGGGCCGCGCCGAGTTCGGGGGTGTCGGTGCTGGTGCGCGCCAGCCGCTCGGGCTACGCCATCGATGAAGTGGTGGTGGTGTGCCGCGAAGTCGAACGCTGCTTCCTGACCATCTGCACCGCCGCGCTTGCCATCGACGACAGCGTCAACCCGATGCTGCTGCAGCGCTTTATCGTGGCGCGCATCGCCACCGAACTTGGCGAGGTCGGCCTGGTGATGTCGGGGCTCGCGTACATCGTGGTGACGCCCAAGGAAGACGACTACGTGGCGGTGGTGATCCGGCCCTACCTGCCGCAGGAGCGCAGCGCCTCGCCGACCCAGGCGACGCGCGGGCCCTTCGCGCCCGTCGTCCTGCAGTCGACGGCGCCGCCGCACTCCTGAGTTTCGCGCGTCAGGGCTCGCGCAGCAGCAGCGCGACCGGCAGTCCTCCCAGCACCTCGCGCAGCCGCAATCGGCCCGTGGGGGCGTCGATCACATGGCCGGTCAGGGCATCGGTCCAGCGGCTGCGTTGGGGCGCGCCGACATTGAGCGTGGTATCCCCCCAGGCCGGCTGCGGAATGCGCGGCATGGCCGGATCGACGCGCGCAGCGGCAAGCCGCGTCACCACGGTGATGGCCTGCCGTCCTTCGGCCGTGCGCGCAAAGGCCAGCACCTGCGGCACCAGCGCACCCTGCGCGGCCAGCATGCTGTATTGGCCGTCGCCGAAGAGCGCCGCATGCGCCCGGCGCACCGCCAGCACCTGGCGTACCAGCTGCTGCTTGATGCGGCCGTCGCGCCAGTGCGCCAGCCAGTGGGCCCAGCCCGCAGTGCAGCCCAGGCGCGCCTGCAGCCGCGCGTAGTCAGGGGGACGGCGGTTGTCGGGGTCGACCAGGCTCAGGTCCCAGCCTTCGCAGCCCTGGTAGCGGTCGGGGATGCCTGGCGCGGTCAGCTGCACCAGCACCTGCGCCAGGCTGTTGACCGCGCCGGCCGCGGCAATGCGCTGCGCAAACTGGCCGATCTGCGCTAGCACGCCGCCTGGCCCGTCCGCGGGCCCGCCGGCGGCAATGCCACGCAGGAAGGCCTCGCAGGCGGCTTCATACTCAGTGTCGGGGCAGGTCCAGTTGCCATGGCGCTTGGCTTCGCGGATGGCCTTGCGCTGCCACGCGCCCACGCGCTCGAGCAAAGGCTGCACGGCACCGGGATCGTCGGCGAGGCGGAGGTCCTCCATCGGCCATGCGCCGACCAGGGTCTGGTACAGCATCAGCCGGTCGCCCGGGTCGGGCGCCGGCATCGTGGCCAGCAGCGGCGCCGCCGCGGCCTCCCACACGGCCACGGCATCGGCCCACGCGCCCGGCAACTCGCTCAGCACCGCCAGGCGCATGCGTGCGTCCTCGCCGCGCTTGTGGTCATGGGTCGCGGTGGCGAGCATGGCATGGGGACAGGCCAGTCGCCGCGCCGCCATGCGGGCGTGGAACTGCGCCGGCGGCATCGCCAGCCGGGCCGGGTCGCTGCCCACTTCGTTGCGCGACAACAGCCGGCCGTAGCGGTAGAACGCGGTGTCTTCGCCGGCCTTGGCCGCCAGCGCGGGCATCAGCTGCTGCAGCCTGCGGCGCAGCGCGCCGGTCTCGCTGTCGGCGGGCGCAGTGGTGCGCAGGCAGCCGCCGATAAAGGCCAGCGCAACGGCTTCGTCCGGTGCCAGGCCGGCGCGCGCGGCCTGCATGGCCTGGTCCAGCATGGCGTCATCGGCAAGCGCCGCGGCCGCGTCGCGTTCGGCGGGGCGCGCATCGAAGTAGCTGCGATACACCGGCACCGCCGCCATCAGCGCCGCCAGCGCGCGCCGCAGCGCCGCGCGCGTCAGGTCGCGTGTGCCGGGGTCCTGCTCGGCGCAGTCGCGCAGGCACGCGGCGGCGCCTTCGAATTCCGTCACCAGGTGCCGCTCCAGCACCTGGCGCCGCGCGGCCTCGACGTGCTGCGGAAACGCGCGCGCATCGCCGCTGACGGTGGCCCACAGCGCTGCCAGCGGCGCCTCGCCATTGCCGTCATGCAGCACCGCGGCCACCTCGTCCATGAAGTCATAGCCGGTGGTGCCATGCACCTGCCAGTCCGGTGCCAGGCGCTCGCGCGGGCCCAGGATCTTCTCCACCACCAGCCACGGACGCTCCAGCCGCAACGTGGGCGGACGCGCGGCGGCATGGCGGTCCAGTTCGGCGCGCAGCCGGCGGCAGTAGCCGGCGGGATCCGCCAGGCCGTCGACGTGGTCCACGCGCACGCCGTCGATCCACCCTTCGCGCAGCAGGCGCAAGACCAGGGCATGGACCGCATCGAACACCCGCTCGTCTTCCTCGCGCACGCCGACCAGGTCGCTGATCTCGAAGAAGCGGCGCCAGTTCTGCGCGGCGGCCGCGGTGCGCCACCATGCCAGCCGGTAGTGCTGGCGTTCCAGCAGGGCATGAAGGCGGCCGCGGCCTTCGGTGCGGGTGGCGTCATACCATGCCGGGCCGTCGCGCTCGGCTTCGGCATCCACGCTGCCCGGCGCCAGCGGCAGCGTGTGGTCGAAATAGCGCAAGTGGGCCGGCGACTCGCCGCTGGCAGGGACCCAGCGCAGTTCACCGGCCACCACGGTGTCCCAGTATGACTGGCCCAGGATCGGCAGCAGCACCTTGCCGTGCAGCGCCGGATCGCGCGGGGTCCAGTCGATGTCGAAGGTCGCCGCGTGGGGACTGCCGCGGCCATGCGCCAGCACGTCGCGCCACCAGCCGTTGTGGGTCGGATCGGCCGCCATATGGTTGGGCACGATGTCGACGATCAGGCCGAGCCCGGCCTCGCGGGCGCGCGCGGCCAGCGCTTTCAGTCCCGGCTCGCCGCCCAGTGCTTCGCGCACGACGGTGAAGTCGGTGACGTCATAGCCGTGGGTGGACCCGGGCCGCGCGCCGCACACGGGCGACAGGTAAAGGTGGCTGACGCCCAGCCCGGCGTAGTAGCCGACCACGGCGGCGGCGTCGGCAAAGGTGAAGCCCGGGTGCAACTGCAGCCGGGCGGTTGCGCGCGGCAGGGGTGGCGCGCCGTCAGCCATCATCGCGCGCGTGCCGCGGCGAGCTCGCACACGGTGGCCACGCAGCAGCGCTGCGGCAGCAGCCCGGCCGACAAGGCGGCGGCAGCGCCCGCGCAGCTTTCATGCAGCGCGGTGCTCCGGTCGTGGCACGGACGCGTGCACGGCACGGCTTCGTTGCCCAGGTTCAGCCACAGGCTCAGCTCCACGCCGTCCATCAGCCGCCAGCGCGCGCACAGCGCGGCGGGCCCCAGCACATCGACGCCGGCGCTCTGGCAGCCGGCCAGCCGGTGCAGCAGTTCGCGGCGCCGCACGGCGAGCAGTTCGCGGTAGTACGGGGTCCACTCGCCGTCATCGTCGAAGCGCGGGCGCGAGGCTTCGAACGTGGCCGGATCGTTGGGGTCGGGGATGGCCGCCGCGCGCGCATCGTCGCGGAACGCCGCGGTCGCGGCGAATTCGCGCCGGCGTCCGTCGCGCACCGCGCGCGCCAGCTCGGGCGGATGGCTGGTGAAATACAGGAACGGCTGCGTGCTGCCGGTTTCCTCGCCCATGAATACCAGCGGCACCTGCGGGCACAGCAGCTGCAAGGCGATGGCCGCGCGCAGCACGTCGCGCCCCGCCAGCTGCGCCAGCCGCTCGCCGAGCGCGCGGTTGCCGGTCTGGTCGTGGTTCTGCAGGAAGCAGACGAAGGCCGTTGGCGGAAGGTGCGCGCTGGGCTGGCCGCGTCGTACCCCATCTGCCACCGCCGGCTGGGCGGCCGAACGGAACGCGGAGCGTTCGCCCTGGTAGGCAAAGCCTTCGCCCAGCACGCGCGCAAGGTGCCGCAGCGCGGGCACGCCGCGGACGGCGGCCGCGTTGTCGCCATGGCCGCCATGGTCGCTGTGGCCGCTGCGGGCTGTGGCGGGCGCCGCGCTGTAGTCGCGGTAGTAGCCATCGTCCTCGCCGGTCAGCAGCACATGCAGCGCGTGGTGGGCGTCGTCGTTCCACTGCGCGTCGTAGCCCGCGGCCAGCAGGGCGGCATCGTTATTGTCGTTCTCCAGGACCAGGTGCACATGGCGATGGGCGCCATCGCCGTTGGCCAGCGCGGCGCGCAGTTCGCCCGGCAGCGCCGCCAGCCAGCCTTCGTCCTCGATGGCATGCACCGCGTCCAGGCGCAGGCCGTCGAAGCGGAACTGCTCGAGCCAGTAGCGCGCGTTTTCGGTAAAGAAGCGCCGCACCTGCGGCCGGCGGAAATCGATCGCCGGCCCCCACGGGGTCTGGCAGTCCGCACGGAAGAAGGCGCTGGCATAGCGGTGCAGGTAGTTGCCTTCCGGGCCGAAATGGTTGTAGACCACGTCCAGCAGCACCATCATGCCGAGCTGGTGTGCGCGATCGACCAGCGCGCGCAGTTCGTCCGGGGTGCCGTAGCCGGACTCTGGCGCAAACGGCAGCACGCCGTCATAGCCCCAGTTGCGCGTGCCGGGAAACTCGGCCACCGGCATCAGTTCGACCGCGGTGAAGCCCAGCGCCGCGAGCCGCGGCAGTTCCCGCGCGGCGCCGGCGTAGCCGCCGCACAAGCCCACATGCATTTCATAGAGGATGGCTTCATGCCAGGGGCGACCGCGCCATTCCGGGCAGGTCCAAGCAAACGCGGTGGCGGCGTCGCGCGCAGGCACGATGCTGGGCCCGTGGACGTCGTCGGCCTGCCAGCGCGAGGCCGGGTCAGGCACGGTGCTGCCGTCGTCGAGCCGGAACCAGTAGCGCGCGCCGGCGCAGCCCGGCACGACTGCCTCGAACCAGCCGTTGGGGCCGCACGCCATCGGCACCGGCCCCAGCCCGGCGATTTCCACGCGTACCGCCTGGCCCTGCTCGGCCGCGTCGGGCGCCCACAGCCGGAAGCGCACCCGCCCGTCGGGAAGCCAGGCCGGCCCGAACAGGTAATCCTGGGCGGAATCGTCGTGCGAGGAAAAGGCCGATGCCGAAGGCGCGGCAAAGCAGTCGAACGGCGCCAGCGGCGGCACGGCAGAGCGGGTGCCGGGGGCGAGGAGAAAGGGGTCGGCGTTCAAATTCGGCTCCTGCCTTCTGGGGAATCGGGTCCTTGCGCAATGCGAACTCCATGCCAGCAGAACGGCGCATTTGCGGCGCCACCGGCGGCCCTGTCGCGCGCTGCAGGGCGGGCTTTGTTACCTGTGGCATTGTAGAAACTACCCTGCGTGGCGGGCCCATGCCCGCAGGCGCGCGAAAGTGCTGCGCCTCAGGCCGCGCGCGGCCGCTCACCTCGCTTCTACCTGCCAGGGCTCGCCGCTGGCGCGGTGCAGCAGCCGCACCGGCACCGGCGCAACATGCCAGATGCGCTCGCAATACTCGCGGATGGCCCGGTCCGATGAAAAACGCCCGGAGCGCGCGCACGACAGCACCGACATGCGCTGCCAGCGCGCCGGGTCGGCAAACGCCGCCGAGACCTCCTGCTGGCATTCGACATAGGAGGCGAAGTCCGCCATCAGCAGGTAGGGATCGTGCCCCTGCTGGGGCTCGAACAACGGACGGAACAGCCCCGGCTCGCCGCGCGAGAAAAAGCCCTGCTGGACCAGGTCGATCACGGCGCGCAATTGCGGATTGCCGTGGTAATACGCCGCCGGATCGTAGCCGCTGTCGCGCAACGCATAGACTTCGGGCGCGGTCAGGCCGAACGGGAAGAAGTTGTCATGGCCCACGGCTTCGCGCAGTTCGATATTGGCGCCGTCCATGGTGCCGATATTCAGTGCGCCATTCATCGCGAACTTCATGTTGCCGGTGCCGGAGGCCTCCTTGCCTGCCAGCGAAATCTGCTCGGCCAGGTCCGCCGCCGGGTAGATGCGCTGTCCGTAGGTGACGTTGAAATTGGGCAGGAATACCACCTTCAGCCGGTCGCGCACCTGCGGGTCGCGGTTGACCACATCGGCCACCGAGGTGATGAAGCGGATCATCAGCTTGGCATAGGCGTAGCCGGGCGCGGCCTTGCCGCCGAAGAGGAAGGTGCGCGGCTGGATCTGCGCGCCGGGGTCGGACTTGATGCGGTGGTACAGCGCAATCACATGCAGCACCGCGAGGTGCTGGCGCTTGTATTCATGGATGCGCTTGACCATCACGTCGAACATGGACGTCGGGTCGACCACCACGCCGGTGGTGTCGCGCACCAGTTGCGCCAGGTCGGTCTTGTTGGCCAGCCGCGCGGCCTGCCAGGCGTCGCGGAAGCCGGCGTCGTCGGCATGCGGCTCCAGCGCGCGCAACTGCTCGAGGTCAGAGATCCAGCCATCGCCGATGGCGTCCGATACCAGCCGGGTCAGCCGCGGGTTGGACAGCGCCAGCCAGCGGCGCGGCGTTACGCCGTTGGTGATGCTGGTGAACTTCTCCGGCCACATGTCGTAGAAGTCCTTCAGCACGTCCTCGCGCATCAGGCGCGAGTGCAGCTCGGCCACGCCGTTGATGGCGTGGCTGCCCACGCAGGCCAGGTGGGCCATGCGCACATGGCGCTGGCCATGCTCGCTGATCAGCGACAGCCGCGCCAGGCGCGATTCGTCGCCGTAGAAGCGGATCCGCACCTCGTCAAGGAAGCGCGCGTTGATCTCCAGGATGATCTCGAGGTGGCGCGGCAGCACCCGGCCGAACAGCGGCAGCGGCCACTGCTCCAGCGCTTCCGGCAGCAGCGTGTGGTTGGTGTAGGCGAAGGCGCTCTGCGTGATGTGCCACGCATCGTTCCAGGGCAGGTCATGCTCGTCGACCAGCAGCCGCATCAGCTCGGCGATGCCCACGGCGGGGTGCGTGTCATTGAGCTGCACCGCGAACTTCTCGTGGAAGCGGGTCACCGGGATGCCGTCGACCGCGAGCAGGCGCAGCATGTCCTGCAGCGAGCACGCGACGAAGAAATACTGCTGCTCGAGCCGCAGCTCCTTGCCCTGCGAGGTTTCGTCGTTGGGGTAGAGCACCTTGGTCAGGTTCTCCGAGGTCACCTTCTTGCTGACCGCGCCAAGGTAGTCGCCGCGGTTGAAGGTATGGAAGTCGAACGCCTCGGTTGCGTCCGCCCGCCAAAGCCGCAGCGTGTTCACGGTATTGACCCGGTAGCCGAGGATCGGCGAGTCGAACGGCACGCCGACCACCGTCTTGGCCGGCACCCAGCGCACGCGGTAGTGGCCGCGGTCGTCGGTGTAGTGCTCGGTGTGCCCGCCCAGGCGCACCTGCACCGCCCATTCCGAGCGCTGGATCTCCCACGGGTTGCCGTTGCGCAGCCAGGTATCGGTCTTCTCCACCTGCATGCCATCCATGATGATCTGCTGGAAAATGCCGTACTCGTAGCGGATGCCATAGCCCAGCGCGGGGATCTGCAGTGTGGCCAGCGAATCCATGAAGCACGCCGCCAGCCGGCCCAGGCCGCCGTTGCCGAGGCCCGGCTCGACTTCCTGATCGAGGATGCGGTTGAGGTCGAGCCCGGCCGCATCCATGGCTTCGCGAACGTCGTCGAAGATGCCCAGGTTGATCAGGTTGTTGCCCAGGTGCGGGCCCATCAGGAATTCGGCCGAGAGGTAGGCAACCGTTCGCGACGGCTGGCCCAGATAGGCTTCGGCGGTGCTGATCCAGCGCTGCACCAGCCGGTCGCGCACGGTATGCGCGGCGGCCTGGTACAGGTCGTTCTCGCTGGCGTGCCCGGGCAGCTTGCCCTGGGTATGGAACACGTGGTCGAGAAAGGCCTGCCGCAGGCTGGCGCCGGACAGGGCGGTGCGGATGTCATCGGCATGCTCGGGCCGTACGGCTTCGTTCATGGCGGGGCTCCTGCGCATGGGCGTGGGTCAAGCTTAGCGGATCGGACGATGGTTGCGCGATCGATGCTGGCGCCGGTTCCGGACACTGCACATGCGCAGCGCTCGGGGTGGCGTGCGGCGTTGGTACGGGCCTCAGGTACGGGACTCACGTACGGGCATCACCTGCGCGCCGGCGGAGGCCGGGCGCCACGGCGGCCGCCGCGCCACGCGTCGGCGCGCGCGCGCAGCGTCGGGGTGCCGAACCACGCACGCACCTCGGTATCGAGCCGGCGCTGCCAGTTGGGATGCACGCTGGTCGTGCCGGGCAGGTTGGGCTGCTCGGCCAGCCCCAGCAGGTCCTCGACCGGCAGCAGCCGCATGGCCGTGGGGGCCGTGCCCACCCAGGCGAGCACCGCGTCTAGCGGCGCATGTTCCGGCGCGGGCACGGCGCCGCTGCATAATCCGGCCTCGCACAGCGCCTGCCATAGCGCCACGCGCTCGCGCGCGCGCTCGGCCTGCGCCTGCGCCAGGGTTTCGCCGGATGCCAGCAGTCGTAGCCGGTCGCGCCACGCCAGGTCCTGGCCGGCCCACCAGCCGGCGACGGTGGGCAGGTCGTGCGTGGTGGTGGTGGCGACGGCATCCGGGGGCCATGCCCGCGGCGGCAGGAAGGCCGCTGTCGCGGGCGCCTGCGCGCCCGGCGGGCCGGCGTCGGCTGCCAGTGCGCCGTCCCCGGCGTCTGCCTGCGCGCGCGCTTCGCGCTGGAACCACAGCACGTCGATGCCGAGCACGCCGCGCGCCGACAGTGCCGCATTCAGCTCGGGCGGGACCGTGCCGAGATTCTCGCCGATGATGATGGCGCGATGCCGCCACGACTCCAGCGCCACCAGCCGCAGCAGGTCTTCCAGCGGATAGCGCAGGTAAGCGCCGTCGCTGGCGGGCGCGCCGGCAGGCACCAGCCACATCCGCGCCAGGCCCAGCACGTGGTCGATACGCAGTCCGCCGGCGTGCGACAGGTTCGCGCGCAGCATCTCGAGGAACGCCCCGTAGCCGTGCCGGCGCAGCCCGCGCGGCGAGAACACCGCCACGCCCCAGTCCTGGCCCAGCGGGTTGTACAAGTCGGGCGGTGCGCCGGCATGGAAGCCGGCCAGCGTTTCTGGCTGCCGCGTCCATGCCTGGCTGCCGCCGGGGTCGGCGCCGACGGCGAGGTCGCGGATGAGCCCCACGGCCATGCCGGCGTCCCGCGCCGCGCGCTGCGCCCGCGCCAGGCCATCGTCGGCCAGCCATTGCAGGAACGCATGGAAGGCGACCTCGTCGGCGTGCGCCTGCGCGAAGGCGGCCACCGCGGCATCCGCCGGCGAGCGCAGCGTGACGGGCCAGCTGCGCCAGTCCGGCGCGGCATGGTGGTTGTTGGCATTGGCGCTGTCGCCGAGACGCTGCGCCTGGATCGCCTCATAGCAGGCATGCGCGTGCAGCGCCGTGCCGCCGCGCGCGCGAAAGGCGGCGCAGTCATCCAGCGCGGCCCGCGAAAGCAGGGTTTCGCGGCGTTGCCACAGCCAGCGCAGGATGGCGTAGCGCAGCGGCGCCAGCGCGATCCAGTCGATCTCGCCGCGGGCCTCGAGCGCCTGCAGGGTGTCGCCCGCGCCCACGCCGGCGATGGCGGCATCCACGGCCGCCTGGCCGAACAGCGTGGCCGGGTCGGCATAGAGGGGGTTCAGGAACAGCCGGCTGGAAGGCGCATAGGGGCTGTAGCGCCCGGGCAGCGCGGCGAAGGGCGCATGCAGCGGGTTGATGGCGATGGCGTCGGCGCCTGCGCGCGCGGCGCTGGCGCAGGCCTCGGCCAGCGCGGTCAGGTCGCCCATGCCGCAAGGCGCGCCGCGCCGCAGGCTGTAGAGCTGCACCGCCAGGCCCCACGGCGTGGCGCGCGTGTCGTCGCGGTCGCGGCCGGCATGCCGCACGGCGTCGGCGACGCCGTAGCAGCGCCGCGGCGCCACCGCCAGCGTGGTATGGCCATCGCCCAGGTCCAGCCGGTGATAGCCGCAGACGTCGACGGCGGGCAATTGCATCAGCGCGGTGCCGGCCCCGCTGGCGCGCACCGCGGTACCGGAGATGATCGCGCCGTCCTCCAGCGTCAGCCGGTAGGCGCGTTGCGGCAAGGTATGCGGCCACGGCACTGCCACCGGCTGGCCACGTTCGGCGGTCACCAGCGGCGGCAGCGCATGGGCGGCGTCGTCGGCGGCCAGCCAGGCGTGCGAGGCGGCGCACTGGCCGGGGCTGCCGCACGGCAGGCCCAGGCCGTCCAGCACGCGCCGCAGGGCCGCGTCACTGACCTCGCGGGGCTGGTCCCACGCATCGGTCCAGTGCGGCAGCAGGCCTGCGCGCACGGCCAGCGCCTGCAGCGGCGAGTGCGGGCGAGCGCGGCTCATGCGGCGTTCTCCGGCGGCGCAGGGGCTTGCGCGGCGAGCAGCACCAGCGAGTGCGCGGCGACTACCTGCGTGTCATTCACCTGCGCGCCGGCCAGCTCGCCGTCGCTCGCCTGGGGCCGGCTGCTGTCGAACAGCAGGGACCACGGCAGCGCGGGCTCGGGCAGCTGGAAGGTGGCGTCGCTGTCGCCGGCGTTGAGCAGCAGCAGGGTCACCTGCACCGCGCGCGGATCGCCCGGCGTGGGCTCCCCCGGCGAAGTCAGGACCGGACGCTCCGGCTGCGGCGGGGCAGCCGCGCGCCGCAGCGCCAGCGTGCGGATGTCCGGATCGGCCCATTCCTCTGGCGTCGGCGGCCTGCCGTCGGTATCGAACCAGGCAATGTCGGCAATGCCCGGCGCCGGCGCTTCGCGGCCGTGGGCAAAGCGGTCGCCGGTCAGCGCATGGAGCTTGCGGCGCAGCGCCAGCAGGCGGCGCACCATCTGCTGCATCGGCTGCGCCCCGGGAGCCTGGGCCTGCTTCCAGTCCAGCCACGACAGTTCGTTGTCCTGGCAATAGGCATTGTTGTTGCCGGCCTGGCTGCGGCCCCATTCGTCGCCGGCGGTCAGCATCGGCGTGCCCTGCGCCAGCAGCAGCGTTGACATCAGCGCCTGGGCCACGCGGCTGCGGCGCAGCAGGATCTCGGGATCGTCGGTGGGGCCTTCGACGCTGCCGTCCGGACTCCAGTTGGCGCTGGCGTTGTCGTCGGTGCCGTCGCGGTTGTCTTCGCCGTTGGCCTCGTTGTGCTTGGTGCTGTAGCTGACCAGGTCGGCCAGGGTGAAGCCGTCGTGCGCGGTGATGAAGTTGATGCTGGCCCACGGGCGCCGGTGGCGGCGGTCGAACAGGTCGGCCGAGGCTGCCAGCCGCGCCGCCATCTCGCCGCGGTGCCCGGGGTCGCCACGCCAGAAGCGGCGGCTGACGTCGCGGAACTTGTCGTTCCACTCGGCGAAGCCGGGCGGATGGTTGCCCAGCTGGTAGCCGCCGGGGCCCAGGTCCCAGGGCTCGGAGATCAGCTTGACGCGGCTCAGCACGGGGTCCTGCATCAGCGCGTCGAAGAAACCCGAGCCCGCGTCGAAGCCGTTGCCTTCGCGTCCCAGCGTGCTGCCCAGGTCGAAGCGGAAGCCGTCGACGTGGTAGCACTGCACCCAGTAGCGCAGCGAATCCAGCACCATCTGCAGCACGCGCGGATGCGACAGGTTGAGCGTGTTGCCGCAGCCGGTGTCGTTGATGTAGTGACGCTCGTCGCCTGGCACCAGCCGGTAATAGCTGGCGTTGTCGAGCCCACGCCAGGATACCGTCGGCCCCAGTTCGTTGCCTTCGCAGGTGTGGTTGTAGACCACGTCCAGGATCACTTCGATGCCCGCGGCGTGCAGGCGCCGCATCGCCACCTTGCATTCCTGCAACTGGCCGGTGCCAAGATAGGCCGGCTCGGGGGCGAAGTACGACAGCGTGTTGTAGCCCCAGTAGTTGCGCAGGCCGCGCTCCAGCAGGAAGCGATCCTGCAGGATGGCGTGCACCGGCAGCAGTTCGATGGTGGTCACGCCCAGGCGCACCAGATGGTCGATAAAGGGTGGGTCGCACAGCGCGGCGAAGCTGCCGCGCAGGTTGGGCAGCAGGTCGTCGCGCAGCATCGACAGGCCGCGCAGGTGGGCCTCGTAGATGACGGTGGCGGGCCAGGGCACGGCCGGCGGCCGGTCGTCGCCCCAGTGGAAGCTCTCGTCCACCACCACCGCCTTGGGCATGGTCGGCGCGCTGTCGCGGCGGTCCGGCGTGAGGTCGGCGCGCGCGCTTTGCAGGCGGTAGCCGAACAGCGCGTCGGACCAGCGCACCGGGCCGCTCAGCTGGCGCGCATACGGGTCCAGCAGCAGCTTGTGCGGATTGAAGCGGTGCCCATGGCCGGGGTCGTAAGGCCCGTGCGCGCGATAGCCATACAACGTGCCCAGCGCCGCATTGGGCAGGTAGCCGTGCCAGATCTCGTCGGTGCATTCCGGCAGCGGCAGCCGGACCAGTTCCTTGCGGCCATTGTCGGAGAACAGGCACAGCTCGATGCGCGAGGCGTGGGCCGAGAACACCGCGAAATTGACCCCCAGCCCGTCCCAGTGCGCGCCCAACGGAAACGGCTTGCCCGGCAGCAGCCGGTCGGCGATCTGGCGCGTCATGTCGCGGCGCCTTCGGTGCCGTCACCGTGCTCGAAGCGCAGCAGCAGCGTGGCCAGCGGCGGCAGCGTCAGCACCAGCGAAGCCGGCTGCCCGTGCGAGGGCACATCGATGGCCGCCACGGTACCGCCGTTGCCGACGTTGCTGCCGCCGTAGACGGCGGCATCGGTATTCAGGCATTCCCGCCATGCGCCCGCGCACGGCACGCCGACGCGGTACCCGTAGCGCGGCACCGGCGTCATGTTGACCACCGCCAGCACCACGTCGCGGCCATTCCCGGCGCGACGCAGCCACGCGAACACGCTGTTGTGGTTGTCGTCGCCGACCACCCAGCGGAAGCCTTCGGGACTGTGGTCCAGCGCATGCAGCGCGGGCAGCTCGCGGTAGAGGCGGTTCAGGTCGCGCACCAGCGTGTGCATGCCGCGGTGCATGGGCTGGTCCAGCAGCGGCCAGTCCAGCTCGGCGTCGTGGTTCCATTCCTGCCACTGCGCCAGCTCGCCGCCCATGAACAGCAGCTTCTTGCCCGGATGCGCCCACATGAAGCCGTAATAGGCGCGCAGGCCGGCAAAGCGCTGCCAGTCGTCGCCCGGCACCTTGCCGATCATCGAGCCCTTGCCGTGCACCACCTCGTCATGCGACAGCGGCAGCACGAACGCTTCCGACCAGGCGTAGACCAGGCCGAAGGTCATTTTCTGGTGGTGCCAGGCGCGGTGGACCGGCTCATGGGCCAGGTACTTCAGGGTGTCGTGCATCCAGCCCATATTCCATTTGAAGTCGAAGCCCAGCCCGCCGCTGGCGACGCTGGCGGTCACGCCGGGCCACGCGGTGGACTCTTCGGCGATGGTCAGCGCGCCCGGGCAGCGTTCATGGACCACGGCGTTGAGTTCGCGCAGGAAATCCACCGCTTCGAGGTTCTCGCGGCCGCCGAAACGGTTCGGCACCCACTGGCCGGGCTCGCGGCTGTAGTCGCGGTAGAGCATGGAAGCGACCGCGTCGACGCGCAGCCCGTCGGCGTGGAAGTGCTCCAGCCAGTGCAGCGCGCCGGCCAGCAGGAAGCCGCGCACTTCATTGCGGCCCAGGTTGTAGATCAGCGTATTCCAGTCCTGGTGGAACCCTTCGCGCGGATCCTGGTGCTCGTACAGTGCGGTGCCGTCGAAGCGCGCGAGGCCGTGCGGATCGGTGGGGAAGTGTGCCGGCACCCAGTCCAGGATTACGCCGATGCCGGCCTGGTGGCAGCGGTCGATAAACGCGGCAAAGGCCTGCGGCGGCCCCAGCCGCGCGGTGGGCGCATACAGCGACAGCGGCTGGTAGCCCCACGACCCGCCGAACGGGTGCTCGGTGATGGGCAGCAGCTCGATATGGGTAAAGCCCAGTTCCTGCACGTAGGGCACCAGCCGGTCGGCCAGGATGTTCCAGCCTTGCTGCGGGTCGTTGGCCGCGCGCAGCCACGACAGCACGTGCACCTCATAGACCGACATCGGCGTGCGGTACGGGTCGCGTTCCTGGCGGCTGGCCATCCAGTCGTCATCGTGCCAGCTGAACGGAGGCGAACCCTGGCCGGGACCGGTCACCACCGAGGCGGTGGCGGGCGGCGCCTCGGCTGCCAGCGCCAGCGGATCGGCCTTGTCGGGCAGCTCGGTGCCGTGCGGATCGAGCAGGTCGTACTTGTAGCGGCAGCCCGGCTGCGCGCCCAGGGCGGCCGGGATAAACAACTCCCAGATACCGCTGGGATGGCGCAGCCGCATCGGGTGCCGAGCCGGATGCCAGCCGTTGAAGTCAGCAATCACCGAAACGCGCCGCGCGTTCGGCGCCCACACCGCGAAGCGCACGCCGTCGATGCCGTCCAGGCGCTGGCATTGCGCGCCGAGGCAGGCGCCGAGCTCGAAGTGCCGGCCCTCGGCGATCAGGTGCAGGTCCAGCTCGCCCAGCAGCAGGCCGAAGGCATAGGGGTCGGCGCTGCATTGCTCGGTGCCGTCGGCCCATCGCACGCGCAGCCGGTAGGCCGCCGCGCCGGTGCCGGCCGCGCGCGGCAGCCGGCCGGCGAACACGCCGCCGCCGTGCAGGCGCTCCATCTCGGCCAGCGGCGCGCCGCTGGCATCGGCCAGCTCCACCGACGCCGCGCCGGGCAGGCAGGCGCGCACCAGCGTGGCGTCGCCATCCGGATGCGGTCCCAGCACACCGAACGGATCGGGATGGCGGCCGCCCAGCAGGGCATCCAGTTCGTGGCCGGGCAGCAGTCCCGCCTGCTTGCCCGCGCGCGTGTTGCCGGTGCTGGCGGGGGGGCTCATGGCTGTCCTCCCGGCGGGGCCAGCTTGCGCAGCAGGCGGGCCAGCCCACTGGCGGGCAGGTCGATCCACGCGACGCGGTTGGCGGCTTCGTATTCGACTTCATACGCCGCACGTTCCAGCAGGAACAGATCGAGCAGGGGCTGCAGCTGGTCGGGCGCCACCCATGGCACGGGGGCCGCCTCCATGTGCTGGCGGTAGCAGTTCAGGAAGGCCTCGTTGGCGGTGGTGCGGAAGCGCTCCAGCAGCACCGCGCGCCGTTCCGCCAACTGCGGTGGCAGTTCGCTGTGGGTGCGTTCGCTGCGGTCGGTGCCGACCGTGGCCGCGGCATAGTCGAGCGAGCGCAGCAGCCCGGCCACGTCGCGCAGCGGCGAGGTCTTGCGCCGGCGCCAGTCCAGCGGCAGGCCAGGCTCGCCTTCGAAGTCGACCAGGTAGGTGTCGTTCTGCGCGATCAGCACCTGTCCGAGGTGGAAGTCGCCGTGGATGCGGGTCTGCAGGCTGCCCGGCGCCGCTGTGGCGAGCTTCTCGACCAGTCCGGGCAGCGTATCGCGCGCGGCCATCAGGGCTTGCACATCGGCCTCGAAGGCGGGGCTTGCCGGCTCGGCCACGGGCCGTTGCTGCAGCCGGTTCAGGGCGCGCTGCAGTGCCTCCATCGCCTGCCCGGCCCAGGCGCGCGCGTCGTCACCGGTGGCGGGCAGGGGCGCGAAGGCGTCATCGTCGGTGGGGCGCGCCAGCACCGCATGCAGTTCGGCCAGCCGGCGCCCCAGTGTGCCGGCCAGCGCGGCGTAGCCGTTCATGGCCTCGGCGAACTCGTCTTCGCTCTCCTGCGACGGCAGCGCGTCGTCGATGGCGCGGCCCAGGTAATCGAGCGTCCAGTCCCAGCCGTTGCCCTGGTTCAGGATATAGCCCTGCAGCAGCATCATGGTATGCGGCACGCCGTCGGGCCCGGTGCGCACCACCTCGCCCAGCAGTGCCGCGGCGTGCGCATAGCCCTGCGCGGTCAGGTAGCGCGTCATCTCGGCCTCGGGGTGAATGCCGCCCGAGAGCCGGCGCACCAGCTTGAGCACGGCGGAATTGTTGTACGACAGCGAGCTGTTGGACTGCTCGGCGGACATGTACTCGATCGGGTCGCGCTCCAGTTCCAGCGCGGCCAGCCCTGGCTCGGCGCGGAAGTGGATGACGTCGTGCCCGGCATGCAGCTTCACGTCGTTGCGCAAGGCGCGCACCACCTCCCGCGCAAACGGTTCGACCACGAAGCCGTCGGTGGCCAGCCCGACGCGGCTGCCCTGGCGCACGCGCGCCATCGACAGGCCATGCGCCAGCTGCGAGACCCCGTCGGCGCTTTCGCGGTCCCACAGGATGCCCACCGGCAACTGGTAGCGCTCGGTGCGCCCGGGCAGCGCTACTTCCACCTCGCCCAGGTAGATGTCCTCGCCGCCACCGCCGCGTGTGAACGGCAGCAGGTAGGCCAGCGCGACGCGCTCGATGCGTTCGTGCTTGGCGCCGAACCAGCGGCGCCGGCCGATGTAGTGCGGCAGCACTTCGTTGGCCATCAGCCGGCGCGAGGCCTCGGTCAGCTCGGGCCGGCCGGTGTTCTGCATCACAAGGGTGATCTGGTCTGGCATTTGTTCCGGCGCCTCCACGTGCCACGATGGCGGTTGCGCCTCGTCGCTCAGCACGAACCAGTAGAAGCCATAGGGCGGCAGCGTCAGCAGGTAGGTCAGCGTGCCGATGGCCGGGAATGGCGTCGCGCCCATCATCTCGACGGGGACGCGCCCGTTGAACGCGGACAGGTCCAGCTCTACCGCCTGCGGGGCGCGCGACAGGTTGGCCACGCACAGGATGTGCTCGCCCTCGAACTCGCGCAGGTAAGCCAGGATCTTGCGGTTGCCGGGAAACAGGAAGCGCAGCGTGCCGCGGCCGAAGGCGCGGTGCTTGCGGCGCAGCGCCAGCATGCGCCGCATCCAGTTCAGCAGCGAATGCGGATCGCGCGCCTGGGCCTCGACATTGACCGCCTCGTAGCCATACAGCGGGCCTTGCAGCGGCGGCAGCACCAGGCGCTCCGGGTCGGCATGCGAGAAGCCGCCGTTGCGGTCCGGCGACCACTGCATCGGCGTGCGCACGCCGTCGCGGTCGCCCAGGTGGATGTTGTCGCCCATGCCGATCTCGTCGCCGTAGTAAATCACCGGCGTGCCCGGCATCGAGAACAGCAGGCTGTTCATCAGCTCGATGCGGCGGCGGTCGCGCTCCATCAGCGGCGCCAGCCGACGGCGGATGCCCAGGTTGATGCGCGCGCGCCGGTCGGTGGCGTAGACCTCCCACAGGTAGTCGCGCTCGCTGCTGGTCACCATCTCCAGCGTCAGCTCGTCATGGTTGCGCAGGAAGATTGCCCACTGGCAGTTGGGCGGCACCTCCGGCGTCTGGCGCATGATGTCGGTGATCGGAAAGCGGTCTTCGCGCGCGATCGCCATGTACATGCGCGGCATCAGCGGGAAGTGGAACGCCATGTGGCATTCGTCGCCCTCCGGGTCGGGCCCGGTCAGGCCGAAGTACTGCTGCGCATCCTCCGGCCACATATTGGCCTCGGCCAGCAGCATGCGCCCGGGGAAATGCTGGTCCAGGTGGGAACGGATGGCGCGGATGACGGCATGGGTCTCGGGCAGGTTTTCGTTGCTGGTGCCTTCGCGCTCGACCAGGTAGGGCACCGCGTCCAGGCGCAGGCCATCGACGCCCATGTCGAGCCAGAAGCGCATCACCGACAGCACTTCGTTGAGCACCTGCGGGTTGTCGAAGTTCAGGTCGGGCTGGTGCGAGTAAAAGCGGTGCCAGAAATACGCGCCCGCCACCGGATCCCAGCTCCAGTTGGACTTTTCGGTATCGCAGAAGATGATGCGCGTGCCGGCATAGGCCTGATCATGGTCCGACCACACGTAATAGCGGCGCGCCGCCGAGCCGGGCTTGGCCTTGCGCGCGCGCTGGAACCACGGATGCTGGTCCGAGGTATGGTTGATCACCAGTTCGGTGACCACGCGCAGGCCGCGCGCGTGCGCCGCGGCGATAAAGCGCCGCGCATCCGCGAGCGTGCCGTAGTCTGGGTGGACGTTGCGGTAGTCGGCGATGTCATAGCCGTCGTCGCGGCGCGGCGACGGATAGAACGGCAGCAGCCATACCGTGTCGACGCCCAGGTTGACCAGATAATCCAGCTTGCCGAGCAGGCCGGCGAAGTCGCCCACGCCGTCGCCATTGGCGTCGAAGAAGGACTTGATGTGCAGCTGGTAGATCACCGCGTCCTTGTACCAGAGCGGGTCGGCGTTGAGCAGGGCGGCGCTGGCGGTTTCGGTAAGGCGTTTCATCCGTGTCTCCACGTATGCCTGTCAGGCGCCGTGCGGGTCGGTCGGGACCGGCGCAGCAGGTGGGCGCGGGGCGGGACGTTCCAGCGGCTGCACATGCCAGACCGCGAACGGCAGCTGCGCCGGGTCGAGCCGGATGCGCTGGTGCTTGCCACGCAGCTCGAAGCGCTGGCCGCGCATCAGGTCCTGTACCGCCAGGCCGGCCTGGTCGGGCAGGCCCCATTCCCACAGCGGGAGTTCGATATCGGCATCGTGCGCGGTACGCGGGTCGAGGTTGACCGCCACCAGCAGCACGTCGTCGCCGAACAGGTAATCGGTGCCTGGCACGAAGCGCGCGAACCACAGCACCGCGTCGCTGCCGGCATGGTAGAAGCGCAGCCCCAGGTGGTTCTGCAGCGCCGGGTGGCCGGCACGGATCTCGTTGAGCCGCGAGATCTCGGCGACGATATTGCCCGGCTGGTGCCAGTCGCGCACGCGCAGCTGGTATTTCTCGGAGTCCAGGTATTCCTCGCGCACCTTGCCATCAAGCACGAACGGTGCGCTCTCGCACAGCTCGAAGCCGCTGTACATGCCCCACAGCCCGGACAGCAGCGTCGCCAGCGCGGCGCGGATCAGGAAGGCGGGGCGGCCGCCGTGGTGCAGGAAGTAGGGGTTGATGTCGGGCGTGTTGACGAAGAAGTGCGGCCGGAAATAATCGCGCAGCGGGCTCTGCGTCAGCTCGGTCAGGTACTCGGTCAACTCCCACTTGGTGTTGCGCCAGGTGAAGTACGTGTACGACTGGCTGAAGCCCAGCTTGGCCAGGCGCGCCATCATCTTGGGCCGGGTGAAGGCCTCGGCCAGGAAGATGGTGTCGGGGTGGCGCGCGCGCACGTCGGCAATCATCCATTCCCAGAACGGCAGCGGCTTGGTGTGCGGGTTGTCGACGCGGAAGATGCGGATGCCGTGGTCGGCCCAGAACATCACCACGTCACGCAGTGCCTGCCACAGCGCGGCACCGGCCGGCGGCGCGGCGTAGAAATCGACGTTGACGATGTCCTCATACTTCTTCGGCGGGTTCTCGGCATAGCGCAGCGAACCGTCGGGCCGGTGCGCGAACCACTCCGGATGGTCCTTCAGCCACGGATGGTCGGGCGAGCACTGGATGGCGAAGTCCAGCGCAAGCTCAAGGCCGTGTGCCGCGGCGGCGTCGATCAGCCGGCTGAAATCGTCGAAGCTGCCCAGTTCCGGATGCAGCGCGTCGTGGCCGCCTTCGGCGCCGCCGATGGCGTAGGGGCTGCCGGGGTCGCCCGGCTCGCTGCGCAGGCTGTTGTTGCGGCCCTTGCGATGGGTGCGGCCGATCGGGTGGATCGGCGGGAAGTACAGCACGTCGAAGCCCATCGCGCGGATCGCCGGCAGGCGCGCGATGACGTCGTCGAAGGTGCCGTGGCGCTGCGCGTCGTTGCTTTGCGAGCGCGGAAAGAGCTCATACCAGCTGGCGAAGCGCGCGGCCAGACGGTCGGCCTCGACCGGCATTGCCACCGGGTGGCGCGACGCGAACGGGCGTCCGGCCGGGGTCTGCATCACGGCCTGCATGGCCGCGGCGGTGCGCTCGGAGAGCAGCAGTTGCAGGCGCCGTTCGTCATCGCCGGCCGCGGCGGTCAGCTCGTCGACGAGGGCGGACAGTTCGCCGTTGGCGGCGGCCGTCTGGCGGTCCTTCTTGCCGGACTTGCGGCCATTGTCGGGTTTGCCGTTGTCGTTGCCGGTGCCGTTGGGACGCAGCAGCGCATCGGCCACCAGCCGCGCGCCTTCCTCGATCTCGAGCGCGACATCGAGCCCCGCCGCGCGCTTCTTGCCGATTTCGTCGAGCCAGCTGGCGTAGGTGTCGCGCCAGGCCTCGACCGTGAACTCATGCCGGCCCAGCGCCACCAGCGGGAAGCTGCCTTCCCAGCGGTCGTTGACGCCTTGCCGCATCGGCGATTCGCGCCAGCCGGTCTCGCCGGGCGCGCGCCACAACACCGCGGCGGCAAGCTTGTCGTGACCATCCATCCAGATATCGGCGCTGACGTCGACGCGTTCGCCCACCACGCGCCGCACGGCGAAGCGGCCGGCGTCGCAGGCAGGCTCGACCCGTTCGATGGCGATGCGCGGCGCCTCCATGGCCGCCACCACGCTGCCCAGGCCGGTGACGGCCAGGGTTTCGTGGCCGTGCGGCGCCGTGGCGTCGGGCCGGGGCATGCCGGGCCGGCTCAGCGGCACCGGCGGCACTTCGTACAGGCGGATATCCGCCGGCGCCAGCGTGATGCTGGACAGCGCGTCGAGCCGGCTGGTGCCGTCGAGTGTGCCGCCGGGGCCGCCCGGTGCGGGTTCCAGGCGGGCGCTGGCATGCGGCATGGCACTGAGCACGCGATCGGCGCCAAGGCTGGCCGGTTCCATCGCATCGGGATTGAGCACCACCGCCAGCGCCGGGCCAGCGTTGGGCACGGCCGGGTCGTCGCGGGGCGGCGCGGCATCGGTCCCGTTGCCGCGTCCGTCAGGCACGGGCAGGCGCGCCAGCACGGTCAGCGGCGCGTCGGGGCCGCTCAGCAAGCGCACCGCCAGCGCCGGCGCGGGGTCGCGCGTCGCCAGCCAGGTGTTGGCCTCGAGCACTTCGTGCGTGATGTCGTAAGGCACACCGTCATGCACGTGGCCGTCGGGGGCCAGCGGATCGCGCGCCTGCCCGCCGCCGGTCTCGAAACCCGCCGGCACCAGGATGCCGTCGCCGATCGCCGCCGCAGTCCACAGCGCGCGCCGCGCGCTGAGCGCGTCATGGCGGGCGGGCGCCAGGGCCGGCGCCGCCAGCACCCGGCCAAGGCGGCGCAAGCGTGCCATTTCCTCGGTCAGCCAGGCGCTGCGGTAGTCCCACCATGGCAGCGAGCAGAAGGTTCCGTCGAAGCCCGCGGGCGCCAGTTCGTCCAGCTGTGCCGGCGTCAGCCCCGGGGTCCAGGCCAGGAAGCGGGGCGCGCTCCGCGCTGGCTGCGGCACGGCATCGCCACGCAGGCTGGCCAGCAGTGCGGCCCAACTCCGGCCGGGCACGCGTGCCGGCGCACGGCAGCAGAAGCCGGCCGCGCCCGCGTCCAGGGCCTTGCGCAGCCGCGCCGCCCACCATTGCACCAGCGCGTCGGCGATCTGCCGGTCATGCCAGCGCAGGCGCGCGCCGGGAATGTGGTTGTCGGTCTCGTGCGGCGCGAACGCCGGGGCCGCGGTGTCGATCCAGGCGGCATCGGGAAGGTGGTCCGTCCCGGCGACGCCATCCGCCATATAGCGGTCCAGTGAAATATCGAGCAGGGGGGCCAGTCCATGCCTGGTGCACGCCGCGAGCGTGTCGCTCCCAGGCAGGTGCGGCCAGCCGCCGATCAATACGTGGTCGAACCCCAGTGCCGCGATGCGCTGCAGCGCATGCTGATCGGCTTCGGGCGCTCCGGTCAGGTCGATCTGGCAGATCCGCACATGTCCTCCCGGTGTTTCGCTCCGGCGGAGCAACAAAAAACCCGGAGCGGCGCCTTGCGGCCGGCCGCCGGGATGGCTTTGCCATGCGAAGTGCGTGCCAGCGCGCCCGCGCGCAGCGATGCGCCGGTTCCGGCAAGCACCGCAAGGCCCCGCGGCGGCGCCGCGAATGTGCGGATTCGGCAACCGCTTGTAAAAAGTACTGATGGCTGCCGTGCCGATGGAAATAACGCGCAGGGCCGCGCGCCGTCGGCAAGTTGAGGTGTGCTCCCGGTATGTTTCTTGCCCCTGTCTGCCCAGCGTGCCATGGCCGGCACGGTGGCAAGCCATCAAAAAGGGGACCCATGGATCAATGGCTGGAGGCGGCGCAATGGCCGGCAATGGTGGTTACGGTACTCGCGACCTGGCTGGTAGGTTCGAGGTCGATCGCGCGGCGACGCGCCGGCTTCTGGGTGTTCCTGGCCAGCAACGTGCTTTGGATCGCGTGGGGCTGGCACGGCGACGCCTATGCGCTGATCGTGCTGCAGCTGACACTGATCGCCATGAACCTGCGCGGCATGCGCGAGGCGAAGAAGGCATGGCAGGCCGCCGCGCAGCGCGCCTTCGCTGCAACGGGTGGCGCCACACGGGGCGAGCCGCTATCCTTGGACCCGTCCGGCATGCGCCGCATGCCCGGCGCCAACGCGCAACCGCCGGCAGCCGCCGGCTCCGACCGGTGACTTCACGGTCCGTCCGCGGACCAGGGCAGGTGTGCCATGGCAAAGAAAAAAATCCTGTTGCTCAACGCGCTGATCGCGGCCTCGCGCGAGGGCGAACTCGGCTGCCGCCGCGCCGCTACCGCGGCAGCCAATCCTCACCTCAAGTCGGTGCTGACCAGCCGCGCCAATGCGTTCGCCCAGGCCGCGCATGAGCTGCAGACTTGCCTGCTCGATCTGGGCGAGGTGCCGGAAGCCTTGCCGGCGCCGGACGTTTGCGCCGCCTCCGCGGTACCAGGCATTGGCAAGCACAGTACCGACCGCTCCATCGTGCAGGCGGTCAGCAAGCGCGAGCATGCCGTGCAGCGGCGCTATGCGCGGGCGCTGCGCAAGCATGTGCTGGGGTCGCGCGTGCGCGCGGTGGTGCGCCGGCAGTATCGTGGCGTGCAGGTGAACCATGAACTGTTCCGTGTGCTGCGCCAGCAGTACCGTGTACCGCAGGAACGGCCGTAGCGCGCATCGGACCCCGCATTGCCATGCCGGCCGACCTCCCTGCCTTCGAACATGCCGCGCGGCTCGTGCTGATGTACGGGCTGGTGCCGCTGTGGCTGCTGGCGGGCGTAGGGGACTGGCTGTGCCACCGGGCCACGCAGATCGAACGCAACGCCGGCGTCACCGAATCGCTGCTGCATATGCTGATGCTGGCCGAAGTGGGGCTGCCGTTGCTGCTGGTGCTGTTCCTGGAGGTCAATGCGCTGCTGATCGCGCTGGTGCTGGCGGCGCTGGTGATCCACGAGATCACCGCATGGTGGGATGTGCACTACGCCAGCAGGCGTCGTCATATCGCGCCGGTCGAGCAGCATATGCACAGCCTGCTGGAAGTGCTGCCGCTGGCTGCGGCGTCGTATGTGGTGGTGCTGCACTGGGACCAGTTTCTCGCCTTGTTCGGACGCGGCACGGCGCCGGCCAGGATGGCGCTGGCGCTGAAGGCCGAGCCGCTGCCGCCGGCGTATCTGGCCGGCCTGCTGGTGGCGGTGGTGCTGCTGGCGGGGCTTCCGTACCTGGAGGAGCTGTGGCGCTGCGTGCGCTGGCGCCGGCGTGAACGCGATGCCCTGTTGGCGCAGGCGACGCGGGCCATGCGCGGCGGCAGCTAGTTTGCGGCGTCCTGCGAAGGGGGATAATCCATCCGGTGGCGGGCGCTGCAGACGAGCAGCCGGCGCGCACGGCGCGCGGCGTGTTCAGGATCGGTCAGGCGCTTACTGCTTCGATGCCGGATCCGGCGAATCGCCCTTCGGGCCGCTTGGCGCATCGGCGGTGGGCGCGGCGGGTGCGCCTTGCTCGCGCGGCTTCTTGCTGCGCGCGGTGTTCGACGCCTTGTCCGACTTGGTCTTCGATTTCTTCATGGTGTCCTTGGCGCCGGGGGCGGAAGCGGAGCCCATGTCGGTAGCGGCCGGCTGGTTGCGCGAGGCCGGCGGGGAACCTTCGATCGGCGGCACGCTGGGGTTCGCCACGTTCGGCGACGCCGGTGCCTGTTGAGCAAAGGCCGGCAGGCAGAGCGCGGTGCCGACGACCAGTGCCGTGGTAGCGAGAGTGCGTTTCATGATGGTCTCCATTGCAAGACTACGTCGGTCGGGCCCAGGGCCCTCGGGATTGCCGGCATGCCGTTTCGGCGCGCCGGCGGTTCAGGGGCGCGGCGCGCGGCCTTGCCCGCTGCGCGCCAGTTCGTGGTAATGGCAGATGCGAGCCAGTGCCCAGTCGGCGGCGGCTTCGCGCACCGCGTTGCGCGCGCCGGCAAAGCGGCGTGTTTCGGTAAACGCCGCAATGCCTTGTGCATGCGACACCACGTCGTGCGCGGCATGGCCGTGGCGGCGGAAGACCCAGGCAAAGCATTGGGTGCCGGCCGGGATGTCGCCGTCGCCGCCGCCATCGGCAACGCCGGTGTTGGCGATCGCCAGGTCCGCGCCGGTCAGCTGCATGGCGCCACGCGCCATCGCCAGCGAGACCGCCTCGCTGGTCAGTCCATGGCGCCGGATGGTCTCCGCCGGGACATGCAGCAGCTGTTCCTTGGCGGACGGCGAGTAGGCCACGATCGCGCAGCGCAATACATCGCCGCAGCCCGGCACCTCCGCAATACGCGAGGCGATCAGGCCGGCGGTGCAGGATTCCGCCGTGACCACGCGCAGCCCGTGGCGCAGCAGATAACGCGCGATGCCGACGTTGTTGCTGCCGCCCGCACCGCTGTGGCTCATCGCAATCACTTGCATGCTTTCCCTTGCGGTATCCGCAGTCGATTTCCCGCCAAGGCGGCAGGTTCCGTGCCAGCACCGTTGCTGCCGCAAGCGCTGCGCTCCAGGGACAGCGCGCGCCCGCGAGCGGCACTGGCGCATTCAAATGCGGGGAAAAATGTACATGCAGCGGCGGACCGCGCCTGTAAAAGCTGCGCGACGCGCGCGGCGCACACCTTGCGCGTCGGTGGCGCTCATCTTGCATGTCCGGTGCGCAACGAACCGTACGGAGACCGCCATGCCCGAGCAGCCGCCGAAGCCACCCAGGCCGCCCATGCCCAGCGCCCGTCCCGCGCCCGATGCGCCACGCGCGCCGCGCTACGCCGGCGACCCGGAGGATGTGCGCAAGGGCCAGGTCACCAGCCCGCTGCCGCGAGAGGTCTTTCGCCAGCGCTTTCTGGCGCGCTTTACCGATCCGGCCTACCGGCAAGAGGACGAAGCGCTGGACCGCCTCGAGCGCATAGCGTGGGACGCGTATGCGCAAAGCCGCAAGGCGCCGCTCACGCACAAGGCGGGCGCGGGCTATGCCGACCCGGACTATGACCTGTCAGACGAATGGCGCGCCGCCAGCGAGGCCGTGCGCGTGGCCCAGCAGCGCCAGGCCGACCCGGCTACGCGGTCGCGCGTGCTGCTGATCTGCGCGGCCTCGCGCAACGACTACACCTGCCCGGGCGAGATGTCGAAATCCTGGCGCCTGGCCGGGCGCGCGCGCGAGCAGCTGGAAGCGCATGGCATCGAGGTCGACCTGCTCGACCTGAGCCACCTGACGTCCGACGCGCACCTGCATATCCACCCATGCAAGGGCTGCGTATCGACCGCCATGCCGCTGTGCCACTGGCCGTGCAGCTGCTATCCCAACCATGCGCTGGGCCAGGTCAATGACTGGATGAACGAGATCTACCCGCGCTGGGCGGCCTGCCACGGCGTGCTGATCGTCACGCCGGTGTACTGGTACCAGGCCAGCAGCCCGCTCAAGCTGATGATGGACCGGCTGGTCTGCGCCGATGGCGGCAACCCGGACCCGACTTCCACGCGCGGCAAGGACGTGACCCGGGCCAAGGCCATCGAGCTGTCGGGCTGGGACTATCCCAAGCACCTGTCGGGGCGCGCCTACGGGCTGGTGGTGCATGGCGACGTCGCCGGCATCGAAGGCGTGCGCCGCGCGCTGTCGGACTGGCTGGACTGGATGGGGCTGATCGATGCCGGCGCGCAGGCGCGGCTGGACCGGTATATCGGCTACTACGAGCCCTATGCCACCAGCCATGTCGCGCTGGACCGCGATACCGGCGTGCAGGGCGAAGTCGACAATGTCGCGCGCGCGCTGGCCCGCGCGGTCGGGCAGCTGCGCCATGGCCAGTTGCGCACGGCGGACGACGGCCTGGTGCCGCCACGACAGAAGTAGCGCCAAACGGCAAGCCCGCTGGCCGTTGCGGCGGAACGCATGCAGGCAAATGCGGAGGCAACTACGGAGGCAACGATGGATCGCAGAGACAACTGGCGCGGCCGCCCATGGCACGAAAGCGCAGTGCCCGAAGCCGATATGCGCAGCCACTACGTGGGCGCCTATGGCGTGTACGACTATGACCAGCCCGTCGATCCCGGCGAATCCGGTGTCGGGCCCGGTGCCGGGGAATGGCGGCCGCACGATACCCGTGCTTCGCAGCCGCGGGGCATGGCCGATCCCTACCGCCAGTTCACCGGCTACAACGAGCGCATGGACCTTTACCGCGGCGGGACGGAGCACCGGCGGCCTGTGGGGCCGCGCAATTACCAGCGCAGCGATGAGCGCATCCTGGAAGACCTGTGCGAGCAGCTGACGCGCAGCGGCCGGCTGGACCTGAATGAGGTCGAGGTACGGGTCGAGCAGGGCGTGGTGACGCTGGAAGGCAGCGTGCCCGATCGCCACCAGAAGTACCGCATCGAGGATATCGCCGACGAGGTCTTCGGTGTCAGGGACCTCGTCAACCATTTGCGCGTGGCCAGGCCGGCCGCCTCGGCGGCCCATCCCGGTCACGGCATGCGCATGTACTGAAGCCGCGGCGCGGAGACTTTTGCCCATGCCCGATTCCCCACAGGACAATCCGCGCGGCAACGCCGCGGGCGCGGCCGACACCGCCTTGCAGGCAGCGCTTTGCGCGCGCCTGTGGGAGACCGGCCTTGACGTCAGCGAGATCGCGCTGGACGTGGCGCAGGGCCGCATCACGCTGCGCGGCGCGATCGGCAGCGCCGCCGACCGCGACGCGGTGGAGGCCTGCGTGCGCGCGAGTACCGGCGTGCGCGCCGTGGTCAATCACATCGCGGTCGCGCCCGACCGCCCCGGCGGGTGAGATGCCGGCGCTGGCATGGCTTTCGCAACGGAGCCAGTTCCGGCCGCTGCCGCACGCGCCGCTGGCCGCTCACGAGGAAGGAGACTGGCATGAGACACACTGCGATCTTTGCGCTGGCCGCGCTGCTCAGCGTGCCCGCGTGGGCCCAGACCACCACCACGCGTCCTGGCGCCGACACGCGCGCGCCGGGCACGTCGGCCTCGGATGTCATGCCGGGCCAGGGCGACACGCGCCGCGCCACGCCGGCTACGCCGGCCACTCCCGCGACGCCGGGCGGAGCGGGTACCCGCGCCACGCCGGCCACTCCGGCCACGCCGGCCAGCCCCGCCGTGAACGAGGGGCCGCAATCGCCGCAGCGATATGACTATCCGGCCTCGGAACCGAAGGCACCCAAGAGCCGCAAATAATGGATGCAAAGCGGCCCGGCAAGCGGGATGCAGTTCAGTTAACCCCTGTCGTTCCCGCGCAGGCGGGAACCCAGTGACTTCAAAAGACGCTGGATTCCCGCCTGCGCGGGAATGACAGTAGTGTTTGATGCCCTAACTGAACGCGATTAGGCCCGCCAGCGTCTCAGAGACCCGAAGGCCAGGTCTCTGGCGCGCCCGGTGCCGGCGCGTCCGGCAGCGCCGGGACGGCGCTGCTGCGGTCGAACCACGCCAGCACGTCGAACTGCCGCGGCAGGATGGCACGCGCGTAGTGGCTCTGCAGTTCGGTCTCGGGGCGGTAGATCACGCCGATAAAGCGTTCCTGCCGCGCCGGCATCAGCAGTTCGCGCAGCTCGGCCTGCACCGGGCTGTGACTGCCGTCGCCACGCAGATCGGTCCAGCCCTGCGCGTGGCCGGCGGCGTGGAACAAGTGCTCGTAGCTGTCCGGCCGCGCCGGCCGGACCCGCTTGATTTCCATGGGCCCGTCCCAGGACGTAGCCGCCGCAACAGTGCCGTCGTAGGTGCTGAAGCCGACCAGCGCGGCGGCGTCGCCGAAGGTTTCGCGGCATAGCTGGCCGATGTTCAGCTGGCCCTGGCTGATGCCCATCTCGGTCTGCGCGGCATCCCCGATATGCGAGTTGTGCGCCCAGACCACGGCGCGCGACTCCGGCCCATGAGCGTGCAGCAACTGCGCGAGGGTTTCGAACATATGCGTGTCGCGCAGGTTCCAGCTGTCTTCGCTGCCGTGGTACATGATGCGGTAGTAGCGTTCGGCCGAGGCCACCAGGCGCGCGTTCTGCGCGGCATCCAGGAAGTCCTCGTGGCCGGCGCGCGCATACGCCAGGCGCTTGTCGAGCAGGGCCTGCAGCTGCGCCACCACCGCGTCCTCGCAATCCGCGTGGGTGCCGTGCAGCACCGCACGGCCGTAGCGCGCCGGGTCGCGGCGCCATGGTTCCAGGCAGGCATAGCGTTCGCGGGCGGCTTGCGCGGCGCGGGGATCGACACCCTCCAGGTAGGCCAGCACCGCCGCCATCGAGGCGCCCAGGCTGTAGATGTCGAGACCGAAAAAGCCGGCGCGCAGGGAAGGGGACTGCGCGGCATTGTGCGCATGCAGCCAGCGGATAAAGCGCGCCACTTCCAGGTTGCGCCACATCCAGACCGGAAAGCGGGTGAACGCGGCGCCAGGGGATTCGGCGGGCTGCGCCGGGCGGCCGCGCACGTGCCGGTCGACTGCCGCGGCGTCCGGCCAGTCCGCCTCCACCGCAATGATGCGGAAGCCGTGCCGGGCCACCAGGTGCGCCGTCAGCGCAGCGCGGGCATGATAGAACTCGGCGGTGCCGTGCGTGCTCTCGCCCAGCAGCACCACGCGGTGGCAGCCGAGCCGATCAGCCAGCGCCGCCGCGGCGTTGGCAAAAGCGCCGGTAAAGGGGTTCTCGGCCGCGTGGTCGACAGCGGGCCACGGCACGGTGGCAGCCGCGATGGCGGCCACGGCGTGCGATTCGCCCGGAGGTTGTGGCATGGTCGCGCGGGCTGCCGGCAGCGTGCCGGCATCCTCAGCGTCGCGGCCGCGAGCGCGGGTCAGCCGTGAACGGCGCGGGGATCGTGGCCAAAGCTGTTGCGCGAGCGGATCTGGCCGTCGCGGCCATGGATCAGCAGCTCGACGTGCTCGCGTTGTGCCTGCGAGGTGCCGGCGGCAACCGCCTCTTCCTGCGTGGCATGGTGCGATTCGGCGTAGCGTGCGCCCTCGTGGATGACGTCCCATCCTTCGTCGTGCGGAACGACGTGTATGTTGCTGCCCATGTCGCATCTCCTCGGATTTCGGTATTTTTATATTGTGGTCGATCTGCGCCCGCTGTCTATCCGGCGGCGTCTGACAGGCGCCAAGCGCTTCCGGTTCCACTTTGCGACGGAAATCCCTGGTTATTTGTCCGGCCTCTTGTAAGCTGGACTTGGATCGCAATCAGAGGAGCGGACCATGCGTGCAAGATTTGCCAGGGGGCTGACGCAGTCGCCGGTAACCGTGGTGGCCCGGGCGTTCGACGGCGAAGCGGTGCGCACTCCCCAGGTGGGCGACCTGGTGACGGTATATAGCCAGGATCAGGACACCGAATTCAATGTCCGCCTGTGCGAGGCGGTGGAGCCGGGGCGCTGGCGCGGCGTGGTCTATGCGATCAGCCGCGGACAGGACGTGCTGGTCACCGCCGAAGGGCTGGAGATCGACGATGTGGTCGAGGTGATGCGGGAGGAAATCGCCTCTGTGATTCCCTGCAGCCGATCCCACTGAACGCCGCACCCGGCGGGTGCGGTCCATTCCGTATTGAAGATCCCGAGGCCAGCCTCAAGCCGGCCGCGCGGGCTGCTTTGGCACGCCCAGCCACATCGCCAGGCCGCTTGCCAGCAGCAGTGCCGCCAGCAGGTAGAGCGCATGGTCGAGACTGCCGGTGCGTGTCTTGATCTGCCCGATCACCCATGGGCTGACAATGCCGCTGGTGATGCCGATGCTGCTGATGAAGGCGATCCCGGCGGCAGCGCTGGCCCCGGGGAGGTAGCCCGGCGGCAGCGCCCAGAACACCGGCAGGGCGGCGAAGATCAGCACCGCCGCCACCGACAGGATGGCGAGCATTGCGGCCAGTCCCGGCAGCGGCAAGGTCAGCGCCGCCAGCGCCAGCGCGCCGCCCGTGGTGCACAGCAGGAAGTGGCGATGGCGCTCGCCGGTGCGGTCCGAGTGGCGCGCGATCAAGATCAGGCCGACCGCGCCGACTGCGTTGGGCACCACCGAATACAGGCTGACCGACATCACGTCGGTCACGCCGAAATCGCGGATCATGAGCGGCATCCAGAAGCTCAGTGCCAGCGAGCCGCAGGTCAGCGAGAAATAGATAAAGGCGAACAGGTACACGCGCGGGTTGCGCAGCACCTGTCGCAGCGCGTGCAGCGAATGGCCGCCGGCGTGGGCCTGCGCGGCGGTGTCGCGCAACAGGTGGGCGCGTTCGCGCTCGCTCAGCCAGCCGGCCTGCTGCGGCCCGTCGACCAGCAGGCGCGCGGCCGCGAGGCCCAGCAGCACCGCCGGCGCGCCTTCGATCGCGAACATCCACTTCCAGCCCTGCAGCCCCAGCACGCCTGCCATGTCGCGCATGATCCAGCCGGACACCAGTCCGCCCAGCACGCCGGCCACCGCGACGCCGGCAAAGAAGATCGCCATCACCGCGGCACGCCGGCGGGCGGGAAACCAGTAGGTCAGGTACAGCACGATGCCGGGGAAGAAGCCGGCCTCGAACACGCCCAGCAGGAAGCGCAGCGCGTAGAACTGCGCGGGCGTGGACACGGCCATCATCGCCACCGACACGGTGCCCCACAGCACCATGATGCGGGTGAAGGTGCGACGCGCGCCGAAGCGCGCCAGCAGCATGTTGCTCGGCACCTCGCACAGCACGTAGCCGACGTAGAACACGGCGGCCCCAAGGCCGTACATGGCGTCGCTGAAGCCCAGGTCCTGCTTCATTTGCAGCTGCGCAAAGCCGATGTTGATGCGGTCCAGGAACGACACCACGTAGCAGACGAACAGGAAGGGAATGATGCGCAGCCAGACCTTGCGGTAAAGCGCGTCCTCGTCGCGCGCGGCCAGTGTTGCGGGTGCCAGGGCGCCAGGCGCCAGGCTGGATAGGGACGAAAGCTCCCCTGAGACCGGATGGCTCATCGATGTTGTCTCCGTGCGGTGGTGGCTGCGGCGGCCGGCAGCCGGGCGGATGCCGCCAGCGGGCCGCGTCTGGTGCGCGTTGGCCCGCGATGTCGGGAAGAATCGCGCGAGGCGCCGGCGCCGACTGGCCGCGCGTGCGCCGCGCTATCGGGTCAGGCCGGCGTCGACTCCGGGCTGGCAACGACGCCGGCGCGTGTTTCGGACATTGCCGCCAGCAGCACGTCGTGGTCGCCGATATGGTTGGCCAGCAGCAGGATCAGCTGCGCGTTGGCGGCCTGGCTCTGGGTCTCGTCGAGGTCACGGTGCATGTCGATCAGCGCTTCGTAGAAGTCGTCGGGCCGCGCCAGGTTGGGCTGGGTGTTGAGCAGATTGGGCATGGCTATCTCTGTGTGGCAGGGCTGGCGCCCGGGGGATCAGGCGGCCATGCGGCCCGGCTGCGGCGCTTGCAGGTCGGCGCCGGTGGCGCGCGCCAGCGCGGCGCGGATCGCGGCCGGGTCGGGACGGTGCCAGCGCGCGCAGACGTGCTGGTCGGGACGGACCAGGTAGCAGGTGCCGGGCGCGGCGCCGTAGCGCAGGGCCGCCAGGCCTTCGTCGTCGCGCAGCACGGTGGCGTGGCTGCAGGTCATGGGCGGCTGCGCGGCGTCGGTGACATAGACCACCTGCAGCGGCGTGCCGGCCTGCTTCAGTGCGGCCAGGTCGGCCAGCGTGCCGGCATCGATAGCCTCGGGATTGCCGAACACCAGCAGCGTGAAATCGCCGCCGAGGTAGGACAGCAGCCAGCCCGCGCCGCCCACGCCGGACACCGGCGCATCGCAGCAGACCGCGCCGGGCACCAGGCTGCCGGCACAATCCGGCGCGGCGTCTTCGGTGTTCAGCGGCGAATCGTGCAGCACCGCCGGCACCGACAGCCTGCCGCTGTTGACCAGGGCGCGCGCGAACGCATGGCGCCTGGACAGCGCCAGCACCGCGTCGCGGAACACGCGGCTGGCGGCGCTCTTGGGCGTGATGAAATCGGTCGAGCGGGTGGAGTTGCGGATGTTCTCGTCGGCGGCGAATTCGCGCTCGCTGGCGTAGGTGTCGAGCAGCCGGTCGCAGGCATGGCCCTGCAGCACGTAGGCCAGCTTCCACGCCAGGTTCTCGGCGTCCTGGACGCCGCTGTTGGCACCGCGCGCGCCGAACGGCGAGACCCCATGCGCCGCATCGCCGGCGAACAGGATATTGCCGTGGCGGAAGCTGTCCATGCGCTGGCAGGAGAAGGTATAGACGCTGACCCATTCCAGCTCGAACTTCGCGTCCTTGCCCAACAGCGCCTGCACCCGCGGGATCACGCGCTCCGGGCTTTTCTCCAGCACCGGGTCGGCATCCCAGCCCAGCTGGAAGTCGATGCGCCAGACATTGTCGGGCTGCCGATGCAGCAGCACGGACTGGTTGGGATGGAACGGCGGGTCGAACCAGAACCAGCGCTCGGCCGGGAAATCGGCCTCCATGCGGACGTCGGCAATCAGGAAGCGGTCGCGGAAGGTGCGGCCCTTGCTGTCCAGGCCCAGCAGCTTGCGCATCGGGCTGCGCGAGCCGTCGGCGGCGACCACATAGCGCGCGCGCAGCGGGTAGCATCCATCGGGCGTCTCGACGGTCAGCACCACGCCGGCGTCGGCGCCGCCGCGGGTTTCCACGCCGACCACCTTGTTGTGCCAGCGGATCTCGATATTGGGCAGCGCCTGCGCGCGCTCCAGCAGGTAGCCTTCGAGGTAGTACTGCTGCAGGTTGATGAAGGCGGGGCGGCGGTGGCCGCTCTCGGGCAGCAGGTCGAAGCTGTAGACCTGCTCGTCGCGCAGGAACACCCTGCCGACGTGCCAGCGCACGCCCTTGTCCACCATGCGCTCGCCGCAGCCCAGGCGGTCGAAGATGTCCAGCGTGCGCTTGGAAAAGCAGATGGCGCGCGAACCCGTCGACAGGGTGCAATCGTCATCCACCAGCACCACGCGCACGCCCCGTTGTGCCAGGTCGATGGCGGTGGCCAGCCCGACCGGGCCGGCCCCGACCACGACCACCGGATGCACCGTCGCGGGCGCGGCGTCAGCGGATGGCCCGGCGCGCTGCTGGTCCGCGCAGGGCTGGTATGCGAACGACAGCCGCTGGTAGTCGATGCTGCTCATGTTTTCGTCTCCTCCACTTCAATGGCTTGTTGGCGCGATGGCTGTCTGGCCGTGCCGGCGTCAGTCCTGCAGCGCGGCCCACATGTCCTTGTCGCGCTGCGCGGTCCAGATGCGCGGATGCCGGATGCCGCTGGCCTCGTCGTAGGCCCGCGAGACATCGAAGGGCAGGCAGTGCTCATAGATGAAAACGTGGCCGAACTTCGGGTCCATGGCGCGGCGCGTATGCGCCATCGCGGCCTTCAGGTCGAGCTTTTCGGCCACCGCTTCCTGGCCGGACTGGAACAGCGTGGTGACGAAGTCCTTGGTGTAGGCGATGCCCTTCTTCACTTCATCGGGCGTGGTCAGCGCGGGGCCGCGGCCCGGCACCAGCTTTTCGGGGTTCAGCGCCTCCAGCGCGTCCAGCGTGGCGGGCCATTCGGCCAGTTGCGCGTCGCCGCAGTAGCAGGCGGCGTCGTACTCGACCAGGTCGCCGGAGAACAGCACCTTCTGCTGCGGCAGCCAGACCACCGTGTCGCCCTTGGTATGGCCCGAGCCCAGGTGGGCGATGCGCACTTCCAGCTTGCCCAGGAACAGGGTGATTTCCTTTTCGAACACCAGCGTCGGCCAGGTCAGGCCCGGCACGGTTTCGACGCCGGCGAACAGGCGCGGGAAGCGTTCGATCTCCGACTTCATGTCGGCCTCGCCGCGCTCGACGATCATCTCGTAGGTGCCGCGGCTGGCGATGATCTGCTGCGCGCCCTCGGCAAAGTAGGCCGAGGCGCCCAGCACGCGCACGGCGTGGTAGTGCGACAGCACCACGTACTTGAGCGGCTTGTCGGTGACGGTGCGGATGCGCGCGATCAGGTCCTGCGCCATGGCCGGCGTGGCGGTGGTGTCGACGATCAGCACGCCGTCGTCGCCGATGACCACGCCGGAGTTGGGATCGCCCTCGGCGGTATAGGCCCAGGCGTTCTCGGACAGCTGGGTGAAGGTGATCTGCTTGGCTTCCAGGTCGGCCTGCGATGCGAATGCCTTGGACATGGCGTCTTTTCCTTTTGTGGAAGGGGAAGACGGCACGGCACCGAATGCATGGTGATGCAAGCGGCATGGCGCTGGCTGTCTCGCCCCCGTTCGTATGGATTTCCGGTTGTCGCACGGCCTGGAACACGGCCGCGTGGCGACGGGGTAATGCCATCTTAGGAAAGGTCGAGAAATTAATCAATAGCTAAATGATTCGTCTATGACAAATAATTAAGCGAGCGAACGACTGCCTTGTCGAGGTCGGGGTAAACCCGTGCGCGACGGGATCGGGGAGGCGTTCGATTAATATCCGGTTTTTCCGAATGACACAGGACGCGAATGGCCAGACCCAGGGCAGGGGCAACGGTAACGCCGGCGGGCGAGCCGGCGGCGCGTGCCGACAAGGCGCAGCGAGGCATCCAGAGCGTGGAGGTCGGTGCGCGCCTGCTCGCCGCGCTGGCCGCGGCGCGCGTGCCGATGCCGCTGGCGGCGCTGGCCGACGCCGCGCAGCTCGCGCCGGCCCAGGCGCACGCCTATCTGGTCAGCCTGGCACGGCTGGGGCTGATCAAGCGCGACCACCTGTCCGGCCGCTACGAGCCGGGTCCGCTGTCGCTGCGCCTGGGCCTGCTGCACCTGGAGCAGGACGCAGCCTGGCGCGCCGCGCTGCCGCGCGCCGACGCGCTGTCGCAGGCGCTGGGCTGCAGCGTGGCAATCAGCCTGGCAGGGCCGCAGGGACCGACCATCGTGCGCTATGTGCCGGCGAGCGCGCCGCTGCACGTCAACCTGCACGTGGGCACGGTAATGGCGCTGGCGGCCACCGCCACCGGCCGCGTGTTCTGCGCCTTCCAGCCACCGGCGCAGTGGCAGCCGTTGTGGCACGCGCAGCAACCGGATGCCAGCGCGGCGGACCTCGCGGCGTTCCGCGCCAGGCTGGCGCAGATCCGCGCGCGCGGCATCGAGCGCAGCATCGATGCCCCCAGCCCGGCCGTCAGCAGCCTCAGCGTGCCGGTGCTCGACGGCGCCGGCGCGCTGCGGCTGGTGCTGACGCTGGTGGGATCGACCGGCGCCATCGATGTCGACTGGCACGGCACGGCGGCGCGGGCCTTGATGGATGCGGGCGCGGAGATCGGCGCGGCCTTGTGCGAAGCGAACGGTGAACAGGCATGAGCGGCGCGAACGAATCCCCGCAGGAACTCGAGGGCGGCAAGCCGCAGCGCGGCATCCAGTCGCTCGACAGCACCGGCCAGCTGCTCGGCGCGCTGGTGGCCGCGGGGCGGCCGCTGCCGCTGCGCGACCTGGCGCTGGCCGCGGGCATGCCGGCGGCCAAGGCATTTCCGCACCTGGTGAGCCTGCAGAAGACCGGACTGCTGGCGCGTGATGCCGCCGGCAACTACCTGTGCGGACCGCTGGCGCTGGAGCTGGGGCTGATCGCGCTGCAGCGCTTGTCGCCGACGCGCGAGGCCGAACCGGAGGTGATCGAGCTGGCCGGGACCACGGGATTGAGCGTGGCGATGGCGGTGCTGGGCCCGCTGGGGCCCACCGTGGTGCGGCTGGAGGAATCGGCGCGGCCGCAGCATGTCAGCCTGCGCGTGGGCACGGTGCTGTCGCTGGTCCATACCGCCATCGGCCGCACCGTCGCCGCGCACCTGCCGGCCAACGTGCTGGCGGGACTGCTGCAGAACGATGCGCTGCGCATGGCAGGTGCCGCCGCCGACCAGGTGCTAGGACCGGGCGGCAAGCTGGCGCCGGCCTACGCGGGGCGGCTGGCACAGGTGCGCGCGGCGCGCATCGACAATGCGCTGAGCCACCCGGTGCCGGGCATCGACACCCTGGCCGCGCCGGTGTTCGACCACACCGGCAGCCTGGCGCTGGTGATCGCGGTGATGGGTTCCAGCGGCAGCTTCGACAGCGGCACCGAAGGCGCCACCGCCGCGCTGGTGCGGCAGGCGGCGGCGCGGCTGTCGTGGCGCTTTGGCGCGCCGGGCGCCGCCTGAGGCCGTCTGAGGCCGGACAGTCAGTTGTCCAGCTTGATCTCGGCGGATTTGATCAGGCTGTCCCACTTCTCGTATTGCGCGCGGATATAGCTGCCGAACTGCGCCGGCGTCGTGGGGAACGGCACCGTGCCCTGGCTGGCCAGCCTGGCGGCCAGGTCCGGCTGCTTCAGCGCGTCGACGATCTCGCCGTTGAGGCGGTCGATCACGGCCCTGGGCGTGCCCGCCGGGGCCGCCACGCCAAACCAGGCGGTCAGTTCGTAGCCGGGCACGCCGGCGGCGGCCAGCGTGGGCACGCCGGGCAGCTGTTCGGACGGCTTCTGCGTGGTCACTGCCAGCGCCCGCACGCGTTTGTCGCGGATATACGGCAGTGCCGTGGAAACGCTGTCAAACATCATGGTGATGCGCCCGCCGATCAGGTCGGTCATCGACGCCGCGCTGCCCTTGTACGGAATGTGCGTGATATCGACACCGGCCAGGTGCGTGAACAGCTCGCCCGCCAGGTGCGACGACGAGCCGTTGCCGAACGAGCCGTAGGTCAGCTTGCCCGGTTCCTTGCGCGCCAGCGCCAGCAGTTCCGGCACGGTGCGCGCCGGCACGCTGGGATGCACCACCAGCACGTTGGGCAGGTAGGCCACCGACGCCACCGGTGCGAAGTCCTTGAGCGGGTCGTAGCCGGGCTTGTCGTAGAGGCTCTTGTTCACCGCCAGCGAGCCGAAGGTGCCGAACAGCAGTGTATAGCCGTCGGCCGGCGCGCGCGCCACGGCAATCGCCGCCAGGTTGCCGCCGGCGCCGGGGCGGTTGTCGATCACCACCGGCTGGTGCAGCCGCGCCGACAGCGCATTGCCGATCTCGCGCGCCAGCAGATCTGTGGCGCCCCCCGGCGGGAACGGCACCACCAGCCGCACCGGCTTGTCGGGGTAGTCCGCCAGCGCGGTGCCGGCGGCGGTGGCCGCGCATGCAAACAGCAGCCCCGTGGCCGCACGCCTGATCCAACCCTGCATCGCTGTCTCCTTTCTGTGTCTGTTGCGATGGAACGGGCGTCAGTGTGTCGCAGTGGCGGCGCGTGCGGGTTTGGGATTGACGAAGGTCGGGTTCGGCGCCGGATGCCGGCCCGTCAGTCGGGCTGCCCCAGCCGCGCGATGGTGCCGAACAGGGTTTCAAGCTCCACCGGCTTGACCAGGTGCGCATCAAAGCCGGCCGCCTCGGTATGCTCCCGGTCCGCCGGCTGCCCGAAGCCGGTCAGTGCGACAAACCGGGTGGCTTCGGTGCCCGCTACCTCGCGCATGGCGCGTACCACCTCGAAGCCGTCCATGCCCGGCATGGCCAGGTCGATCAGCGCGATATGCGGACGGCAGCGCGACGCCACGTGCAGGGCCTCGGCGCCGTCGTAGGCGATGGTCACCTCGTGGCCGCACATTTCGAGCAGCATCGCCAGGCTGTCGGCGGCGTCGCGATTGTCGTCGACCAGCAGGATGCGCTGCGCCTGCAGGTCCGCCGCGGCCTGGCCGCTCGCCGGCGGGCCGGCGCCGTGCGGGTCGTCGGACCGGCGCGCGGCAGGCAGCGGCAGGCGTACCGTAAAGGTGCTGCCCAGCCCCGGCCCGGCACTGGTGGCCGCGATGGTGCCGCCGTGCAACTCCACCAGCGAGCGGCACAGCGACAGGCCGATGCCCAGCCCGCCTTGCACATCCGTGCCCGGCCGGCTTTCCTGCACGAACAGCTGGAAGATGTCATCGAGCGCATGCGGCGAGATGCCCCGGCCCTGGTCGGACACGCGGATCTCCAGGGTACGGTTCTGCACCGCGGCGGCTATCGTCACGACCGTGCCGGGCGGCGAGAACTTCGACGCATTGAGCACCAGGTTCTGCATCACCTGCACCAGCCGCGTCTTGTCGGCATCCATGCGGATCGCCGCGGGCGCGCCCTGTACGTCGACGCGCTGCGACTTGGCATCGAGCGCCGGGCGCGCGCCCTCGATCGCCAGCGCGAGGATCTCGTCAAGTTCGACCGGACCGGTGCGCAGCTCGATCCGGCCGGAGGTGATGCGCCCGATATCGAGCAGGTCGTCGACGAGCCGGCTCAGGTGCGTCACCTGGCGCTCGATCAGCGCCAGGCTCTGGTTGGCCAGCGCGCCATCGCCGGGCGCCAGCCGCATGGCGGTCAACGCGCTGCGCACCGGCGCCAGCGGATTGCGCAGTTCATGCGAAAGCGTGGCGAGGAACTCGTTCAGGCGCTGGCTGGAGCGTTCCAGCTCCTCGCGGCGGCGGCGCTCGCTCATGTCGCGCGTCACCTTGGCAAAGCCGCGCAGCGCGCGTGAATCGTCGTAGACGGCGGTCAGCGTGACGTTGGCCCAGAACAGCGAACCGTCCTTGCGCACGCGCCAGCCCTCGTCCTCGATGCGCCCGGCGCGCCGGGCCAGGTCCAGGTGCCGGGCCGGCTTGCCCGCGGCGACATCTTCCTGCGGATAGAACAGCGAAAAATGACGGCCGATGATTTCGTCGCGGCGATAGCCCTTGATATAGGACGCGCCCGCATTCCAGCTGACGACATGGCCGCCGGGATCGAGCATGAAGATCGCATAGTCCTTGACGCCTTCCACCAGCAGGCGCAGCGATTCTTCGCTCTGGCGCAGCGCCTCGGCGGCGCGGCGCTGCTCGGTCAGGTCCCGCGTAACCTTGCCGAAGCCGATCAGCTTGCCGTCCGCGTCGCGCAAGGCGGTGATGACGACGTTGGCCCAGAAGCGGCTGCCGTCCTTGCGTACGCGCCAGCCTTCGTCCTCGAAGCGGCCCAGTTCGGCGGCCGCCTTCAGCTCCGCGTCTGGCCAGCGCCGGGCCACGGCGTCGGGCGTATAGAAATGTGAAAAATGCTTGCCCAGGATTTCTTCGCGCCGGTAGCCCTTGATGCGGGCCGCGCCCTTGTTCCAGCTGGAGACATGGCCGCCCACGTCCAGGGTGAAGATGGCGTAATCCTGGACGGACTCCACCAGCGTCCGGTAGGGCGTATCCGCGGCGTGGCGGTCGTCCGCGCTGCCGGCTTCGGAGGCGCGGCCCTGGGGGCTGTTGGCGTTTCCGGCACGGAGCTGCGGGTCGTCGGGGCGTCTTGTCATGGAATGGGTTGGGCGGCATGCCGGCATGTGACGGCGCGTCCGGTCCTGATCGTGAGGTAAGGATACGCCTGCTTGCGCCTGGCTGGCACCCATACGGAACGCCAGATGCAGCGTGGGCGCCCTCGTGCGGGGCGGCGGACCGAAGCGTCAGACGCTTCCGTGCCGGGAATCAGAATGTACGGATTGTCTGGGCAGGGTGGCTCCATAGAATGGGCGCATGTGGTTTTTCAGGTCTACCTCCTCCTGCGCCGATGACACCGCCCGATGATCGCCAGTCGCAGCGCGAAGCCATGCCGTGCAGCATGTGCTGCCAGATGGCAGGTGCCTGCCCGGAGCGCGCAGCCGGCCGGGCGGGACAGGGAGCAGGACAGGGCGCGGCAGGCGCCAGACCGGCGCAACGCATGGTCCGCCTGCGCAAGGGCGAATTCCTGTACCTGCTGGGGGACCCGGTGACTTCGGTCTATGCCATTCGCGTCGGCACCATCAAGACCCATGTCACCACCGAAGACGGGCGCACACAGGTGGTTGCCTTCCACTTTCCCGGCGACATGGTCGGACTGGACAGCCTGGTGCGCCCGCACTATGCGTCGTATGCCACCGCGCTCGAAGATACCAAGCTGTGCCTGTTCACCGTGGACACGCCGTACCTCGGCCCGGCCATGCCCGCGCCGCTCGGCAGGCAACTGCTGCTGGCGCTGGACGGCCAGCTGCAGCGCGCGCGGGCGGTACAGACCATGCTGGCGCTGATGACTGCCGAAGAGCGGCTGGTGACCTTCCTGCTGTGGCTCGCGGACGGCTTCGCGCTGCGCGGCTTTTCGTCGTCCGCCTTTGTCCTGCGCATGAGCCGCGAAGAAATCGGCAGCTATATCGGCCTGACGCTGGAAACGGTCAGCCGGCAGTTCTCGCGGCTCGCGGAAAGCGGATGGATCACGGTTCGGCACCGCACCATCACGCTGGTCGACAAGGCTGCGCTGCGCGCCATCGCCGCGCGCCCGATGATTCTCGCCCACGCGCCCGTGCCACGATTGCCCCGCTCGCGCGGCGAATCCGCGCAAGCGGAAGACTGAGATGGAACAGCCCACCCCAGCCGGAGCAGGTGCCCCGGACACGCACCAGGAGGCGGACCCGGACAGCCTTCGGCAGATCGAGGCGCTGAACCTGTCCTACCTGCTGCTGGTACAGCGGCTGATGCGCGAAAACGAGGCCGAGGCGCTGTTCCGGCTCGGCCTCGGCCGCGAGGTGGGCCGCCTGCTGGCCTCGCTGACGCCGCCGCAGGTCGTCGCGCTGGCACGTTCCAGCCTGGTGCTGTACCGCTTCCGGCTGGACGACAGCCTGCTGGTGGCCTCGCTGACCGGGGCCGGACCGCCGCGCGCCTTGCAAGGCATGCATGCCGCCATCGTGATGGCATCGCGGCGGGATTGAGACATGACTTCTGAAATCGGAGGATATATGACGGGCAATGCGACGACGCATATCGATCTGAAGCGGATAACCATGGCCGCGGATCACCGCGGCGGGTGGCTGACCGAGGTCGACCGCACCGAAATCGCCGGCACGCTGCAGATGCAGGACATCGTCCAGGCTCTCGGCGCCGAGGCCGCCGAGCAGCGTTGCATCGAAGCCGGCCTGGAAACGCTGGCCATGGCGGGGCATCCGCCGGTGCGGGCGGTGGTTTCCGTGGGCGACGGCCGGCAGCCGGCGCTCGACTTCTATGTCGACGCCGACACGCGGGCGTGCTGCGCCCTCGACCGCACCTTGCAGCAGGCCATCGCCTGCCGCTTCACCAGCGTGCTGCCGCCCGGACTGGCGGTGTCGGTGCTGCCGCTGGCGGTCTATGCGCGCGAATGCAGCGGACCAGACCACGTGCCCGAGGCGCAGGCGTGGAGCGCCTGCGCGTGTGAGTTGCTGTCCGGCGGCGAGATGCACCAGCGGCTGGCTGTCGTATGCGCCTGGCTGTCGGTGCTGCATGACGCCCGCGGCCTTGCCGAGCGGCTCGGCTACCTGCAGCAGACCCTGCTGGAGCAGGGCTGCGAGGCGCTGTCCTGGCGCCTGCGGCGGCACCGCAGCGTCGAGGGACGCGCGCTGGCGCAAGCGCTTGAAGGGCTGTCGCGTGCCGCCGACGGGGCACTGTATGAGTTCGGCACGCGCTACAGCCGCGAGCGGGCGAGCTACCAGATCGAACAGATGCGGCAGGTGCACGACCAGATCGCGCGCTTTCGGGACAGTTGCCGGCTGGCCCCGTCCTGGCCCGACCCGCGTCCCGTCCCCCGGCACGCGGCCACTACGGCGGACTGAGGCAAGCCAGGTCAGATGCCGGCCATGCAGGTGTACTTGATGACCAGGTAGTCGTCGATGCCGTAATGCGAGCCCTCGCGGCCCACGCCCGATTGCTTGACGCCGCCGAAGGGCGCCACCTCGTTCGAGATCAGGCCCGTGTTGACGCCGACCATGCCGTACTCCAGCCGTTCCGATACGCGCCAGACCCGGCCCAGGTCGCGCGCATAGAAGTAGCTGGCCAGGCCGAACTCGGTGTCGTTGGCCATGGCGACCACGTCGTCCTCGGTATCGAAGCGGAACAGTGGCGCCAGCGGGCCGAAGGTTTCCTCGCGCGCGACCAGCATGCCGGGCGCGACATCCGCCAGCACGGTCGGCTGGAAGAAGGAATGGCCGAGCGCGTGGCGCTGGCCGCCCTGCAGCAGGCGGGCACCCTTGCCGAGGGCATCGGCGATATGCTCCTCCACCTTGGCCACGGCCTTGTCGTCGATCAGCGGGCCGATGCGCACGCCGTCCTCCATGCCGTTACCCACCTTCAGCGCCGCCACCGCGGCCACCAGCTTCTGCGCAAACGCCTCATACACGCCGGACTGCACGTAGATGCGGTTGGCGCAGACGCAGGTCTGCCCGGCGTTGCGGTACTTTGAGACGATCGCGCCTTCCACGGCGGCGTCGAGGTCGGCATCGTCGAACACGATAAAGGGCGCATTGCCGCCCAGTTCCATCGACACCTTCTTGATGGTGGCGGCGGTCTGCGCCATCAGCACGCGCCCGACTTCGGTCGAGCCGGTGAAGGTCAGCTTGCGTACCAGCGGATTGCTGCTCATCTCGCCGCCGATCGCGCTGGCCGACCCGGTCACCACCGACAGCACGCCGGCCGGAATACCGGCGCGCTCGGCCAGGGCCACCAGCGCCAGCGCCGTCAGTGGCGTCTGCGAGGCGGGTTTGAGCACCATGGTGCAGCCTACCGCCAGCGCCGGGCCAGCCTTGCGCGTGATCATGGCGGCGGGGAAATTCCACGGCGTGATCGCGGCGCAGACCCCGACCGGTTCCTTGGTCACGACGATGCGCTGGTTGCTGACCGGGGCGGGAATGGTATCGCCATAGACCCGCTTGCCTTCCTCGGCAAACCACTCGATGAACGAGGCCGCGTAGGCGATCTCGCCGCGCGCCTCGGTGATCGGCTTGCCTTGCTCCGCCGTCATGATGCGGGCCAGGTCTTCCTGGTTCGCCAGGATCAGTTCGAACCATTTGCGCAGCAGCGCCGAGCGGTCCTTGGCGGTGCGCGCGCGCCACGCCGGCAGGGCGCGGTTGGCGGCCTCGATGGCCTGGCGGGTTTCCGCGGCACCCAGTTGCGGCACCTGGCCGACGCGCTCGCCGGTGGCGGGGTTGGTCACGTCGATGTTGCGCTCGCCATCGATCCAGCGGCCGTCGATCAAGCACTGCTGCCGCAGCAGCGAGGAATCCTGGAGGTTCAGCATGGTTGTCTCGGTGTATGCCGGCATTGGCGCCGGGTCTTGTCGTCAAGGCGGAGACAACGATTGTAATCCTGCTATCTGGGGGTGGTCCCGGAAGGCGTCCTGGCGGGCGGCGCCTCGATGCCCCAGTCGCCGCACTCGAGCCAGTCGTCGCCAAGCAGTTCGACGGGATGCTGGGTGCGGCTGGAGCCGTTGCCGCAGCGCATGGCATCGACGGGACAGTACTTGTCGCAGCCCCAGCAAATGCGCTCGGGATGGCTGGGGTAGAGGGGAAATTTCTTGGCCATGATGGGCCATTATGTGGACGCCCCCGGTATTCGGTCTTGCGCAGGGTCAAGGCGGCATCAGCAGCGCTGTAGCGCCGGGGTCAGCGCCAGCCTTCAGCGTCCAGGCGCGTCCAGCGGTCGGCCGCGTCGCCGTCGTCGGACGCCAGCAGCAGGGTCTCGCCGCAGTGGCCACAGCGGTACACGAACGCATTCTGGCCGCTGGCGGTGCGCAGCGTCGCCGATATCGCGAGTCGCGGATGTGGCGGCACGTGGCCGGGGCGGTCCAGTTGCGACTCGCACAGGTCGCATAGAGACATGGTGGTTTTCCTCCGCGCGAACCGCTGCGCCCGATATTGCTGTGGTGCAGCATTCGCTGTTTCAGTATAGCGGCGCAGGTCCGCGGCGACAGGTGCGCGAACGCACGCTACTCGCCAAGGAACTCGGCCACCACTTCCATGCCTTCGATGTGATCTGCAACCACCTTGGCGATGGTGATCAGGGGAATCGCGAGCAACATGCCCCAGACGCCCCATAGCCAGGTGAACAACAGCAGCGCGACGAACACCGCCACGGCATTCATCCGCGCCATGCGGCCGGTCATCCACGTGGTGATGACGGACCCGATCAGGGTGGCGATCAGCAGCGAACCGCCGGCGGCCGCGGCGGCCATGCCAAGCGTGCCGAATTGCATGAATGTCACCATGCCCAGGCATAGCGCGATGGCCAGGGCGCCGAAATATGGCACCAGGTGCAGCGCCGCCGCCGCGATCGACCAGCTGCCGGCGTTGTCGACGCCAAGCCATTTCAGCAGCACCCAGGTGCAGACGCCGAGGCCGGCGTTGGTCACCACCAGCATTCCCATATAGCGGCGGATGGAGAGGTTGACCTCGTCCAGCATGTGCACGCTGATCTTCTTCTCCGAGATGGTGGTGCCGACCATCTTGATGAACTTGCGCTTGAAGGTGTCGCCCGCCAGCATCAGGAAATACAGCAGGAACACCACCACCACCGCCTGCGCGGCCATGGTGAAAACGCTGACCGAGCCGGCCAGCAGCATGTTGTTGATGTGGCCCGACGACTGCTCCACCACCACCTGGGTGCCGCGCGCCGGCGGCGGCTGGCCGGTGCCGCTGAGCACCGTGGCGGCGCGGCGTATCTTCTGCCACATCGAGTCGTCGCCGCTGAGCAGCGCGCCCAGCGAACGCGACAGTTTGCTGGCCATTTCCGGCAGGCTGTTCACCATCGATTCGACCTGGCCCTGCAGCAGGTAGGCGCCGCTGAGCAGGGCGCTCAGCAGCGCCAGCAGCACGATGGTGCTGGCCAGCGAGCGCGCCAGCCCCAGCCGCTGCAGCGCGCACACCAGCGGGTCGAGCAGATAGGCCATCACCACCGCGATCACCACCGGCACCAGGAAATCGCGCGCCACGTGCATGGCGTACAGCGAGAACAGCACCGCCAGCACCATCAGCGCGGTGCTGGCGCGATGCAGCGCGCCGGCGACGGCGGCATCGGTCAGCAGCGCGGGCGCGGACGGCTCGGCGCTGGCGCCCGCGGGGCGGCCATCGTCTGCGAGTTGCGGGACGGGCTGCGCTGGAGGCAGCCCCGGGGCGGTGGGATCGGGAACGGTCGACATAGCCGGGCGCTTCGGCAAAAGGCCTGGCGCTACCCTCGAAGATAGCGTGCCTGCAGGCGTTGGCTGTCGGACGCCGCCGCCTGCCCGTGTCAGACAAGTGCGGGCAGTGCCGCCGCATGCGCCGTGCAAAGGACACCGCCCGGCCGCCAGGGGCTGGCAGCCGGGCGGTGCGTGGCCGGGCCGGAGCCGCCTCAGCCTGTCACGGTCTTGGTTTCAAGGAACTCGGCGATGCCTTCGGGGCCGTACTCGCGGCCGTTGCCGGATGTCTTGTAGCCGCCGAACGGCGCGGTGATATCCATCATCGCGCCGTTGATGCGCACGTTGCCGGCGCGCAGCCGCGCAGCCAGCCTGCGCGCACGCGCCGGATCCGACGATGCGATATAGGCGGCCAGGCCGAAGTCGGTGTCGTTGGCGATCGCCACGGCATCGTCTTCGCTGTCATACGGCAACAGGCACAGCACCGGACCGAAGATCTCCTCGCGGGCGATGGTCATGTCGTTGCGCACATCGGCAAAAACGGTGGGGCGGGCATAGAAGCCGCGCGCCAGGCCGTCAGGGCGGCCAGCGCCGCCGGCGGCCAGGCGCGCGCCTTCCTCGATGCCGACGCCGATCAGGCGCTGCACCTTGTCATACTGGCCGCGGTTGGAAATCGGGCCCATCCTGGTTTCGGGGTCCGACGGATCGCCCACCTTCACCGCATTGGCCGCCGCGGCGGCAACCTGCACCGCTTCCTCGTAGCGGGCGCGCGGCACCAGCACGCGCGTGGGCGCCACGCAGGTCTGGCCGGAATTGACCATGCACTGCGCCACCCCGCTGGTCACGACGGCCTGCAGGTCGGCGTCGTCCAGCACGATCAGCGGCGACTTGCCGCCCAGTTCCTGCGCCACGCGCTTGACCGTCGGGGCGGCGCTGATGGCCACTTCCACGCCGGCGCGGGTCGAGCCGGTGATCGACACCATGTCGACATCGCGATGCGACGACAGGGCGCTGCCGACCACGCGGCCCTCGCCAAAGATCATGTTGAACACGCCCGGCGGCGTGCCGGCGGCATCCATGATCTCCGCAAAGATCTGCGCGTCCAGCGGCGCGATCTCCGACGGCTTGAGCACCACGGTGCAGCCTGCCGCGAGCGCCGGCGCGACCTTGGCCGCGATCTGGTTCAGCGGCCAGTTCCACGGCGTGATCAGCGCGGCCACGCCGATGGCCTCGCGCAGCACCTGGCTCTTGCCGCGCGGGCTTTCGAAGGCGAAGTCGCGCAGGGCCTGCAGCGTGGCCTGCAGCTGCGCCAGGCCGATGGCGGCCTGGAGGTTGGTGGCCAGCGTGATCGGCGCGCCGATTTCCTGGCGCACCGCCTGTGCCAGGTCGGCCACGCGCGCCTGGTAGGCGGCGATGATGCGCTCGAGCAGCGCGATCCGGGTTTCGCGGGTGGACACCGACCACGCCGGGAAGGCCTCGCGTGCCGCGGACACGGCGCGGTCCACGTCCGCGGCGGCGCCCATGGCGAGCCTGCCCGCCACCCCTTCGGTAGCCGGGTCGATGATGTCGGCCTGGGTGGCGCCCTCCACGGGCTGCACCCATTTGCCGTGGATATAGAACCTGTCGACGATATGCATGCCGGTTGCCTCGATGGATTGTCGTGCGGTCAGAACGGACGGTCGCCGATGATGGTGGCGCGGTTCATGTGGCGCACCGCGGGGAAGTAGTCCTGCACGGCGTAATGCTGGGTGGAGCGGTTGTCCCACAGTGCGATCGTGTCGGGCTGCCAGCGCAGCCGCACCTGGTACTCGGGGGCGGCGGCCTGGCGGTACAGGTACTGCATCAGGTCCAGTTCCGCCGGCCGGAAGTCGGAGCCGAAGCGATACGGCTGTTCCTTGGCGAAGTTGGCGAAGTGCGTGGTGAAAGCCTCGTTGACGAACAGGATCTTCTCGCCGGTTTCGGGATGGGTGCGTACCACCGGATGCACCATGGGCGGATACTTGGCGCGCATCTCAGCGTACTTCTCTTCGCTCAGGGCGGCGCCGAACGCCGGCATGGCGTCGTGCACGGCCTTCAGGCTGGCGATGCGGTCTTTCATCTCCTGCGGCAGGTTCTCGTAGGCCGCGGCCATGTTGATCCAGATGGTGTCGCCGCCCACCTCCGGGCATTCCAGGCAGCGCAGCATCGAACCCATCGACGGGATCTCGCGCCAGGACACATCGGAGTGGTACAGGTTCTCACGGCCGCGGGTCTTGTCATTGCGTCCGAACACGACCAGTTCCGGGTGCTCCGGATGGTTGGTGAACATGGGGTGGACTTCCAGCTCGCCGAAGCGCCGCGCCACGGCGACGTGCTGCGCCGGCGTGATGGCCTGCTTGCGGAAAAACAGGACCTTGTACTTCAGCAGCGCGCGGCGCAGCGAGAGATAGGTGTCGTGGTCGAACGCCTCGCGGAAATCGATGCCCTCGACTTCGGCGCCGATGGTCGGCGTGCAGCGGCGCACGGTGAAGGGAAAGGGTTCCTGCTCCAGCTCCCGGTAGATTTGCGGGCTGATGCTGGCGGGTGCGGTGGCTTGCATGGTTGTCTCCTTTGGTGTGATCTTGCCAATGCAGGGTGTCAGCGGAGCGCGGCCTTGATCAGATCCGCGGCCTTTTCGCCGATCATGATGGCCGGCGCATTGGTGTTGCCGCCGACCAGGGTCGGCATGATGGAGGCGTCGGCGACGCGCAGGCCCTGCATGCCGCGCACGCGCAGTTCCGGGTCGACCACGGCCATGTCGTCGACGCCCATCTTGCAGGTGCCGACCGGGTGGTAGACGGTATCGGCATGGTTGCGCACAAAGTCCTGGATCGCGGCCTCGTTGCTGCTGTCGGGGCCGAAGGCGTCGGTCAGGACCTCGCGCCCGCCATGGCGGGCCAGCGCCGGCTGGGCAAAGATGCGGCGGATCGCCCGCACTCCCTCGACCATGCCGGCCATGTCTTCCTCGGCCGACAGAAAGCGCGGATCGATCAGCGGCGCCTCGCGCGTGTCGGCGCTGCGCAGGCGCACGTGTCCGCGGCTCTTCGGGCGCAGCACGCAGGCATGGCAGGAGTAGCCGTGGCCGAGATTGCCCAGGTTGCGGTTGCCGAGCAGCGCCACCGCGAAGTGCAGCTGCACGTCGGGAATGTCCAGCTCGGGGCGGGTGCGCAGAAAGGCGCCGGCTTCGGCGATATTCGATGTCACCATGCCGGTGCGCGTGCGCCGGTAGCGCAACACTTCGCGCGCCAGCCGCAGCATGCCGCGGCCGGTCTTGCCGAACAGCTCGGTGGTCTGCAGCTGCTTGTTGACGATGATGTCGAGGTGGTCCTGCAGGTTCTCGCCCACGCCCGGCAGTTCGTGGACCACGCCGACGCCGACCTCGCGCAGGTGCGCGGCCGGGCCGATGCCGGAGGCAAGCAGCAATTGCGGCGAGTTGAAGGCACCGGCGCTGACCACGATTTCGCGCCGGGCGCGCAACACCTGCACCGTACCGCCACGGACCACCTCAACGCCGGCCGCGCGCTTGCCCTCGAACAGGATGCGCAGCGCATGCGTATCCGTCATCACCGCCAGCCCGCGGCGGCCGCCGTTCAGCGCGGCGTCGGCCGCGTTGCCGCTGTGCAGGTAGGCACGCGCCGCGTTCCAGCGTTCGCCGTTGCGTTGTGTCACCTGGTACAGGCCCGCGCCTTCCTGGGTGGGGCCGTTGAAGTCATCGTTGCGCGGCAGCCCGGCCTGCATCGCGGCCTCGACGAAGCGCTGCGCGAACGGATTGGGCGAGCGCAGGTCGCTGACGTGCAGCGGACCGTCGTGGCCATGCAGCGGGTCCTGCCTGGCGCCGAGGCGTGGGTTGCGCTCGCTGCGGCGAAAGTAGGGCAGCACGTCGTCAAAGCCCCAGCCGCGGCAACCCAGCGCGGCCCAGTCGTCATAGTCGCGCCGGTGGCCGCGGATGTACACCATGCCGTTGATCGAGGAGCTGCCGCCCAGGCCGCGCCCGCGCGGCTGGTAAGAGCGGCGGCCGTTCAACCCGGCCTGCGGCTCGGTGTAGTAGGCGTAGTTGCGCGGCCCGGCCTTGGGCACCACGGCGGCGATGCCTACCGGTGCCCAGACCGCGTAGTGATGGTCATGCGGGCCGGCTTCGAGCAGCGCCACGGTAGCGCCGGTGTCCTCGGCCAGGCGTGCGGCCACGGCGCATCCCGCCGACCCCGCGCCGATGACGATGTAGTCGAACTCCGCCGACGCGCTGGCGGTGTGGTGATCCCTGGTATCCAATTGGATTGTCTCCTGAGTTGCGCATGCGGTGGGTGCGAGGGGCAGAGCGCTGGTGACGACGGATACTGCGACGACGGATACTGCCATTACCTGTTATAACAGGTCAATAGATTTCGATGTCAGCTGTTATGACAGGTATAATTCGGCCCATTCAGTCTGGAGCCGCCCGCCGGGCGGATGACATGTGGCGCTGCCCAGGTTCAAAGAGATAGAAAGCGAGATTCGCCAGCGGATCGCCAGCAATGCATGGGGGCCGGGCGCCAAGCTGCCGTCCGAGGCCGAACTGATGGCCGAATTCGGCGTCAGCCGCATCACCGTGCGGCAGGCCCTGTCCGGCCTGCACAACGCCGGCCTCATCGAGAAAGTGAATGGCAAGGGAAGTTTCGTCACGCGGCCGGCCGACACCCCCAGCCTTGGCGCGCTGACCGGCTTCTATGAGACCGGGCGTGCCCGGGGCCAGCTGGCCTATGGCAAGCTCGCGTCGGTGCGCCTGTTGCGGGCGCCGCCCCACGTGGCGTCAGCGCTGAGCCTGCAGCCCGGCGAGAAGGTGTTGAGCGTGGCCACGGTGCGCTACTGGGACGATGTCGCGGTCGCCTATTTCAACCTGATGGGCCCTGAGCCGCTGATGCGGCGCCTGGTGCAGGAAGATGTCGAGACCAACGATGCCATGGCGCTGTTCGAAAGCCGGCTGGGGTATCGCTTTCGCGACGTGGCGATGGAGGCCAATGCCGTCCCGGCGCCTGCCGACGTGGCGCGCAAGCTTGGTATCGCCGAAGGGCAGCCGCTGTTGCGCCTGCGCTGCACGCCCTACGATATCGAAGGCACGCCGCTGTTTTGCGCTGAACTGCTGTTTCGCCCGGACCGCTATGCCCACAAGTGGAAGCTGACGCGCTAACCGGCTGGCGCGACGCGCTGCCGCGACAGCGAGCGCCGCAGCGGCGCCCTGGTCCGCTTGCCCATTGGGTACCCGCACGGTAACTTTTACCGCCGGCGCGTACTTCTTACTGCGGCCAAGGCACACTGGGGCGCCGCGCCCGCTTTACCGCAACGCTGCGCCTCCGCCTCCGACCTCTGGTACGTCAGTTGCGTCTGCTCCAGCGCAGCGGCGCCAACGGCGCCCCGCCGGCAGGCTGCGCCATGCAGAAAGCCTTGCCGCCACCCTGCCAGATGGAGGAAAACATGAAAACAGCACTACGCATCGGCACAGCCTTGCTCGCCCTTGGTGTCCTGGCGGGTTGCACCGCCGCCGGCAGCACCAGCGGCTCGGGCTCGCTATCCGGTTCGGGTTCGGTGTCGGAACAGAACCGCAGCCGCACCATGCCTGGGTCCGGCACCTCCACCGGCACCTCCGGTGCGACCAGTACCACCAGCCCGAGCGGCACTTCGGGCAGTGGTGCCGCCTCCGGCAGCGGCACCGCCCGCTGACCATGGCGCAGCCGCCTGCCGCACATGGCGGCTGCGTGTCCCTGGGATGATCGCTAGCGATCGCGGCCGGTATTGACGCGCTCGTCGCGCCTGGCCGGGACGATGCCCTCGTCGGCCAGCCGTTGCTGCAGGTCGTTGTTGGGTACGTGCTTGAAATCCTTGCCGATTTCCCGGGTGACCACATCCGTCACCGCAGGGGGCAGGGTCTTGCGCAACAGTCCCAGGAAGCGCGGCGCCGCAATCAGCGCGAGTTCGTCGAAGCGCTGCTTGTTGCGCGCGTCACCAAGGTAGTCTGCAACGCGGCGGGCAAACAGTTGCGCTTCCTGGTGCAGTTCATCCTCGCCCGCCGACGACGTGACCGTCGACGGTCCCACCTGGTGCGCGCCGGGATGTCCGGCATCGCCTTGCGCCGCGGCCTGGCCTCGGCGGCCGTAGGCGTCGCGGCGCAGGTCGGCGCGGTCGGCATGCGCGGCCGCGTCGGTGATTTCCTCGATGACTTCCAGCGGGGCGCTGTCGCCGTGCGAGGCAAAAATCCGGGCGACGGACTCGTCCGCCACCATGATCCAGATGTTCTTCATGATCGCTCCGGTTGCCGGCCCGAACAGAGGGCCCACCAGCCCCCGTTGCAAGGGATACGCCATCCGTGCCGCGGCGGGGTGCGGCCCTCAAGGTTGGGGGGCGCGCCGCCTGGCATGCCGCGCGCATCACGCGGTTGCAGTATCGACAGGCAAACCGTGCAACTTTTTCAGGCGGCCTGCGCTGCCCGCGACAGGGGCCTGAGACGCGGCGATCCGGTTACCAGACGCCGAAAAACACGCCGGCCTGCTTGTACACATTGGTCTTGGCCGCGACCTCTTCGTGGGTCACGGTCACACGCGGCTTGAGCGTGCAGAACCAGTCCAGCAGGCGCAGCCGCATGGCGCTGCGCACGGTCTCGTGGCCAGGGTCGGCGCCAAGGTCGAAGTACTCCTGAGGGTCGTTGTCCAGGTCGAACAGCTGCGGCCGGAAGCCCTGCCAGTGCACGTACTTCCAGCGCGCGTCGCGCACCATCCAGGCGCGGCATTCGCCGGGATGGCGGCCCAGCGCGACACGCGCGCCGCGATAGGCATAGTCCAGCTCCGAGACCACGGCATCGCGCCAGGCGCCAGCACTGTCGCGCGCGGCGGGGCGCGTCAGGTCGAGCAGCGAGCGGCCTTCGACGCGGTGGTCGGCGGGCGGCAGCCCCAGCGCATCCAGCACCGTCGGAACCACGTCGACCGCGCTGACCAGGCTGTCTTGCGCGGTGCCGCGGGTGGCATTGGCCTGCGGAGAAGGGTCGTAGACGATCAAGGGGATGTTCTGCACGGTGTCGTAGAACTGCTCCTTCTCGCCCAGCCAATGATCGCCCAGGAAGTCGCCGTGGTCGGCCGTGAAGACGATCAGCGTGTCGTCCCAGCGGCCCAGCCGGTCCAGCTGTTCCCACAGCAGCCCCAGCCGGTCGTCGATCTGCTGGATCAGGCCCTGGTACGCAGGGCGCACGGTGTCGGAGACCTCGGCACGCATGAAGTTGGCGCACTCCTCCTGCGTGCGATAGGCCGACAGCACCGGGTGCGGGTCTTCCAGTTCTGCGTCGTGGCGCTGCAGCGGCAGGCAGTCGTCCAGCGAATAGGCGGCGTGGTACGGCGCGGGAGCGAGATAGGGCCAGTGCGGCTTGACCAGCGACAGGTGCAGCACCCACGGCTCGTCGCCGCGCGCGGCGATGTACTGCATCGCCTGCCCGACGGTATAGGCGGTTTCGGAATGCGGCTCGGCTACGCGCGCGGGCAGGCCGGCATTGCGCATGTGCCAGCCCGAGACGACCTCGCCACGCGCGTTCTCCGCACTGATGACGTAGTCGGTCCACGGGTCGGCGCTGTCGTAGCCTTGCCGGCGCAGCCAGTCGGCATAGGCGCTGCGCGGCTCGGCGTGATGGCCGTCATGGCGGTCCACTTCCGTAAAGTGGCCGCTGCGCAGCAGCGTCTCGAGCTCGGTGCCGCCGTCCAGGTGCAGCCGCTTCAGGTTGGCGTTGTCGGGCATCACATGGGTCTTGCCCGCCAGCGCCAGCGCGCGGCCGCTGTCCTTCAGGTATTCGCCCAGCGTGATTTCGCCGACCGACAGCGGCACGCGGTTCCAGGTGGCGCCGTGGCTGCTGACGTAGCGTCCGGTATAGAAGCTCATGCGGCTGGGGCCGCAGACGCCGGAGGTGACATAGGCGCGGTCGAAGCGCACGCCGCGCGCGGCCAGGGCATCGATATTGCGCGTGCGCAGCGTCGGGTGCCCGTAGCAACCAAGATGGTCGCGCCGCAGCTGGTCGCACATGATGAAGAGGGTATTGCGGATCGTCATGGGTCGGTAAGGTTGCGGAGAGCCACCCGGCGGCATCAGGCGCCGGCATCAGGCGCCGGCATCAGCATCAGTCACCGGTATAGCCCGATGCCTTGACCACTGGCGCCCACCTGGCCGCGTCAGCCTTCAGCACCCCGGCGAAGGCATCGGCGGGGCCGGTGGCCGGTTCCAGCCCCAGCTTCAGGAATTTGTCGCGCACGTCGGACGACTGCACCGCCTTGACGATGGCGGCGTTGAGCCGGTCAAGCGCGGCACGCGGCGTGCCGGCCGGGGCAAGCACGCCATAGCGGCCTTCGCCCTCGATGCCCTTGTAGCCCAATTCCGTGAACGTCGGCACGTCCGGCAGCGCCACCGAGCGGTGCGTGCCGGAGGTCGCCAGCACGCGGATCTTGCCGGCGCGGTGCATCTCGGTCAGGTCGGCCAGCGTGTCGACCGAGGCGGGCACCTGCCCGCCGACCAGTGCGCTCATCAGCGGCGCGGAGCCGTTGAACGGCACGTGCAGCATGTCGACGCCGACCTGCTTGCCGATCATCAGCCCGAAGAAATGCGGAATGCTGCCGAGCGCGGGAGACGCATAGGAGTTGTTCTGCGCACCGGCCTTGAGCCATGCCACGTAATCCTTCAGCGTGCGCGCCGGGCTGCCCGGGCCGGTGGCCAGGGCAAGCTGGAAGTTGGCGGCCTGCGCCACCGGGGTGAAATCGCGCTGGATGTCGTAGTTGAGCTTGCGGTAGACCAATGGCGCGATCGTCATGACCGCCGAGTTGGCCACCACCAGCGTATTGCCATCGGCCGGCTGCGTGCGCGCGTAGTCCATCACCAGGCGACCGCCTGCGCCGGGCTTGTTTTCGATCACCACGGTCTGGTTCAGCGTCTCGCGCAGCTTGTCGCCCACCAGGCGTGCGGCCAGGTCGGCGGTGCCGCCGGCGGGATAGCCGACCAGGATGCGCAGCGGCCGGTCTGACTGGGCGCTGGCCGGCGCGGACCAGGCTGCCGCGACCGCCAGCAGGCAGACGGCAAGGCGGGGAAGGAAATGGCGGGGGCTCACGGTGTCTCCTGTCTGTTGTGCGCCGGCGGCCGGCATGGACAGGAAGCTAACACCCGTCGATATAATTGACAAAGTCAACTAAATCGTGGGTGTGGCATGGCACACGACAAGGGCGGGAGCCGCCTGCAGCGGCCGCAGCGGCTGGCCGATTTCATCAATTACCGGGTCTATCACCTGAACCGCGTCGCGCTGGGCGCGGCCGCGCTGCACTTGCGCGCGCGGGCGGGCGTGACGCGGCGCGAATGGCGCATGATTTCCTTCCTGGGCGAGCAGCCGGGCACGAGGCTGACCGAACTGGCGGAGAGTGCCGGCCTGGACAAGGTGCTGGCCAGCCGCGCGGTCCACGCCCTGGTGGAACGCGGCCTGGTGCGTCGGGAAACACGCGCGCAGGACCGGCGCGCGGCGGCCTTTACGCTGACCGAGGAGGGCGAAGCCGTTTACCGCGCCGCCTTTGCACGGGCGCGTGAGTTCAACACGCAGCTGGCTGCCTGCCTGACCGCAGAAGAGGCGCGGATACTGTCGCGCTGCCTGGACAAGCTGCAGGCCAGGGCCGGCGCCATGCTCGCCGAGGCCCAGGCGCTGCCGCAGCCGCCGGGCGAGGCGCCGGCATGGGCGCTGCAGCAGGTGTGGCTCGCGGACAAGGGATAGGGCGCGCGCCTGCGGCGCGATGTCACGCAGCCACGGAGCCGGCGTCGAGGACGTACATCTGCCGATCGCCGTCATGGATCGAATCGATGCAGATCTGCCTGCCATCGCGGCTCCAGCGCGGATGCAGGTCGCACCGGTTCTCCTTTTTCAGGTCAGGACTGGTGTAGAACGTGCCGATGTCGAAGCGCATGCCGCGTTCGACATCATAGAGAAACAGTACGCGCTCGCTGGTCTGTGCGTCCGGATAGGTGTCGCTGAGCAGCCATTGCGGATGGGTGCGCGAGAACGTCATGTGGCCGTTCTCCGTCAGCACGCCCGCGCCGATCACCGTTACCTCGCCGCCGGCCCGGTCTTCGTACAGGTGGTAATGGATGCTGCCGTCATGCGGGCCCCAGACGATGATGTGGGTGTCGTCCTTCCACAAGGGATGCGAGATCTGGTATTCCGACTTCTCGTAATCGAAGGTGCCCACCGCATCGGGATCGAAGTGTCCGGCCAGTTGCGGCAATGGATGGTCGGAGCACTCCAGCAGCCGCATGTCCGTGCCATCCGGATTGACGGTGATCAGCCGATGCAGGAAGCAGGTCTCGTCCTCCACGCGTTCGGTCCAGCGGTGCAGGAACAGCACGCGCGAAGACGATGGGTTGATCTCGATGTGGCTGACCCAGTGGATCGCCTTGTCCATCGAAGGCACGGGATGGAAGTTCCGCAGATCCTGGTAGCTGACGATCAGGCGCGACTGCCCGGTCGCGATCTCCATCGCATGGATGCCGTCGTGCGCGGGCGCCAGATCGAGCGACGGCCTGGCGCGCAGCGAGCTGTCATCGCTGTAGCCGATGGTCTGGTGGGTTACGTAGAGCCGGCGGTAGTCGACACACAACGCATAGCGGCTGTCCGGCGCGACCACGTAGACCGGCATGGGCAGGTAGCGCAGCGCGCCGTTCTCGACGTCGCAGATGGCAGCGCCCAGTCCGGGATAGAAAGCCGATTCGTCATCGGTGCGGCAGTTGTAGATAAGCTGCCGGCCGGGCGCACCGTCGAGCCATTGCAGCTGAGCCCCCATCTGCCAGTTCCATGCCCGGGTCTCGCCCACGGTGCGGAAGCGATCGCCATCGCGGGTGTCGAAGTAGCCGATCTGCGCGACCAGGTCTGGCGTGAGGTCGGCATCGGCCATCGGGACCCGGTGCGCGAGCACGTAGCGGTCGCTACGGTCCCACGGGCTCTTGTTGTAGTAGCCGAAGAAGTGATGGTACTTCCCGTCGCCGAGGCGGCGGCAGGGCAGGGGCAGTCGTTGGATGGCCGGGTTTTGCATGGACTGGCGCGAGGTTGACAAGGGATATGGCCGTTGCGGTGGCGGGTTATTCGGCGTTGAGCTTTGCCTTCCTGATGACCTCGTCCCAGCGTGCCTTCTCGGCGCCGATGAATTTCGCGGCTGCGTCGCGGGTATTGGCCACCGGGCTCATGCCTTGCTCGGCCAGGCCATTGCGGAACTCCTGCGAGGCAACGATGGCGCGGATATCGGTATTCAGCTTGTCGGCGATGGCCTCGGGTACTTTGGCGCCTACCGCGATGGTGGTCCACGAGGTGGCGACCAGGCCGGGCACGCCGGACTCCGCCGCGGTGGGCACCTGCGGCAGCGCCGGCAGGCGCGTCTTGCCGGTCACCGCAACCGCACGCAGCTTGCCCGCACGGATGTAGCCGAGGGTGGTCGGCGGATTCTCGAACATCATGTCGATCTGGCCGCCCAGCAGGTCAGCCATGGCGGCCGAGCTGCCCTTGTAGGGCACGTGCGTCAGCGGCGCGCCCGTGGCGACGCGGAACAGTTCGCCGATCATGTGCACGGACGAGCCCACCCCGGCCGAGCCAAAGGTCATGCCCTGCGGACGCTTGGCGGCGGCCTCGGCGAGTTGCTTCAGGTTCGCCACCTGGATCTGCGGATTGACCACCACCACATGCGGCATCTCTGCCAGCACGGTCACCACCTTCAGGTCGGTGGCCGGGTTGTAGTTCAGCTTGGGGTAGGTGCCATAGGTGGCGTGCAGGCCAATGGAGCCGAGCAGCAGCGTATAGCCGTCGGGCGTGGCATCGGCCACGGCCTTGCCGCCGATATGCCCGCCCGCGCCGGGGCGGTTTTCCACCACCACGGTCTGGCCATACAGCTTGCCCAGCCGGTCAGCCAGCATGCGCGCCTGCAGGTCGGAACTGCCGCCCGCGCTGAACGGCACGATCAGGCGGATGGCGCGCTCCGGGTAGGCGGCATGCGCGCTGCATGCGAACAGCGACAGGGCGCCGGCAAGCACGGCGGTCAACGGGGGCAGGCAGCTTGATCGTTTCAGCTTGCGCGACATATGCAGTCTCCTGGGTCAGTGCGGCCGAGCGGCCGTTTTCTGCAGGCAAGTGTAGGCCTGGCCGACCATGCCGAAAAATTCAATTTTGCGTAGTGTCTATGCGCGCTTGATATACACTGCACCCGCCCCATCCAGCCTTGTGCCTATGCCACGCGCGCCCACATTCCGCGAAATCGAGGCCTTCCGTGCCGTCATGCTGACCGGCACCACGACCGCCGCCGCCGCCATGCTCCATACCACCCAGCCGTCGGTGAGCCGGCTGCTGGCGCAGATGCAGTCCGGCGCCGGCCTGAAGCTGTTCGACATGGACAAGGGCCGGCTGCGCCCGACTCCCGAGGCACAACGGTTGTTCGAAACGGTCCAGGGCCATTTCCAGGGGTTGGCGCGTATCGGGCAGGAGGTGGAGCTGCTGCGCCGCTCCGGCACCGGCTGGCTGCGGCTGGGCTGTACGCCGGCGCTGGGTCTCGGGCTGATGCCTGGCATCCTGGCCAGGTTCATCGCGCAGCATCCCGACGTGCACGTCGACCTGCAAACCGTGGGCAGCCACCAGCTCAGTGAAGGGCTGCTGCATGGACGCTTCGACCTGGTGCTTGCGACCGGGCGGCTCGACCATCCGCAGTTCGACATCCAGGTCATGCACCGTGCCCGCGCCGTCTGCGTGATGCACCCGAAACACCCGCTGGCATCCCGGAAGCGCCTCCACGCCTCGCACCTGGCGGGGCAGCGCTTGCTGACGCTGAATGCGGACGACGAACTGTCGACTGCGCTGTGGCAGGTGCTGCGCGATGCCGGGGCCGAACCGGCCGCGACGCTGCAGACCACCTACTCCGGAACGATCTGCGGCCTGGCCGCCGAGGGCGCCGGCATCGGCATCGTCAATCCCTACGCGGCGCGGGTCTTTGCCCATGCCCTGCGCATCGTGCCGCTGGAGCCGGCGTGCGTGGTAGAGCTGCGCATGGCTCGCGCCAGCCACCTCGCGAACTCCGGCATGGCCGATGCCTTTGCCGGGATGGTGGCGCAAGCTCTGGCGGCGGCGCCGGCCTGAACGTGGCGTCTTTCATTTCCGCGTGGCGGGCCGCGGTTCGCGCGGGGGCACCGACTGCCCCTGGGCAAATTTCGACGCCGCCTCCAGCAGCCACGCGCGCAGATGCTGCATGGCATGGCTCATCGGTCGCGTATCCGGCTGGACCAGGTAATACGCGCTGGTGGCGCGCAGCGAGCGCGCCACCGGGCTCACCAGTTGCCCGCTCGCCAGGTACTCCTCGACCAGGAAGCGCGGCACCAGCCCGATACCCAGGCCGGCCCGCGCCGCGGCGATGACCATGCTGTGGTGGTCGAAACGGGCGCCGCGCATGGCGTTGACGTCGTCGATGCCGGCCGCTTCCATCCATTGCTTCCAGCCGAAACTGCGCGTGGCCAGGTGCAGCAGCGGCGCATTCGCGATGTCGTGCGCGTCGATGCGCTTCTTGCGGCCGAACAGCTGCGGGTGGCACACGGCCACGGATTCTTCCCCGAACAACAGGTCCGCCCGCGCGCCGGGATAGACCGCTTCGCCGAAGTGGATCGCCGCGTCGTAGGGCGTGCCGTCGAACAGGAACACGTCGGACTGGGCGCTGATATTGACCACCACCTGGGGATGCCGCGCGTAGAAATCGGGCAGGCGCGGGATCAGCCATTCCACGGCAAGGGTCGGCACGCAAGCCAGCTCGACGGTGCCGCCGGCACCTTCATGCGCCATCACCTCCAGGGTGTCGCGCTGCAGCTTGCGCAGCATCTCCCGCACCTGGACGCTGTAGAGCGCACCGGCCGCAGTCAGGGTGATGCGCTGGTTGGCGCGGTGAAAGAGCTGCACGCCGAGCAGGCTTTCGAGCGAGGCAATCTGGCGCGAGACCGCGCTTTCCGTGATGAACAGGTCCGCGGCGGCGCGGCGCAGGTTCAGGTGCAGCGCGGCCGCTTCGAAGGCGCGCAGGCTGGAAAGGCTGGGAAGGCGTAGCCGCATCGCAAGAAGGGAAGGGTAGTTGATGACATAAAGTCATCATCCTATACCGAAATCTCGCTTGAACCAGTGGACTTGATGAGAAATGATTCAGCCCTGGTCCCGCGGCCCCCACCATCGCGGCACTGCCATAACGACAACCATCAGGTAGACAGGAAAACAACAATGAAACGCTTGTTCAGCGCGCTGGCCGCCGGCACTTTCGCCTTTGGCATGACCCTTTCCGGCATCGTCGCCGCCGAGGATTTCCCCGCCAAGCCCGTCCGCATCATCGTGCCGTATCCGCCGGGCGGTACCACCGACATGGTGGCGCGGCTGGTCGGCGAGCGGCTCGCGCTGCAATGGAAGCAGCCGGTGCTGGTGGAGAACCGCCCCGGCGCGGGCGGCATCGTCGGCACCGGCGTCGCCGCCAAGTCCACCGCTGACGGCTATACGCTGCTGATGGGCTCGGTGGGCGAGTTCGGCATCAATCCCACCCTGTACAAGAAGCTGCCCTATGACGCCGTGGCCGATTTCGCGCCGGTGGCGATGGTGGCGCGCGTGCCCAACGTGGTGGTGCTGTCGCCGGCGTTTGCCGAGCGCGCCCAGGTGCAGACGCTGGCGGAGTTCATTACCTACCTGAAGGCCAACCCGAAGCGCGTCAACATGGCGTCAGCGGGCAACGGCACCTCGACGCACCTGGCCGGCGAACTGTTCCAGCGCATGACCGGCACCGAGATGAGCCACGTCGCCTACAAGGGCAGCAGCCCGGCGATCGCCGACCTGATGGGCGGCAGCGTCGACGTGATGTTCGACAACCTGCCGGCATCGCTGCCGCTCGTCCGTTCCGGCAAGCTCAAGGCGCTGGCGGTGACCACGCCGGCGCGCTCGTCCGCGCTGCCCAACGTGCCGACCGTGGCCGCCGCCGGCCCGGTGCCGGGCTTCGACGCCAGCCCGTGGTTCGGCCTGCTGGCGCCGCGCGGCGTATCGAGCGCGGTGGCGCAGAAGATCAGCCAGGACCTGGCGCGCGCGCTCGGCGATCCTGCCGTGCAGTCCCGCATGCGCGACCTCGGCGCGGAACCCGCGCCGAGCACGCCCGAAGCCTTCGCCGAGGTGCTGAAGAAGGACCGCCAGAAGTGGGGCGAGATCGTGCGCCTGTCTGGCGCCTCGGTGGACTGAAAGCCGTCATTGAACTTCATCTCGTTATCAGGCCAATGGGGCCTGCCTGCACCATGAGCAACAACATCAACCAACTCGTTTCCCTGCACCTCGGCGCCGCCGGCGCCGACCGCCTGTCCGCGCTGGTGAGCGCGCCCGCGCAGCTGCCGGCCGGCGCGGCCGGGCGTCCGTCGCGCGCCGAGATTGCCCACGCGCTGAACCTGGTGCTGTTCGCCGGCATCCTCGAGCGCGTGCCGACCGGCAAGGCCTACACCGAGGACGTCGCTGCCGCCGGGGGCAAGGTCCACTTCGACCATGGCGCGCTGCGCACCGTGCGCTGGCCTGAGCACGGCGCGCTGCCCGCCGGCGAGGCCGCCTTCACGCGCATCCTGCGTCCGCTGGGCTACCGGCTCAACGGCACCTATCCGCTCGACCGCATCGGCATGACCGGGCGCTCGTACGCGCATGAAGACGCGCCGGAAGAGATCGCGCAGTTCTTTGTCAGCGAGCTGCACCCGGAGCGCTTCAGCGAAGGCTTCCAGCAGGCCGTCAGCCGCGTCCTGGAGACTTCGGTCGATCCGCTGACACCGCGCGCGCAGGCGCTGCTGTGGGAACTCGAGCGCGAAGGGTCGTTGCCGCTGGCGGATGCCGGCGAGCTGATCGGTGCGCTGGCGCGCTGCTTCGAGCGCCAGCACGCGGCGCCCCGGCTGGAGGACTATGAGGCGCTGCTGGCCGAATCGGCGGAAATGGCCTGGATTGCCACCGAGGGCAATGCCTTCAACCACGCCACCGACCGCGTCGAGGACGTATTCGCGCTGGCGGAGGCGCAGAAGCGGCTGGGCCGGCCGATCAAGGACAAGGTGGAAGTGTCGCGCAGCGGCCGCGTGCGCCAGACCGCCTTTCGCGCCGACCCGGTGCGCCGGGCCTTTGTCGGCGCGGACGGCGCCGAGGTGGTGCGCGAGGTGCCGGGCTCGTTCTACGAGTTCATTACCCGCGACCGCTACGTCGATGACGCGCAGGCGGTCACGCGCACGGACCTGGGCTTCGATGCGGGCAACGCGCAGGGCATCTTCAAGATGACCGCGGCGGCATGCTGAGGCCGACCTCACCATGACCGTCGCCTACCCGTTCGTTCCCGCGCTGCGCGAGCCGGAAGGCTCGCCGATCCGCGAGCTGTTCAAGTACCTGTCGGACCCGGAGATGATCTCCTTCGCGGGCGGCTATCCGTCCGCCGCGCTGTTCGATGCCGAGCGCATCGGCGCCGCGTCCGCGCAGGCGCTGCGCGAGCGGCCCGCCGAATGCCTGCAGTATGGCGCCACCGAAGGAGTGCCGGCGCTGCGCGACGCCCTCGCGGCGCTGATGGCCGGGCGCGGTGCCGCCGTGACGCGGGACGAACTGCTGGTCACCAGCGGCTCGCAGCAGGGCTTTGATTTCCTGGTGCGAGCGCTGGTCGAGCCGGGCAGCGTGGTGCTGGTCGAGGAGCCGACCTATTCGGCGACGCTGCAGGCGCTGCGGTTGGCCGGGGCCGACGTGCGCGGCGTGCCGTCGGACCAGCACGGCATGGACGTAGACGCGCTCGCGGCGATGCTGGCCGAGGCCGCGGCGCGCCCGCGGCTAATCTACACGGTGCCGACCTTCGCCAACCCGACCGGCGCCACGCTGTCGCACGCGCGCCGGCTGCGCCTGCTGGAGCTGGCGGCGCGGCACCAGGTGGTGCTGGTCGAAGACGATCCCTATGGCGCGCTGAGTTTCGACGGCGCCGCGCCGCCTTCGTTGCTGGCGCTGAGTGACCAGGTCCCCGGCGCCCGTCCATGGCTGGTGCACCTGGCCAGCCTGTCGAAGACGCTGGCGCCCGGCCTGCGCATTGGCTGGATGGTGGCCGCTCCGGAAATCATTCGCCGCGCGGTGATCGCCAAGCAGGTGTCGGATCTGTGCACGCCGCCGTGGATCCAGCTGGCGGTCGCGCAATACCTGAAGGACGGGCGCCTGCCCGCGCAGGTGGAGCGCGAGATCGCGTTCTACCGCGACAAGCGCGACCGGCTGGCCCAGGCGCTGTGGCACGCCTTCGGCGAGCGCATCCGCTTCGCCTTGCCGGCAGGCGGCATGTTCTTGTGGGCGTCGCTGGAAGGCATCGACGATGCCGCCGCGTTGCTGCCGCATGCGATCGCGGAAAAGGTGTTGTTCGTTCCCGGCGCGGGATTCTACGCACAGCGCCGTGCACGACCGGCGTTCCGGCTCTCGTTCGCCGGCGCGGCGCCGGAGCAGATCGCCGAAGGCGTGGCGCGGCTGAAGCGGGCGGCGGCGCGCCTGGACGCCGCCGGCTGAAGCGATGGCGGGTGCGCGGGGCCGCGCTTCATTCGTCGTCGGCCGGCAGCATCCGTCCGCGCCGCGGCATTTCAGAGTCGAGCACCAGCCGGCCATGGACGCGTCCGTTCATGCGCGTGACGTAATGCGTGCACTCTTCCATGTGTGCCGACATCAGCGCGCGCACCGTCTCGGCGTCGCGCTGCCGTGCCGCCTCCACAATGCGCTTGTGGAACTTGACGTTGGCCGCACCGAATTTCTCGTGCTCGCACGCAGGCGTGTCGTTGCCGAATACCACCAGCTGGCGAATCATCTCGTTGATCAGCTCGCATGAGAACCTCAGCATCGGGTTGGGATTGGCCGCGGCCAGGATGTCGTGGAAGGTCAGGTCTTCCTGGCGCTGGTCCAGCAATGGCGTCGCCGCCGCGGCCGAGGCCGGGTCGCACAGGTCGATGGTGCGTTCCAGCGCCTTGAAATCGTCGTCCGTGAGGTGCGGCACCGCGCCCGCGGCCAGCTCGGGCTCCAGCAGGCGGCGCACGGTATAGATGTCGGCAATGCCGACGTCCTTGAAGAACAGGTAGTTCTGCATCAGCTGGAAGGTGCGGTCCAGCGGCACTTCGACGATCGTGCCGCCGCCCGCCGGGCCGGTGCTGACCCGGATCAGGCCCTGCACCTCCAGCGACTTCAGCGCCTCGCGGATCGTGCTCTTGCTGACCGAGAACATCTGCTGCAGCTTGACCTCGTGCGGCAGCTTGTCGCCCGGGCGCAGGTTGCGCTGGGTAATCAGCCGCTTGAGTTCTTCCGCCACGAGGTCCGCGCGCTTCTGCTTGCGGATCTCGATGGCCCCGGTATTGCCCTCCCGAAACATCGCCATTGCTCATTCCTTGTCATGCGCCGCAAGCCATAAAGACCAGGGCGCTTGCATTCTAGCCAAGCGCGCCGGCGCAGCGCCGCAGCTTGCCCCAGCCGCGTGCATGCTGCCCGATTGGCTGGCATGGCCAGGGCCGTCGTCCGCACCATTCTGTCCCGCCGTCGCCCCATGTGCGGGGCCCATGACGCGTTGCGCCGAGGGTGCGTAAACCCTGACCTTTCCTTTGTTGACAACGATTCCGGCCGACTCCTAAGATGATTCTATTCTATTTATACGTATAAATAGAATAAACAGGTTCGATTCTTGCTCGGACAGTGTCGGCGCCGGGCGAAAGTCACCAGCATGTCGGGGAGACGGTACAGCGCCGGGCCAAGGCGTTGGCCAGACTTTCGCCCCGTGCAGCCCGATCCCCACATAACGAGGAGTGAGCCTTGAATCGTCGTGACCTGCTGAAACTGGCGGCGCTGTCCGCCGTCCCCACCTCCCTGATCCATGGCCGCAGCGCCCTCGCCGCGGGCGAGGCGCTGGAATTTGGCTGCCCGGTGCCGATGTCGGGCGCCTTCGCTGCCAATGGCAAATTCGCCGACCTGGGCATGCGGCTCGCCATCGACCAGTACGGCCAGGTGCTGGGCCGGCCCCTGCGCTATAGCGTGCTCGATACCGAAGGCAAGCCCGCCACCGCGGTGCGCAAGGTGCAGGAGCTGGCGCAGCAAAAGGCGGCGCGCTATTTCGCCGGCGGCATCCTGTCGTCCGAATCGCTGGCCATGGGCAAGGAGGCGGAGAAATTCGGCGGCGTGTTCGTGACCACCGCCGGGGCCGACGAGATCACCGGCAAGGACTGCAACCGCGCCACCTTCCGCTGGTCGGTGCCGACCTTCGGCGCGATCGAGCGCACCGTGCGGCCGCTGATCGAAGCGATGCCCAAGGCCAAGCGCTGGTACACCATCACGCCGCAATACGTGTTCGGCGACGGGCTGCTGTCGGCGGCCAAGGCGATCTTCAAGGAGAAGGGCATCGAGCACGTGGGCAACAGCTACCACGCCCTGACCGAGAAGGAATTCAGCGGCTACCTGACCAACGCGCTGGCTGCCAAGCCGGACGTGCTGCTGATCCTGAACTTCGGCTCGCAGTCCGCCGACACGCTGCGCCAGGCGGTCAGCTTCGGCATGAAGAAGAACACCACCATCCTGCTCGCCTGGGCCTCGGGGCTGGAACAGTTCGAGTCGCTCGGCGCCGACCTGTGCGAGGGCGTTTATTTCGGCGCGCAATACTGGCATGGCGTCGATACGCCGCTGAACCGCGACCTGGTCAAGCGCACCCAGGCCAAGTTCAAGGCCAATCCCAACTACAGCCTGGCGGGCTCGTACATCTGCACCAAGATCATGGTGGACGGCATGATCAAGGCCGGCAGCGCCGATCCGAAGGCCGTGGTGGCCGCGCTCGAAGGCATGAAGTACGAGGGCCTGACCGGGCCGGAGGAAATCCGCGCCGCCGACCACCAGGTGCTGAAGAACTACTACCTGCTCAAGGGCAAGGCCAGGTCGAGCATGAAAGACAAGGACGACTACGCCGAGATCGTCAGCGTCGGCAAGGCCTTCCTGCCGGTCGAGCAGACCCAGTGCAAGATGGCCTGATGCCCTGACGCCGCGGGGCCATCGCCCCGCGGAGCACACACTGAAGCACCTCTGAGCACCATGCCGCGCGGCTGCGCGAGCATGGCGGCTTCCTACATCCGTACGACTCATGAACGTCTATCTGTTGCAGGTGATCAACGGCGTCGGGATCGGCATGCTCTACTTCCTGCTGGCGGTAGGGCTGTCGATCGTGTTCGGCCTGTTGCGCTTCGTCAATTTCGCGCATGGCGCCTTCTATGCCCTGGGTGCCTACCTCTGCTTCCAGGCGCTGCAGTTCGGCATGAACTTCTGGGTGGCGCTGGTGTTCGCTCCGATCATCATCGGCGCGCTGGCGTGGCTGACCGAGAAGGTCATGCTGCGCCATGTCTATGCGCAGCCGCACGAGTTCCACATCCTGGTCACGGTGGGCCTGGCGCTCGCCATCCAGGAACTCATCATCGTCGGCTGGGGGCCGCTCGGCGTCGACGTGCCGCCGCCGGATGCGCTGCAGGGCGTGGTGATGTGGGGCGACTTCGTCTATCCCAAGTACCGGCTGTTCGTGATCGCCTTCACGGGCCTGCTGGCGATCGGCCTGTGGTGGCTGCTCGAAGGTACGCGCCTGGGCAGTGCGGTGCGCGCGGGCAGCGAATCCACCGAGATGGTGTCGCTGCTCGGCATCAATGTGTTCCGGCTGTTCAGCCTGATGTTTGCGCTGGGCGCCGCCACCGCGGCGATCGCCGGCGTGCTGGCCGCGCCGATCCGCGGGGCCGAGCCGTTCATGGGTGTCGAGGCCCTGGGCGTGGCCTTTATCGTGGTCGTGGTCGGCGGCATGGGCAGCTTCACCGGCGCGCTGGTGGGCGGCCTGCTGGTCGGCGTGGTGCAGAGCCTGATGAGCACGCTGTGGCCCGAGGGCGCGCGGCTGATGATCTATGTCGCCATGGCCGCGGTGCTGCTGCTGCGCCCGCATGGCTTGCTGGGGAGGGGATGATGGCTATGCAAAGACAATGGCTCTTGCGCTACCGTTTCTGGTGGCTGGCACTCGGCGTCACGCTGCTGCTGCCGCTGACGATGCGCTCCGGCACGCTTGCCACCGAAGTGCTGATCTACGCGATGGCCGCCATGGCGTGCAACCTGCTGCTCGGCTACACCGGCCTGCTGTCGTTCGGGCAGGGCATCTTCTTCGGGCTGGGCAGCTATGCGGTGGGGCTGGCGCTGACCCGCGCCAGCCTGCCGATGCCGCTGGCGCTGCTGCTGGCGATCGCGATCGGCGCTGCCGCGGCGGCTCTGGTCGGCTGGTTTGCGATCCGGCAGCGCGGTACCTACTTCGTGATGCTGACGCTGGCGTTCGCGCAGATGTTCTACTTCCTGGCCTATACCGCGCCCGGCATCACCGGCGGCGACAACGGCCTGCTGGATATCCCGCGTCCGCCGCTGTCCGTGGCGGGCCATGCGCTGGTGCCGCTGGCGTCGCCATGGCAGTTCTATGGTTTCGTCGCGGTGCTGTTCCTGGCGGTGTTCCTGGCGGTGCTGCGCGTGACCGAGTCGGTGCTGGGACGCACGCTGCTGGCGATCCGCGACAACGAAGAGCGCGCCCTGGCGGTCGGCTACAACGTCAAGGCGTTCAAGCTGCTGGCCTTCATGGTCTCCGGCGCGGTCACCGGGCTGGCCGGCGCGCTGCATGCGATGCTGACCGGCATCGCGCCGCTGACCAATATCGACTACCACGCCAGCGAGATGATCCTGGTGATGACCGTGATCGGCGGCACCGGCAATATCTTTGCCTCGGTGCTGGGCGCCGCCTTCTACGTGCTGCTGGCGGACTGGTTGTCGACGCTGTGGCCGCGCTGGCTGATGCTGCTCGGCTTCCTGCTGATCGCGGTCAGCCTGTTCATGCAGCGCGGGCTGTGGGGGCTGGGCGCCACGCTATGGGATCGCCTGCGCGGCGTGCGCCGCGCCCCCGTCACGCAGGAGGAAAGCGCATGAGCACCGCCACCACCCCCATTCTCGAAGCCACCGGCATCGTCAAGCAGTACGGTAAGTTCACGGCGCTGGGCGGGGTCGACCTGCGCGTGATGCCGGGCACGATCCATTCCGTGATCGGCCCCAACGGCGCCGGCAAGACCACGCTGTTCCACATGCTGACCGGCACCAAGGAAGTCAGCGCCGGCCGCATCGTCTTCGACGGCAAGGACGTCACGGCCGAAGCCGACTACCAGCGCGTGCAGCGCGGCATCGCGCGCTCGTTCCAGGTCACCAGCCTGTTCCCGAGCCTGCCGGTGCGCGAGAACCTGCGCCTTGCCGCGCTGGGTACGTCACCGCGCAAGGCCATGAGCGGATGGCGCTTGCCGGTCGGCGAACTGGCCTGCGGCGAGGTCGTCGACCAGGTGCTCGAACGGCTGGAACTGACGCGCGTCGCGGACAGCGCCGCAGGGGTGCTGTCGCACGGCCAGCAACGGCGCCTGGAGGTCGGCATGGCGCTGGCCGCACGGCCGCGCGCGATCTTCCTGGACGAGCCCACCTCGGGCATGGGCGTCGACGACCTCGGCGCGATGAAGCGGCTGATCCGCGGGCTGGCCGCGGACCACACCGTCGTGCTGATCGAACACAACATGGACATCGTCATGGATATCTCGGACACCGTCACGGTGATGCAGCAAGGCAAGGTGCTGATGGAGGGGCCGCCCGCTGCCGTGCGCGGCGACCCGCGCGTGCGCGCCGCCTATCTCGGCAACATGATTACCGGAGGCAGGGGATGATGCTCGACGTACAGGAGATCCATGGCTACTACGGCAAGAGCCATGTGCTGCAGGGCGTGTCGCTGGCGGTCGGCGAAGGCGAGCTGGTCACGCTGCTGGGGCGCAACGGCGCCGGCAAGTCGACCACGCTCAAGGCCATTGCCGGCGTGGTCCAGCCCTGCGGCGGGCGCGTGATCTTCCGCGGCAAGGACGTTGCCGGCCTGGCGCCGCACCGGATTGCCGTCGAAGGCCTGTGCCTGGTGCCCGAGCACCGCGGCATCTTCAAGCTGCTGACGGTGGAAGAGAACCTCAAGCTGGCCGCGCGCCGCGATTCGCCGTGGCAGCTGCAGGACATCTACCGCATCTTCCCGCGTCTGCGCGAGCGGCGCGGCAACGGCGGCGCGCAGCTGTCCGGCGGCGAACAGCAGATGCTCGCGATCGGGCGCGCGATGATGAACCATCCGCGCCTGCTGATGCTCGACGAGCCGGTAGAAGGGCTGGCCCCGGTGATCGTGGAAGAGATCGTGGCGCAGCTCAAGGTCATCAAGGCCGCCGGCGTGCCGATTCTGCTGGTGGAGCAGAACCTGGAGGTCTGCATGCAGCTGGCCGACCGCCACGTGATCATCGAGCAGGGCAGGGTGGTCTACACCGGCAGCAACGACGCCTTCCGCGCCGACGAGGCGGTCAAGGACCGCTATCTCGGCGTCGGGCTGGCGGCCTGATCCATGGACCACGCAGGCCGCGATGCCGGCCGAGCCATACGAGGATTGAGATGACGACATTGCAAGCTGCGCGCGCGGCAGCGGCGAGCGCCGGCGCGCGCGCCGACCTGCGCATCGACGGCCAGCGCCTGTGGGACACCCTGATGCGCCTGGCCATCATTGGCGCCACGCCCAGGGGCGGCGTATGCCGGCTGGCGCTGACCGACCTGGACCGCCAGGGCCGCGACTTCTTCGTCGCCGAGGCCCAGGCGGCCGGGTGCACGATCCGCATCGATGCTATCGGCAATATCTTTGCGCGGCGCGCCGGGCGCGACAACGCCTTGCCACCGGTGATGACCGGCAGCCATATCGACACCCAGCCCACCGGCGGCAAGTTCGACGGCAACTACGGCGTGTTCGCCGGCATCGAAGTGCTGCGCACGCTGGCCGACGCCGGCATCGTCACCGATGCCCCGCTGGAGGTCGCGGTCTGGACCAACGAGGAAGGCTCGCGCTTCGTTCCGGTGATGATGGGCTCGGGCGCGTTTATCGGCGAGTTCGCGCTGGCCGACATGCTGCAGCAGCGCGACCGCGACGGTATCAGCGTCGGTCACGCGTTGCAGGCCATCGGCTATGCCGGGCCGGAGCCGGTCGGCGCGCGCCCGGTCGGCGCCTACTTTGAAGCGCATATCGAGCAAGGACCGGTGCTGGAGGCTAGCGACACCACCATCGGCGTGGTCACCGGCGCGCTCGGCCAGCGCTGGTACGACGTGGTGCTGACCGGCATGGAAGCGCATGCCGGCCCTACGCCGATGGCGTTGCGCAAGGATGCGCTGCTGGCGGCATCGGAGCTGGTCGGCATGGTCAACCGCATCGCGCTCGATCATCCTCCGCATGGCCGCGGCACGGTCGGTTGCCTGGGCGTGCATCCCGATTCGCGCAATGTCATCCCCGGCAAGGTCACGATGACAGTGGACCTGCGCGCCGGCGACGACACGGTGCTGTCCGCGATGGACGCGGCACTGCGTACGCAGGTTGCCGCGCTGGCGGCGCGCAGCGGCATTGCCATCGATTTGCGGCAGGTGGTGTACTTCCCGCCGCAGCCATTCGATGCGCGGCTGGTCGAGGCGGTGCGCGGCGGCGCGCAACGGCTCGGCCATTCCGCCATGGACGTGATCAGCGGCGCCGGCCATGACGCGGTCTACCTGGCCCGCGTCGCCCCGGCGGCGATGATCTTCGTGCCGTGCAAGGATGGCATCAGCCACAACGAAATCGAAGACGCGCGGCCCGAGCACCTCGAGGCCGGCTGCAACGTGCTGCTGCACGCCATGCTCGATGCCGCCACGCGGCCATGACACCGGAACGGACTGCCCGATGAAGATCCTGATTGCCCGACTCAACCACGAGACCAATACCTTCTCACCGGTGCCGACACCGCTGGGTGCCTTCGCGCCGGCCTATGGCGACGCCGCCTATCGCGCCGCCAAGGGCACCCGCACCGCGGCCGCCGCCTTCATCGACCTGGCCGAAGCCGCCGGCGCCGACATCGTGGTGCCCGTGATCGCCGGCGCCAACCCGAGCGGACGCGTCGCCGCCGAGGCCTACACCCATCTGTGCGACACCATCATCGCGGCCGCACACGGTTGCGATGCGGTGATGCTCGACCTGCACGGCGCGATGGTGGCCGAGAACAGCGACGACGGCGAAGGCGACCTGCTGCGCCGCCTGCGCGCCGTGCTGCCGCACGCGCCGGTCGCGGTCGCGCTGGATCTGCACGGCAACATCACGCAGGCGCTGGTCGACCATGCCGACATCGCGGTCAGCTTCAAGACCTACCCGCACGTGGACATGTATGAAACCGGCGCCCATGCCGGGCGGCTGCTGCTCGACATGATTGCCGGGCGCGTGCGCCCGGTGATGGCGTGGCGGCGCCCGCCGCTGATCACGCACACCCTGCGCAGCCGCACCGACGAAGGCGCCATGCAGCGCGCCGTGGCGCTGGCGCGCGAGGCCGAGCGGGACGGCATGCTGGCGGTGTCGGTGCTGGCCGGCTTCGGCCTGGCCGACATCGCCGCCCCCTGCCTGAGCGTCATCGTGGTCGGCGACGGCGACCCCGCCAAGGCGGACGAGGTTGCCAGCCGGATCGCGGCACAGGCGTGGGCCGAGCGCGATGGCTTTGCCTACCAGGCGGAGCCGCTTTCCAGCTCCATCGCGCGCGCCGCGCAGCTTGCCGACAGCGCGGACCGTGCCGATGCAAGGCCGGTGCTGCTGCTCGACCATGGCGACAACTGCATGTCCGGCGGCACCTGCGACAACATGGCGGTACTGCACGAGGCACTGGCACAAGGCCTGACCGGCATCGCGGTCGGGCCCGTGTGCGATGCGGAGGCGGTCGCCGCGCTGGTCGACGCCGGCGTCGGGGCCACCATCACGCTGCCGGTCGGCGACAAGGTGGCGCTGCCCCAGCTGGAGGTCTATCCGCAAAGCAGGCCGCTGACCGGCACGGTCGCCGCGATCACCGACGGCGAGTACACCATCACCGGCCCGACCTACACCGGGCAGCGCATCCGCATGGGGCGCACCGCCTTGCTCGATATCGGCGCGGCGCAGATCGTCGTGACCGAGACCCCGCAAGAGCACTGGGACCTGGGTATCTTCACCCATATCGGCATCGATCCGCATCGGGCCAGGTTCCTGCTGCTGAAGTCGCGCATGTACTGCCGGCCGGTGTTCGTGCCGATTGCCAGGGCGGTGGTGGAGTGCGACGGGGAGGGGGTTACCAGTTCGCGTTATGAGCGGTTTCCGTTCCGGCGGGTCAGCAGGCCGGTTTATCCGTTGGATGGCAATGTCGCATGGGCGGGATAGGGTTGCTTGCCGGAAGCTTCCGTCCGGAGTTCAATAAGGCGGCCATCCGATGGCAATGCGCTGCACGATGAATGGCATGGCTCCCGCCCCGGCCGCCGTGATAACCCCTGCACAAGCGACCAGCCTGCCATGACCGCGCCCCAACGCGAGCACGCCCACGATGGACGGCGCCAATGGCAGCAGGTAGCGTCCCACCGAGTGCAATTCGGGGTTGAGCAGAAGCGTTCCGCCTACCTGCGTGACACCAATGCCAATCAGCATGGCTGCCGCATGGCAGGACTGCCGGATGGCTTTGCAAAGTGCGGCGATGCACGAGAGGAAGAGCGACAGTCCCAGGAAGACGAGCGCCAGGTATTCACCTTCGAACAGTTTCCCGAAATCGAGTAGGCCCAGCCACTGGCCTGGCGGCGTGACCTGCCACGCGTTGCGTACCGTAAAGGCAGCAAGGGGAAAACCGGTTTGCATCCACTTGACTGCGATGTCGCCAACCACTCCCAGCATGGCGATTCCGGCCACGGCAAGGGATTGGATTATCCGCTTGCGCGGGCTCGACGTGCTGTCGGACCAGATGCCGTGGATCAGCCAGACCACAGACAGCAATCCGATAAAGCGCGTTGCCGTCAGCAGTGCAACGGCCCAGGCGCCTAGCCAGTAACGCCGATAGACCAGCGAAAACACGAGCGCGCACTCGAGCAGCAGGAATAGCGACTCGGAGAAGCCTCCTACCAGAAAGAATGCGAACGGATTGAACACCAGCCACGCGGGTGCAATGAGCGCCGGACCAGCGTCGAGGCCCGCGGCGCGGCCGATGGCGAACAGTAGCGCGAGTGCAAGCAGAAGACAGACGGCATTGAATGCCAGCATCATCGACGTTACCGGTTTGCCGAGCACGGCAGCCAATGCCTTCACGGCCATGGGGTACAGGAACGGCCAGGCGACGCTTTGCTGCCTGCCGCTGTCACCGTCGTAGTGGTAGCCATGGCTTGCAATGCGGCGGTACCAGTCGGCATCCCAGCGGGAGGTGAGAACATGCGCCGCGGACGTGCTGAAGTCGTGCTTCTCGACGTCAAAGAATCCGGTCGATTCCGCAACGAGGTGTGCCAGCGGTATCGGTCCGGCGTTGTCACGGATTTCGAAGACCTGAAAGGAAAGCTGGCGCGGATCGCGGGCTCCCCAGCCGTCGCCTGGAAGCATCGACCAGTCGGAGCGTATGGAGAGACCGGAGCGCTCGCATGCTGGCACCAATGGAACCCACTGGCGAAACAGACCGGCAGGCCGCTCTATGACCAGTTCCAGATCGTTCCCGCAGCGCAGGGTCCAGCGCTGGTCTTGCGGCGCACGACCGGTCAGTTGCAAAGCGCCGCCGGAACCAGCAAGGAGGCCGGGCTTGAGATGAGATGTCGGGCTTGCCCAGGTGAATGCCGTGGCTGCATAGTGGCCGGTCAACTGCTCTACGTTGGCAAGCGTTCCGATAACAAGACCGCGGCCGAGGAACCAGAGGAGAACGACTGCTGCAAGAGCGAACGCCGTGGCAATATGCGACTTGGATGCTTCTATGCGGGCGGTATCCGGATGGCTGGCTGCGAGCTTGCCACTGAGCACGCGAAGAGGGGAGCGCAGCGGTCGAAATACCGCGGCCAGGATTTGGTACATCGCTGGATTCGTTGCAGTGCATTGAAAGGGCGGACGGCTGTCCTGGCACCCGCCCTTGCGGGCGGGCGCGGCAAAGACAAACACCAACTAAGTTCCACCCGCGATCCTGACCGATTTCTGACGCTGAACGTCACGGTCGATCCCTATTGCGCTTGCTGCGTCCGGCACGAGCCTCGCCAGCGTCCTGGCGTCATCAGCCATGCCGGCCGGGATATGCCGTTCGACAAAATACAGTGGCCGATTCTTGCTCTCGTTGAACATCCGGCCGAGATACTCCCCCAGCACGCCAATTCCGATCAACTGTACCCCTGACAGGAAGAGATTCGTCACCATGAGGGACGGATAGCCCCGCACCGGATCGCCGTAGACCAGGGCTTTGTAGAACACGAACGCGGCGCCCATAAACGACAATCCGGCAATCAACAGGCCCACGTAGGTAGCAATCTTCAGCGGGGTGATCGAGAACGACGTAATCCCTTCCAGGGCAAAGGCCCACAGCCGTGGGTAATTGAACTTCGATGTGCCCGCGGACCGTGGCGCGCGCTCATAGCGCAGCGCCACTTGCGAATAGCCGATCCAGGAGAACAGCCCCTTCATGTAACGATGCTGTTCGCGCAGGGACCGCAGCGCTTGCACGGCTCGCCGGCTCAACAGCCTGAAATCCCCGGTGTCTTCCGGAATGTGGACGCGGCTCAGGGATTGAATGACCCGATAGAACAGGTAGGCCGTGGCCTTCTTCAGTCGTGTTTCGCCCCTCCGGCTGACGCGCTGGCCATACACGACATCATTGCCCGCCTGCCACAGCCGAACAAACTCCGGGATTAGCTCAGGCGGGTCTTGCAGGTCAGCGTCGATGACAATGACGGCATCGGCGTCGGCAAAGTCGAGGCCGGCTGACAGGGCGATCTCCTTGCCGAAATTGCGGCTTAAGTTCACGATCGCAATGCGCGGATCCTGCTGTCGGAGCGCCAGGAGCACGGCAAGGGTGTGATCGGCGCTTCCGTCATTCACGTAAATAACGGCCGCATGCAAATGCTCGATGCCATCGAGCGTTGCAGACAACCGCTGGTGAAACTGCCGAATGACGGCTTCTTCGTTGTAGACAGGGACCACTACGGCCAGGGACCCAGATCCAGAGTCAGTCATGCCATCTCGCTATCGATTCCGTCAGAACGTCGGGGCGTAGCGCATGCCATCACGATGGAAGGCGTACCGGCCGCGCCGCATGTAGCTCCTTCATGGAGGAGGCTACGATAAAGGCAGGCGCAGCCGGCATTCGTGACAGGGGTCACAAACCGTTAGCAATGCGGCACGGTGATGCCGGTCGGGTCCGGGCCGGCGGGTCAGCTCACCGCCGCACCGCCGGCTCCCGCAACCACTCCGCGATGTCCCCGGATCAGCGCTTGCTAGGGATTGCCGCCGCGCCAGACGATGTACCTCGTTGAAGCTCCCGCCCTCTCCCGCCAGCGAGAGGGGAGCAAACAAGCGGGATGAAACACCCTGTTGCGCTCGCGCGCGACAGCGCGGTGCGAGCGCAGCGACGCACTCCGTGCCCGAGCAGTAGACCTGAGATAGGGAGCGCGCGCAGCGCAGCCGAAGGCGTCCCACCGACAACGCCGTTAGAAGGCTGCCACCGACCTAAAGTCGGGTTCGTCCATCCGACCCCGAACGCCAGGCACCTCCAGGTAGCGTCAGCAGGGTCGAACCACCATCCGCAAGGCCGCAAGTCACCACCGCAAGAACCACCAACGCCGCCTTGGCCAGCCGCCCAGGCGACGCGCTCTTTGCCTCCTTTCTGTCGCTCGGACAGAAAGGAGGTCGCCGGCTACGCCGGCGAAACAGCCGCGCCCGCCAAGCACGATAGCGCCACATGATCACCGCTCACCCTCGCACCGCCACCTCCCGCAACCACTCCGCAAAGCCCCGAATCAACCCCTGCTTAGGATTATCCCCACGCCACACGATGTAGCAGTTATGACTAGCCGGAAAACTATCCCCCAACGGCCGCACCAACCGCCCCGCAGCGATAGCCTCACGTGCCAGCAAGCCCCGCGTAAGCGCCAGCCCCATGCCGCTGGCCGCCGCTTCGATCAGCAGTGCGCGGCAGTCGAAGACGACGCCGTCCTCGGGTTCGTCCAGTACCACGCCCGCGGCGGCGCCCCATTGCGACCAGCGGAAGCGTGCGTGCCGCAGCCGCGGCAAGTGCGCGGCGTCGGCCGCGGTCATGCCGGCGTGCCGCCTGGCGAAGCCGGGGCTGCATACCACGATGATGTCGTCGTCCAGCAGCTTCAGGCACTGGTATCCGGTGAAGGGCGCGGGGCCGTAGCGCAGGCTGACGTCCAGGTCGGAACGGGCAAAGTCAGGATCTTCGGTGCTGGCGGCGATGGACAGGTCCAGGCCGGGCAGTGCCTCGCGCAGTTGCGGCAGCTTGGGTACCAGCCACGCGCCGGCGAGTTCGGGGCTGACATTGACATGCAGCGACTGCCGTTCGCGCGCGCGCCGCTCGGCCGCGCCGGCCAGTGACAGTTCCACCGCGCGCAGGGCCCGCTCGAGGTCGTCGGCCAGTTCGCGGCCGGTGGCGGTCAGCTCCAGCTGCCGGCCCGCGCGCAGGAACAAGGTGCAGCCAAGCTGTGACTCCAGTGCACGGATATGCCGGCTGATGGCGCCGTGCGTCACGCACAGCGCATCGGCGGCGCGCGTCATGCTGCCCGTGCGCGCGGTGGCGGCGAAGGCCTGGAGGACTTGCATCGAAGGGAGCCGGCGAATCATGGCTGTGATCTTGCCTCACAGGTGATGGCAAAACAAGTCGATTGTCCTGCCATGCCGCGCGGCCGATACTGGGCCGCACCCGAACCGGCCGCTGCGAAGCCGGTGCGCAACGAGGAGACCCCCATGAAGCTGCAATTGAAGATCAACGGCAAGCGCCACGCCGTCGATGCCGAGCGTGACATGCCCTTGCTATGGGTGCTGCGCGATTACCTGGGCTATACCGGCACCAAGTTCGGCTGCGGCGCCGGCCTGTGCGGGGCCTGCACCGTGCATGTCGACGGCAAGGCGGTGCGCGCCTGCATTACGCCTGTCGGCACCGTGGCGCGCGCCGACATTACCACCATCGAAGGATTGTCGGTCGACAATTCACACCCGGTCCAGCGCGCCTGGATTGCCGAGCAGGTGCCGCAATGCGGCTATTGCCAGCCGGGAATGATCATGGCCGCGTGCGCTTTCCTAAAGGACAATCCGATGCCACGGCCGGAAGATGTCCGCGCCGGCATCACCAACTTGTGCCGTTGCGGCACCTACCCGCGCGTGGAGCGCGCCATCCTGCGCGCCGCCACGGCACTGAACGCTGGAGAACCCAAGGGGAGGGCGTCATCGTGAGCCCGCTTTACACTAGCCGCCGCCGCTTCCTGCACGCCGCCGGCGCCGTCCCTGCCGCACTGGTGCTGGGCTTCCACCTGCCGCTGGCGAAGGCGGCCGACGCCGCCGCGCCCGCGCGCGATCCGGACGATGTCAACGCCTGGCTGCGCATCGATGCCGACGGCAGCGTGACCATCATGGTGCCGTCGGCCGAACTGGGGCAGGGCGTGATGACCTCGGCCCCCATGCTGATTGCCGAAGAACTCGAGTGCGACTGGCGCCAGGTGCGTGCCGAGCTGGCGCCCACCGACCCGGTCTACAACAACCGCATGTTCAAGGTGCAGGCGACCGCCAGCAGCACCTCGGCGCGCTGGTCGTTCGAGCCGCTGCGCCGCATCGGCGCCACCGCGCGCGAGATGCTGCGCGAGGCCGCGGCGCAAAGCTGGCGCGTGCCGGTGGCGCAGTGCCGCGCCGTGCAGGGGGTGGTGCGGCACGAGCCCAGCGGACGCACGCTCGGCTACGGTGCACTCGCTGCGCAGGCCGCGGCCTTGCCCCGCCCGGCCAACGTGGCGCTGAAAGATCCGCGTGACTGGACGCTGCTCGGCCACGCGACGGACCGGCTCGACATTCCGCAGAAGACGCGCGGTGCCGCGATGTTCGGCGTCGACGTCAAGGTGCCGCGCATGCTGGTGGGTTCGGTGACGGCATGCCCGGTCTTCGGCGGCACGCTGCGCCAGGTCGATGCGCGGCCAGCGCTGGCGGTGCGCGGCGTGCGGCGCGTGGTGCCTCTGGACGACGCCGTCGTGGTGCTGGCCGACAGCTACTGGACCGCGCGCAAGGGCCTGGCCGCGCTGCAGCCTGACTGGCAGTTGCCGCAAGGCCAGCTGGCCGGCGACGCTGCCTTGATGGCCGGCTACCGGGAGGCCGCGCGCCAGGCATCCGCCGTGGCGCTGCGCCACGGCGACCCGGACGCGCAGATGCAGGGCGCGCCGGCCTTCACCGCCGAATACGACGTGCCGTACCTTGCCCACGCCACCATGGAGCCGATGAACGCCACCGCCGACGTGCGCGCCGACCGCGCCGAGGTCTGGGGTCCGACGCAGGTTTGCGGCGAGATCGCGCAGCGGCTGTCTGGCGTGCTTGGCATGCCCGCCGCGCGCATCGCCGTGCACGGGACCTTCGTCGGCGGCGGCTTTGGCCGGCGCGAGGAGTTCGATGTCTTTGTCCAGGCCGCGCTGGCGTCGAGGGCCGCGGGGCAGCCGGTCAAGCTGATCTGGTCGCGCGAGGAAGATATCCAGCACGACTTCTACCGTCCCGCGGCGGCGGCGCGCTTCAGCGCGGTGCTGGCGGCGGACGCGCCCGGCATCCGCGCGCTGGATGCGCGCCTGGCCTGCTCGTCGATCTATGTCCGCAATTTCCCGGACCGGGTCAAGGGCGGGGTCGACCCCAAATCGGTCGAGGGGGTAGTGGACCTGCCTTACGCACTGCCCCATCTCGCCGTGCGCCATGCCATGGTCAATACCGCCGTGCCGGTGGGCTTCTGGCGCGGCGTGGGCTACACGCAGAACACCTTCTTCGCCGAAAGCTTCATCGACGAGCTGGCCCACCACGCCGGCGCTGACCCGCTGCAGTTCCGGCTGGGCCTGCTGGCCGACCGCCCGCGCCCGGCACGCTTGCTGCAGCGCCTGGCGCGGCACATCGGCTGGGGCAGCGCGCCGGCAGGGCGCTGCCACGGCCTGGCGCTGTCGCAGGCGTGGGGCTCGCTGTGCGCAACGGCGGTGGAGCTGTCGGTGCAAGGCCAGCGCATTACGCTGCACCGCATCGTCAATGCCATCGACTGTGGGGTCGTGATCAACCCGGCGACGGTCGAGCGCCAGCTCGAAGGTGCCAGCATCTGGGGCCTGAGTGCGGCGCTGTCTGGCACGATCACCATTGCCGACGGGCGCGTCCAGCAATCCAACTTCCACGACTATCCGCTGTTGCGGCTGGCGCAGACGCCGCGCTTCGAAGCGGTGCTGGCCCCCAGTGGCGAGCGCATTGGCGGCGTGGGCGAATCGGCGGTGCCGACGCTGGCGCCGGCGCTGGCCAATGCGCTGTTTGCCGCCACCGGCCACCGCATCCGCTCGCTGCCGCTGGCGCGGCATGGGTTCGAACTGGTGTAGCGAGCGCCGGCGTGCGCAAGTGATCCTGCTGCCACGAACGCGGAGGCCGCCATGACGCAGCCGCCGCGGCAGTGTGGGTCATGCCACGCACGCCGCCTTACGCTGCCAGCCCGGTTCTTCCTACACTGGAGCATGGCGCCTTGCCGCCGCCGAAGGGAAGACACCTATGCCGCCCGAGCCTGTCCAAGCCAAGCCCGTGGCGCTGGCCTTGCAAGGCGGCGGCATGCACGGTGCGTTTACCTGGGGCGTGCTCGACCGTCTGCTGGAAGACGGCCGGCTGGCGATCGAGGGCGTCAGCGCCACCAGTGCCGGCGCCATGAACGGCACGGTGCTGGCCTATGGCCTGATGCAGGGCGGCAGCGACGGTGCGCGCCGGGCACTGCATGACTTCTGGCAGGCCATCGCGCACTCGGCGCAGCGCTTCAACCCGCTGCGCTGGCTGCCGTGGTTCAAGGGCAGCCATACGCTGGGGCTGAACCACTCCCCGCTGTACGCCATGGCCGACATCACGCTGCGCCTGCTGTCGCCGTACCAGTTCAACCCGGGCAATGCCAACCCGCTGCGCGACGTGCTGCTCGGTCAGGTGGACTTCGCGGCGCTGCGCGAGCGTTGCCCGATCCGGCTGTACCTGTGCGCCACCAATATCGAGACCAGCCGCATCCGCATCTTTGCGCAGGAAGAGCTGAGCGTCGACGCGGTGCTGGCCTCGGCCTGCGTGCCCACGCTGTTCCAGGCGGTCAGCATCGACGGGCAGCATTACTGGGACGGCGGCTATGTCGGCAACCCGGCGATCTTTCCGCTGATCTATCACTGCCAGACGCACGATGTGGTGATCGTCCACATCAATCCGATCGTGCGGCGCGGGGTGCCGACCACGGCGGCGGAGATCCTGAACCGCGTCAACGAGGTCAGCTTCAACTCGTCGCTGATGCGTGAGATGCGGGCGATCGGCTTCGTCACCACGCTGATCCAGCAAGGCAAGATCGACCGCACCGAGATGAAGGAGATGTGGATCCATTCGATCCGCTCGGACGAAACCATGGCCGCGCTGGGGGTCTCGACCAAGTACAACGCCGACTGGGAGTTCCTGTGCGCGCTGCGCGACCAGGGCCGCCAGGCGGCGACGCTATGGCTGGAGCGCAACTATGACTGCGTGGGCCAGCGCTCCAGCGTCGATATCACCGGCGAGTTCCTGTAGGCTGGGCCAGCCGCCAGGCGAGATTGGCACGCGCCTGCGCCTCGTAGCGTGACTGGAACAGGTCGGTGGCATAGATGCGGGGACTGGCCAGCAGGCGCTGCAGGAAGGCGCGCTCGGCGGCGTCATAGGCGGCATCGTCCAGGTCGGTGCGTTCGGCGCGCAGGCGCGCGCCGTTGTCCTGGAAACGCGCCCGGCTGCATCCCAGCGCGGCCAGGTCGATATCGGCGGTAAAGCGTCCGGCCAGGCTGGCCGGCACCTCGGCATGCGTGGTTTCCAGGATCAGCGCGGCGACGCGCCCCGCGGCCGCCACCGTGCCGGCCGACCAGTGCCGCAGCCACGCGGCGCTGCGCGCTTCGTTGTCGGCGGCGCCAGGCACATAGATGACGTCATGGCACCACAGCGCCAGCTCCACGTCGGCGGCATCGGGTATCGCGCTGCGCGCCCAGTCCAGGTCCTGCAGGCAGCGGCGCACATGGTCCAGGTTGTGGTAATGCCGGGCCGGCTCGCCGTAGCAGCGGGCCAGGTCGGCATACGCGTCTGCGGCGCGGGTGCCGCCCGCCAGGGTCCAGAGCGCCATGAAGCGCTCTTGCAGCGGGCAGGCCGGAGCGGTGTTCATGCGCGTGCGGGCCCTGGTTCGGGGGCCGCTTGGCCCCCGAGTTCGGCAAGCAGTGCCTGCGCCTGCAGCCAGTCGGCGCCGTCGGTGCCTTCGCTGAAGCTGCCGTGGATGCGCGCCAGCGTTTCGCGCGCGGCGTCGCCCTTGCCTTGCCGCTGCCACAGCCGCGCCAGGCTGAGGGCGGCCTGCAGTTCCAGCGGCCTGGCGCCCTGGCCGTGCGCAATGGCAAGCGCGTGCTGGAAGCAGGCCTCGGCCTCATGGCTGGCGGCTGCGCCGGCATCGGGCGCGGCCAGTTGCAGCAGCATGTCGCCGCGCAGCCGATAGACCGCGGCTTCATCGAGCCGCTCGCCGGTCTCTTCGATCATCGCCTGCGCGCGCGTCAGCACGTCCAGTGCGGCGGCGGGCTGGCCCGCCTTGCCGCAGGCTTCGGCCAGCATCGCCAGCAGGTTGGGCATGCCCAGTTCGCCGCCGGTGGCCTCGTAAGCCGTCAGGCCGCGCCGCATGCGCGCGATGCCTTCCTCGTGGCTGCCCTGCTCGGACAGCGCCCAGCCCTGCAGCACCGCGCCCCAGGCCAGGTAGATCGGGAACCCTTGCTCGCAGGAAATGGCAATGGCGGCTTCGGCATATTCCCTGGCCTGCGCGGGATCGCGGCGCCACCGGTACTGTTCCGCCGCGAACACCAGGCACAGCGCAAGGTTGTAGGCATCCGGGCGCGCGCGCGCCAGCGCCAGCGCCTCGTGGCTGCGCGCGAGGGCCTGGTCGGCAAAGCCCTGGTACCACAGGATCCAGGCCAGCGTGCTGGTGGCATGGACCATCGGGTCGCGGCCGTAGCCCGTCAGGAAGTCATAGGCGGAGTGCTCGGGGTGCGGCACGGCCAGCACGGCCTCCATATGCGCGCGCGCTTCTTCCAGCAGGCCCAGGCGAAACAGCGTGGCGCCCAGCGCGCGGTGGCCCTCGGCCAGCTGCTTGGGCTTCTGCGACTCGGTGGCCAGCGCCAGCAGGCGCCGGGCCAGCGGCAGCGACACCTGGTATTGCGCGCGCAACTGGTAGAACGCCCACATGCCCAGCTGCGCCGAGAACACATAGGGCGTTTGCCGGCCTTGCTCGCACAACGACATCGCGCGCCGGTAATTCGCCTCGACCTCGGACGAGGCCTGGCCCCGCGCCGCAATCAGCGCGGGCCCCAGCGTCAGCAGCAGCGTCAGTTCCAGGCGCGCGCGCTCGGGGCTGTCGGGCTGGCGTTTGAGCAGGGCAATGGCCTCGCTCAGGTGCCGGATCGCTTCCTCCTGCGCGGAGCGCTGCAGCGCCTGCTGGCCCGCGCAGTGCAGGTACTCGACTGCCTTCGGGACATTGCCGCTCAGGCTGTAGTGGTGGGCCAGTTCGCTGCAGTAGTCCTTGAGGCGGCCCTGGAACATCGCCTCGATGGCCTGCGCGGAGCTTTCATGCAGCGCGCTGCGGCGCTCGGTCAGCAGCGAGCTGCCGGCCACCTCCTGGGTCAGGGCGTGCTTGAAGGCATACTCCACCTCGGGGAAGGCGGGGCGCTCGTAGATGAAGTCGGCGCTCTGCAAGTCGCGCAGCAGCGGATGCAGCCGTTCTTCCGGCAGGCCGGTCACGCGCAGCACCAGGCCCAGCGGAAATTCCTTGCCGATCACGGCGAGGGTCTGCAGCAGCTCCTTCTGCGCCAGCGGCAGCCGGTCGATACGGGCGGCCAGCACGCCCTGCACGGTCGTGGGAATGTGCAGCAGCGCCGGCGCCTTCTCGATGCGGTAGCTGCCCGGCTGGCCCAGCAGCGCGCCTTCCTCGGCCAGGGTCTGGACCACTTCCTCCATGAAGAAGGGATTGCCTTCGGTCTTGTCGAGGATCAGCCGCTTCAGCGGCGCCAGGCTGGGGTCGTCGCCGAGCAGCGCGGTCAGCAGTTCCTGTGCCTCGGCCTGTCCCAGCGGCTGCAGGCGCAGCTGCGAGTAATGTGCACCCGCTTCCCAGCGGTGGCTGTATTCGGGCCGGTAGTTCACCAGCAGCACGATGCGCGCGCCGGGCACGTGGTCGACCAGCATGTTGAGGAAGGCCTCGGTCTCGCCGTCCAGCCATTGCAGGTCCTCGAAGATGACTTCCAGCGGCTGGTTCTGGCTTTCGCGGACCAGCAACCGCGCAATCGCGTCGAAGGTGCGCTGGCGCCGCAGGGCCGGATCCATGGTCGGCAGCGGCGAGTCGGGCTCGACCACGCCCAGCAGGTAAAGCAGGTAGGGCAGGTGCTCTTCCAGCGAGCGGTCCAGCGTCAGCAGCCTGCCGGTTAGCTTCTCGCGGCAGCTGCGGTCGCCGTCGTGCGCGGTGATCTGGAAATAGTTCTTCAGCATCTCGATCAGCGGCAGGTAGGCAAAGGCCTTGCCGTGCGAGACCGAGAACGTTTCCAGCGCCAGGCAGCCTTGCTGCGACCTGACCTTGAATTCATGGAACAGCCGCGACTTGCCGACGCCGGCCTCGCCGACCACCGCGACGATGCGCCCGCGGCCGGCCTTGGCCTGCTCCAGTGCCGCGTTCAGGTGCGCGAGCTCGTCCTGACGCCCGACAAAACGCGCCAGGCCGCGGTGCGCCGCTACCTGCAGCCGCGTACGCAAGGGCCCTGGGCCGATCACCTCGTACACCGCCAGCGGCTCGCGCACGCCCTTGACGTTGGTGGTGCCGAGTGCGGTGAACTCGAAGTAGCCTTCGGTCAGCTTGTGGGTCGACTCGCTGACCAGGATCGATGCGGGCGTGGCGATGCCTTCCATGCGCGAGGCGATATGGATGGTATGCCCGACCGGATCGTAGTCGGTGTGCAGGTCGTCCTTGCGGATCGAGCGCACCACCACCTCGCCGGTATGGATGCCGATGCGGACCTGCAGCGGAATGCCTTGCTCCAGGCGCACGCGGTCGCTGTGCCGGTGCATCGCATCCTGCATGCGCAGCGCCGCGTACAGCGCGCGCAGTGCGTGGTCTTCATGCGCGATGGGCGCGCCGAACAGCGCCAGGATGCCGTCGCCGAGGAACTTGGCGACGTAGCCTTCGTAGTGGTGGACCGCCTCCATCATCAGCGTCACCACGGGATCGATCAGCCGGCGCGCGTCCTCGGGGTCCAGGTCCTGGGTCAGCGCGGTGGAGCCGGCCATGTCGGCAAACAGCGCGGTGATGGTCTTGCGCTCGCCGGCGGTTTCGCCGCGGGCCTCCATCGCCGCCTGCTCGGCCAGGATGCGCCCGGCCAGGTGCGGCGGGGTGTAGTGGACCGGCGCCGGACTGTCCTGACGCGGCGCGGCGGGGGCAGGCGCGGCTGCGGCCGGCGCGTCGGGCAGGCCGACGCCGCAGACGCGGCAGAACCGCGCCGCCGCGGTGGCCTCGGCGCCGCATTGCGGGCAAACGCGGGCAAGCCGCGCCCCGCACGCCTCACAGAAGTTGGCGCCAGCAAGGTTGCCGAAGCCGCATTGGCTGCAGCGCATGTCGCCTCCTGGCCGTCGTGGACCAGCTTGACGGTACCTAAGGCTATTAGAGGCGGGATAGCGTGGGTGTCAAGGACGCCGCTGCGCGGCAGCCAACGGATCCCGACCAGCGTTGCCGCGCCATACCCGGTGCGCCTCACGCTGCCTGTGCCGCGGCGTGCGCGGTGGCCATCATGCTCGTCTGCAGCAAGGTCTTGCGGAAGATCTCGACCAGCGGCCGCAGGTTGACCCTGTGCCAGGCCGCCCACAACGGGATGCGGTAGTCGAGCCACGACAGTTCGTGCAGCACCACCCCGGCCGGTGCCTGATGACGCAGGCTCCGCTGGATCGTGGTCACGCCGAGCCCCGCGGCCACCAGCCCCAACGCGGCCAGCGGCTCGGTCGCTTCCATGGTGATGGTGGGAGTAAAACCCGCCCTGGCGCAGGCCGCGATGAAGGCGTCATGCCGCAGCGCGGTTTCCTGGTGCATCACGCCGATCCACTTCTGTGCGCCGAGGTCGGCCGGGGTGAGCGACTGTGCCGCGGCAAGCGGGTGGCCCTCGGGCAGCGCCAGCAGCATCGGGTCGTTGAGCACCTGGGCCGCCTCGAGATCCGCATCGTCGGGCAGGGGCGGCTCGCACACCAGTGCGATATCCAGGCTGCGCTGGCGCAGTCCCTCGAGCTGGACTGCGGACTGCTGGTTGTACAGCGCGATATGGACGGCGGGCCGGTCCTGGCGCAGCTCGCGCAGCGCGCCCGGCAGGATGCCGGAGTGCATCGCGTACTCGAGGTAGCCGATGCACAGGCCGCCTTCATCACCGCGCCCGAGCCGCCGGGCCAGCGATTCGAGCCGGGTGCCGTGGGTCAGGAAAGCCCGGGTTTCCGCCAGGAAGGTGCGGCCGTCGCGCGTAAGGCGTATGCGCTGCTGGGAGCGCTCGAACAGCACCAGCCCCAGCTTCTCTTCGAGCTGGGCGATCTGCCGGCTAAGTGGCGATTGAGAGATATGAAGGCGCTCGGCGGCGCGGCCGACGTGCTCTTCCTCGGCCACGGCGACGAAATAGTGAAGTTGGCGGATATCCAGCATGTGTGGTCCTGATTGATACGCGGAAGTCAGACCTACAGGGTATCAAGTCTTTCGTATTCCGTCTTGGACAGACTTAACTGGTCCCCCTAGACTGCCTTCACCCCAACTTGATTTGTGGAGCAGTCATGAGCATCAAGGACAAACTGGCCGGCAACGTGCTCGGCTTTGGCACCGCCCCGCTGGGCAATATGTTCCGCGACATCCCGGAAGCCGAGGCGCAGGCCACCGTGGACGCGGCCTGGGCGCAGGGCGTGCGCTACTACGACACCGCGCCGTTTTACGGCGCGGGCCTGGCCGAGATCCGGCTGGGCGAAGCGCTGTCCCGGCACCCGCGCGACGAATACGTGCTCAGCACCAAGGTCGGCCGCCTGATCCTGGACGAAGTCGAGGACGCCAGCGCGCGGGCGCTGGGCGAGAAAAGTGGCCTGTTTGCCGCCGGCCGCCCGAACAAGCTGGTCAACGACTACTCGGCGGACGCCACGCTGCGCTCGATCGAAGACAGCCTGAAGCGGATGAAGGCCGACCGCCTCGACATCGTGTGGGTCCACGACATCGCCCAGGACTTCTACGGCGACGAGTGGTTGGCCTATTTCGAGACGGCCCGCAAGGGCGCTTTCAAGGTGCTGACCCGGCTGCGCGAAGAGGGCGTGATCAAGGCCTGGGGCCTGGGCGTGAACCGCGTCGAGCCGATCGAACTAACGCTGGACCTGACCGAAGTGGAGCCGGACGGCTTCCTGCTGGCGGGCCGCTATTCGCTGCTCGACCACGAGCGCGCGCTGCAGCGCCTGATGCCGAAGGCCGCGGAGCGCAAGACCGAGATCGTGGTCGGCGGCCCGTACAGCTCGGGCATCCTGGCCGGCGGCTCGCACTTCGAGTACCAGAAGGCGCCGCCCGAGATCATCAGCAAGGTCGAGCGCATCAAGGCGATCGCGCAACGCCACGGCGTCAGCATCAAGGCCGCCGCGCTGCAGTTCGTGCTGGCCAACCCGGCGGTCGCCGCCGTGATCCCGGGTGCAAGCCGGCCCGAGCGTATCGCAGAAGACACCGCCGCGCTGAAGGCGGTCATCCCCGCCGATTTCTGGCGCGAGCTGCGCGAGCAGCATCTGGTCGCAGCAAATGCGCCGCTGCCTGGCGACAGCAACTGATCCGGGACCCCATTCGATTCAAGGAGTTCATCATGGCACAAGCTTCTGCAACGATCACGCTGCCGGTAGCACCGGACCGCGTCTGGCAACTGATTGGCGGCTTCGATTCGCTGCCCGACTGGCTGCCGTATATCCCCAAAAGCGAGCTGAGCGAGGGCGGCCGGGTGCGCAGCCTCGTCAATCCGGACGGCGACGCCATCGTCGAACGTCTCGAGGCCTTTGACCAGGGCGCGCGCAGCTACACCTACTCGATCCTGAAGGCGCCGTTCCCGGTCACCGGCTACCGCTCCACGCTGCGCGTGGTCGGCATCGACGGGGACCAGGCCGCGCGCGTCGAATGGTCCGGCCAGTTCACGCCGGCCGGCGTGAGCGACGACGAGGCATCGCGGCTGTTCGAGGGCATCTATCGCGATGGCTTGACAGCCCTGCAAGCGACGCTGGCCGGGGCGGCGTCATGAAGCGGCTGATTGCGCTATGGATGGCCGTGGCGGCCATGGCCGGCGCGATGACGCAGGCCCAAGCGGCCGCCGGCGTGCCGGGCGAGGGCCGCGTGCTGTTCCAGTACGGCGAGTAATGCCACCGGATGGCGGGCTGGCGCGATGCGGCGTCAGACCGCCGCCGTCACGATGATCTCCACCAGCAGTTCCGGCCGCGCCAGCCTTACCTCGCAGGTGGCGCGCGTGGGCACGGCGTCCTCGGGGATCCATGCTTCCCAGGCGGCGTTCATGCCGGCGAAATCCCTGTCGATGTTTTTGAGCCAGACCTGCGCGGACAGCAGCCGGGTCCTGTCGCTGCCGACGCTGGCGAGGTAGCCATCGATCTTTTCCAGCACGTCGCGCGTCTGCGCGCCGATATCGCCGGAAGGCTCGGTGGCCGTGACACCGGCCACGTAGACCACGCCGTTATGCACGACGAGGCGGGAAAGGCGTTTGGTGGACTGGAAGCGCTGGATATTGCTCATCCGTATGACCTCGGGAGAAAAGTTGGAAAGGGAGCCGGCTGGAAGCTAATCGCGCAGCGCGCCGGCCGTGGCACTGCGGGGTTTGTCGAAACGGTCGACGGCAAAGGCGTCGATTGGCAGGTGGGAGCGCCCTTCGGTGACGAGATCGGCGACGATCCGTCCCACGATCGGGCCGAGTTCGAAACCATGCGCGGAGAAACCGAAGGCATGGACCACGTCCGGCGCCGACCGGCTCGGTCCGATCACCGGTATCTGGTCCGGCAGGAACGCCTCGACCCCGGCCCATGCGCGATTGATGCCGAGCGGTCCCAGGTGCGGGAACAGCGCGGTGACGGTCTGCGCGCTGGCGCCGAGCCCCAGCATGTCGACTTCGCCATGCCCGGCCTGGGCGTCGGCGGCGCAGCGCAGGCCGCCGCCGATCAGCACGGTGCCGTTGTCGAACTGCTTGAACGACAGCGCGCGCCCGGTTGCGCCCAGCACCGGCCTGACGAACGGCGCCACGCGGTGCGTGATCATCAGCATCAGTCCGCCCGCCTCCACCGGGACGGGCTCGCCGAGCTGCGCGGCGATGGCGCCGGCCCACGCGCCGGCCGTGTTGACCAGCCGTTTGGCGCGGAACACGCCGCGCGGCGTGTGCACGTGCCAGCGGCCGTGCGCGTATTCCAGGCGTCCGGCGGTGGTGGCTTCATGGACTACCGCGCCGGCGGCTGCGGCGGCGCGACGGAATGCGGTGACGGCACGGTAGGGCAGCGCATGGCCGTCGCGGCTTGCCCAGATCGCGCCCGTGACATGGGGCGCGATCGACGGCACCAGGGCCCGCACCGTGTGCGCGTCGACCAGGGTTTCGTGGGTAAAGCCCAGTGCTTCGAGCTGCGCCACGCGCCGGCGCAGCAGGTCGAGCTCGGCGTCGGTCTCGGCCACTTTCAGCTGGCCGCTGGGCACGAATCCCGCGTCGTCGCCGGTCAGGTCCGCCAGCCGGTGCCACAGCTCCAGCGACGCCAGCGCCAGCGGAATCTCGGCAATGTGGCGCCCCAGCGTGCGCACGCCGCCGGCATTGACGCCCGAGGCGTGCCGGCCGCAATAGTCGGCCTCGAGCAGCGTGACGCGCAACCCCTTGCGTGCCAGGTGAAGCGCGCTGGAGGTGCCATGCAAGCCGCCACCAATGACGATCACGTCGGCATCGGCCCCGCTATCAGCCTTCATTGGCCAGTTCTCCGAGGGTCACGGGCTTGATCGGCGGACGAATGCGGTAGTAGCCGACCTCGTGCGGGGGCACGCCCCGCGCGTCGGCGATGATCTCGGTCACGGTCAGGCCGCACTGGCGCCCCTGGCACGGCCCCATGCCGCAGCGGCCGAAGGACTTAGCCTGGTTGGGCCCGCTGCAGCCCAGCGCGACGAAGCCGCGGATGGCGCCGGCGGTCACTTCCTCGCAGCGGCATACGACCACGTCGTCCGCAGGCACGCGGTTGGCCGGCTTGGGGCGGTACAGCGCATCGAGGAAGGGGCGGATGCCGAGGTGCGCGCGCAGCGCGGCGCGCAGCGGCGCGGCCTGGCGGTCGCGTTGCGCGGCGTCGACGCGGCCGACGTTATGGGCCGCGGCGAGCCCGGCCAGCTCGCCTTGCAGCGCGGCGGCAACAGCGCCGCCGATGCCGCGGCCATCCCCGGCGACGAAGATGCCCGGCAGGTCGAGCGCGCCCCAGTCATCGACCACCGGCTGCCAGCATAGCTGCCTGTCGTCCCAGCGGTGCGCCGCGCGCAGCGCCCAGGTGAACTGGGTGTTGGGCACCACGCCCTGGTGCAGCAGCACGGCCTGCGTCGCAATGCGGTGCGACTGCCCGCGGCTGGTGAAGCGCAGCGCCCGTACCGCCTCGTCGCCCTCGACCGACAGCGCTGTGGCGCCCTTGTAGAACGGTACACCGCCGCGCTTGAGCGCGCGCATCAGCGCCAGGCCCTTCTTCAGGTAGCGCCAGCCTGCCAGCGCGCCGCCCAGATGGGCCAGTGCGCGCTGGTAGTCTGCACCGTCAGTGGTGTCGACGATGGCGCGGATCGGCACGCCGGCCCGCACGTATTGCCAGCCGAGCAGGTAGAGCAAGGGTCCGCAGCCGGCCAGCACCACCGGTTCGGCCGGCACCACGTCGGCGCTCTTGAGCAGGATCTGCGCGGCGCCGGCGGTCAGCACGCCGGGCAGCGTCCAGCCGGGGATGGGGAACGGGCGCTCCATGGCTCCGGTGCAGAGGATCACCTGCCGCGCCTGCAAGGTCGCGACGCGGCCCTCGCGCAGGTAATGCACAGCGTGTTCGCGCGTGACCTGCCACACCGCCGCACCGGTGATGTGCTGTGCGCCACTGGCGGCGAAGCGCTCCGCCAGCGCCCGGCCAGCGGCGTAGTCGGGGCCCAGGATGCGCAGGCGTTCGGGCGGCGCGCTCAGGATGCCGCGGTAGATCTGGCCGCCACAGGCCTCCTGCTCGTCGAGCAGGGCCACGCGCGCGCCGCTGGCCGCTGCCGCGACCGCGGCCGCCATGCCGGCGGGGCCGGCGCCGATGATGGCGATGTCGATGTCATGCTCAGCCATGGGCTACCTCCGCTGCGTGGCCAGTTTCCGCAGGCGCCGGCAGGGGCAGGGCGCGGGCGCCGTCCTGCGTGTGCACACGCATGCCTTCGCGCACGGTCACCAGGCAGCTTTGCCGGCTCGGCTGCCCGTCGATCTCCATCAGGCATTCGAAGCAGACGCCCATCATGCAATACGGCGCGCGCGGCTCGCCGCTGACCGGCGAGTTGCGGAAGCGCGTCACGCCGCTGGCCAGCAGCGCCGCGGCAACGCTGCAACCGGCCGGAACCCGCAGCGGCGCGCCGTTGAATTCGATGGTGACGGTATCCGCGCCGGCGGTGGCGCACCGTTTGAACAGGCGATCAGTGGGCATGGTGGAAGGTCTGGTTGGAGTTCAGGAAGCGGTCGCCAGTGAATACGTCGATCTCCCGCGGTGGTTCGCCGCCGGCCACCCACGGCGCCACACGCAGCGCGTGCGCGGCGGCAAGCGTGACGCCGCTGTGGCAGGTAGTGACAAAGGCGCCGGGACAGGTGGGGCTTTCCTGGTAGATCGGATAGCCGTCCGGGCTCATCACGCGCAGTGCGCCCCAGGCACGCACCAGCTTCAGGCCCGCCAGCGCGGGGAAGCTGCGCACGCCGCGGCGCGCAATGTCGGCGAGCACGCCGGCGGTGGTGCCATCGTCGAACCCGACGTCTTCCATCGAGTCGCCAAGCTGGATCGTGCCTTCGTCGGTCTGGCGCACATAGGTGGTGGGGAAGTCCAGGAAGCGGGTGGCGCGCTCCCCGATCAGCACCTGGCCACGGTTCGGTGCCACCGGCGCATGCAGGCCCACCTCCGCGGCGAGCTTGCGATTGCCGAGGCCGGCCGCCAGCACCACGCGCGGCGCGACAAAGCGCGCCTGGCCGCCCGCGCCCGCCTTCACAGTAAAGCCGTCCGCTTCAGGCGTGATCGATTGCGCGCCATGGCGGCCGACAATGCGCACGCCACGCCGCTGGCAGGCCGCATGCAGCGCGCGCAGCAGCTTGAGCGGATTGGTGTGTCCGTCCATCGGCGTATAGCTGGCGCCGACCACGCCCGGCCCAACGCCCGGCAGCCGTTGCGCGAGCTCGCGGTGGCCGAGCATCTCGAACGGATAGTCGCCTTGCAGCGCGTCCTGGATGCTCTGCAGGCGTTGCCGGCGCTCCTCCATGTCCGCCTCGGAAAAGCACAGGTGAAAGCCGCCGGGCTGGCGCAGGCAGACGTCGATGCCGGTTTCGTCGCGCAGCGCATCACGCAGCTGCGGCCATAGCCGCGCCGAGCCCAGCGTCCAGCGGGCGTAGGGCGCCATGCCCAGGCCCTTGCCCTGGACCCAGACCAGGCCGAAGTTGCCGCGCGAGGCGCGCAAGGCATCGTCGCCCTCGTCCAGCACGGTGACGCGCAAGCCTTGTCCGGCGGCGCCGTAAGCGATGGCGGTGCCGACCAGGCCGCCGCCAATCACGATGAGATCGGATGTGGTCATGTCAGTCAGAGTTCAGTTCTTGCCGATCAGCACGCGGTCGAGGCCGACGATGCGGTCCAGCAGCACCATCAGCACCAGCGTGCCGACGATCAGCACCGTGGACACCGACGCCACCAGCGGATCGATGGTCTGGGCGATCTGGTTGTACATCGCCACCGGCAGCGTGGTGGTGCCCGGCGTGGCAACGGAGACGGTCATGGTCAGCTCGTCGAAACTCTGGATGAACGACAGCATCCAGCCGCCCACCACGCCGGGCAGGATCAGCGGCAGCACCACGCGGCGGAAAGCCGTGAAGCGGCCGGCGCCCAGCGAGAGCGCGGCGCGCTCGGCATCGCGGTCCAGCCCGGTGGCCGCGGCCAGCACCAGCCGCAGCGCGTAGGGCATGACCACCACCACGTGCGTCAGCGCGAGCCAGAAGAACGACCCGGTCACGCCCAGCGTGGTGAAGAAGCGCAGGAATGCCACCCCGAGCACGACGTGCGGGATCATCAGCGGCGACAGGAAGAAGGCCATCAGCGCGCCGCGGCCGGGAAAGCGGTGGCGGACCAGCGCCAGCGCGGCGGGCACCGCCAGCGCCACCGCGAGGGTGGCGCTGACCAGCCCGAGCGTCAGCGACAGCCAGATCGCATCGACGATCTCGTGCGCATCGGCAATGGCGCGGAACCAGCGCAGCGACAGGCCGTCAGTGGGCATCGAGATATAGCCCTTGCCGGTGAAGGACACCGCGACCACTACCAGCAGCGGTGCCACCATGAAGGCGATAAACAGGGCGTGGTACAGCAGGGAAAGCGGACCGTTCTTGCGCATGGCATCAGCTCCTCATGCTTCGAAGACCTGGCGGAAGCGGCGCTCCACCAGCCGGTTGCAGCCGACGATGACGATGACGTTGGCGATCAGCAGCAGCACCGCGATGGCGGCGCCGAGCGGCCAGTTCAGCGTGTTCAGGAACTCGTCGTAGGCGGCCGTCGCCACCACCTTGAGCCGGCGTCCGCCGAGAATGGCCGGGGTGGCGAAGGCCGAGGCGGACAGCGCGAAGACGATGATGCTGCCCGACAGGATCCCCGGCAGGATCTGCGGCAGGATCACGCGGCGGAACACCGTGAAGGGCGAGGCGCCGAAGGCCTGGCCGGCCTGCTCGACCTGCGGGTCCAGCTTCTGCAGCGAAGCCCATACCGAAATCACCATGAACGGCATCATCACGTGCGTCAGCGCAATGATCACGCCGGTCTGCGTAAACACCAGCTTCACCGGCGCGTCGACCAGGCCCAGCCATTGCAGCGTTTCGTTGATCAGGCCGTTGTTGCCCATCAGGATGGCCCAGCCCAGCGTGCGCACCACCACCGAGATCAGCAGCGGCCCGAGGATCACGATCAGGAAGAGGCCACGCCACGGGCTGCGCATGCGCGACAGGATCAGCGTCTCGGGCACGCCGAACACCACTGCGAGCACCGTCACCGCCAGCGCCATGCCGGCCGTGCGCAGGAAGATCTCGTGGTAATAGCTGTCGCCAAGGATTTCGAGATAGTTGGCCGCGGTCATCGCCGGCAGCACGCCGCGGGTGCCGTCGAAGGCGTGCAGCGACAGCAGCCCCGTGAGCAGCAGCGGCACCAGCAGCATCGCGCAGAACAGCAGCAGCGCCGGGGCCGACAGCAGCCACGGGGCTGCACCGGCGAATGGCCTGCGCGGCAGTCGGGGCGCCATCGCGTGCGCGCCCGCAAGGTTGGGCGTGGCGGTATCAGGCATGGCGTGCCTCCGTGGCGGTTTCGCTGGCCAGCACGCGCAGGTCCTGGTCGTGCCACAGTACGCTGACCACCGCGCCCTCGGCCGGCGGGGTCTCGCCCAGGTTGGGCTGGCTCACACGCAGCCGGCCCAGCGCGCTGTCGATCTCCAGCATCCAGTGGTTGCCAAGGAACAGCCGGGTATGCACGGTGCCGGGAATGCCGCCGTCGCCGGACCGGCCCAGCCGGATCTTCTCGGGGCGCACGTAGACCTGCACCTCGCGGCCGACCTGGCGGCCTTCATGCGGCACGTGCGCCAGCGTGTCGCCAAGGCGCACTTCGCAGCAGCGCGCGTTGGTCTTCTCGACCACGCCGGCGAGGCTGTTGGTCTTGCCCAGGAAGCCGGAGGCGAACGCGGATTGCGGCCGTTCGTAGGCTTCGAACGGCGTGGCCAGCTGGACGATGCGCCCGCCATGCATCACCGCGATGCGGTCGCTCATGGTCATGGCCTCGACCTGGTCGTGCGTGACCAGGATGGTGGTGATGCCGAGCTGGCGCTGGATCGCGCGCAGTTCGATGTGCATGTCCTCGCGCAGCTTGGCATCGAGGTTCGACATCGGCTCGTCGAGCAGCAGCACCTCGGGCCGGATCGCCAGCGCGCGGGCAATCGCCACGCGCTGGCGCTGGCCGCCCGACAGTTCCTTCGGATAGCGCTGGCCGAGGCCGCCCAGGCGTACCAGCTCGAGCGCCTCGTCGATCCTGCGGCCGCGCTCGGCAGCGGTCACGCCGCGCATCTCCAGGCCGAAGCCGATATTGCCGGCCACGGTCATGTGCGGAAACAGGGCGTAGCTCTGGAACACCACACCCATGCCGCGTTTTTCGGGTCGCAGCGCGGTGATGTCGCGCCCGTGCAGCACGATGCGGCCGCGCGTGGGTTCGACAAAGCCGGCAATCATCTGCAGCGTGGTGGTCTTGCCGCAGCCGGACGGGCCGAGCAGCGACAGGAACTCGCCGCGCTCGACCTCGAGGCTCAGGTTTTCAACGGCATGGAAACTGCCGAAGGCCTTCGCGAGGCCGCTCAGTGTGAGGAAGCTCATGGTTATGCGGGGGCAGTCCAGGTGGCGATCATGGGGGCAATCGGGGCGGGGTACCGCTGGCGCGCCCGATCAGCGCTCCACCGTGCGGTTCCAGCGGTTGGTCCACTCGGCGCGCTTCTCGTTGACCACGGTCCAGTTGGTCGGCAGCAGCGTGTCGATCTGTGCCTTGCCATACGGCACCTTGGCGGCCACCTTCGGCTCGAGCCTGACTTTGGCGTTGACCGGTCCCCAGCCCTGGCTATCGGCCAGCACGGTCTGCACCTCGGGCGCGAGCAGGTACTGGATGAAGGCCTGCGAGGCCTCGGGCACGTCGCTCTGCACCACCGGGCAGGCGGCGGTCAGCAGCGCGGGCGCTCCCTCTTTGGGATAGACGAACTCCACCGGGAAGCCTGTGTCCTTCAGGCTTTGCGCGCGGCCGCTGCCCCACACGGCCAGGGTGACATCGCCGTTCTGGAACAGCTCGGTCATCTTGCCCGGCGACGGCTCCCAGGCCAGCACGTTGGGCCCGACCTCCCGGGTCAGCGCGGCGAAGCCCGGCTCGATATTCTGGTCGCCACCCTTGCGCAGCTTGGCGAACATGATCAGCGTCTGCAGCCCGTAGGTGTTGCTGATCGGCGGGATCGCGACCTTCTGGCGGAATTTCCTGTCGGCCAGCAGCTCCCACGAATCCGGCTTCGGCAGGCCGGCCTTGCGGAACGCCTCGGTGTTGTAGACCAGGCCCGTCGCGACCACGCCGATGCCCGTGGCCTTGTTGTCGCCGAGCTTCGCCAGCGGGTAGAGATCCTTGTAGACCGGCGCGTCCTTGACCGCATCGCAGAAGCCCAGTTGCAGCGCCTGGTACATCGGGCCGTCGTCGAGCAGCACCACGTCGAGTTCCTGCCGCGCCTTCTGCGCCTGCAGCTTGGCCAGCGTGTCGGTGGAATTGCCGGCGACATAGACCACCTTGACCTTATGCCGGGCCTCGAAGGCGGGGATGATCTTTTCCTTGAACACCTTTTCCGTGGAGCCGCCGTAAGAACCCACGTAGAGCGTCGGCTGCTGGGCGAGCGCGGCTGACATGCCGCACAACGCGACCACGGCCGCGGCGAGAACTTGCTGCTTCATGCTTTCCTCCCTGTTATGCACCGTCATCTTGCAGTCGATCCCCAAAACCATGCAGGCGGGTTATCGCTGCACCGCAACGAAGAACGTCTGGAAATATGCGGCGTCGAGATAGATTAGGAGGATGCCCCGGCCGTGAAAAATTCTTTTTTTTGAGCCATCCATAACATGCTGTTATAGACTTGCGGCATGAAGATTCGCCAGCTTGAGGCCTTCCGGGCCGTGATGCTTTGCCAGACCGTGACTCGCGCCGCCGAGATGCTCCACATCTCGCAGCCGGCGACGACCCGACTGATCGCCGATCTGGAAGACGCGGTAGGGTTTTCCCTGTTCGAGCGCATGCGCGGCCGGCTCCACCCCACCGCGGAGGCGCAGGCGCTGTTCGAGGAAGTGCAGCGCTCGCTGGTCGGCATCGACCGCATCGCGCAGACCGCGCTGGATATCCGCGACATGCAGCGCGGCTCGCTGCAAATCGCTGCCGCGCCTGCGCTGGCGCTCTCGTTCCTGCCGCGCGCGATCGCGGCGTTCATGGCGGACCACCCGCAGATCCAGATCACGATGCTGCCGCACTCGTCGCGCACGGTGGTGAACATGGTGTCGGAGCAACGCTGCGACGTTGGCTTTGCCATCCTGTCGATGAACCACCCCAGCACGCACGGCGAGCGGCTGCTCTCTACCCGGATGGTCTGCGCCATCCCGGCCGGGCACCGGCTCGCCAGCCAGGAGGTCATCCGGCCGCCGGACCTGGCGGGGGAGCGCTTCGTATCGCATCCGCGCGTGCTCGACTCGCGGCTGCAGATCGATGCGCTCTTTGCGTCCTACGGAATCGAGTGCAAGGTGCAGGTAGAAACCCAGGTGTCGTGGAGCATCTGCGCGTTCGTGGAAGAGGGGCTGGGCGTGGCGCTGATCGATCCGATCACCGCGCTGGAGTACAAGGGGAACGGGGTCTGCTTCCGCATGTTCGACCCCCTGCTGACCACCGATTTTTCGGTGCTGTTCTCGGCGCAGCGGGCGCCGTCGATCCTGCTCAAGGCCTTTGTCGCCCACACCCGCGCCTTTGCGCTGGCCAGGCTCGATCCGCGCTTCGTGGTGGGCTAGGTCATGGTCACGGCTGGGCCCACGCCGCGGCCTGGCCCGCGCCGCCCTTGCCGCCCTTGCCGCCAATTGCTTCGACCAGGTAATCGACGAACGACGCGATCCGCGCGGAGATCGCGGTGTTCCGGTAATAGACCGCATGGATCGGCTGGCGCACGTCCTGCGTCTGGCGCGCCAGCACCTGCACCAGCCGGCCCGCCTCGCGATCGTGCGCGGTCATGAAGTCCGACAGGCATACGATGCCCGCGCCCTCCAGCGCCAGCTGCCTGAGCGTCTCGCCGCTCGACGACCACACTGCCGGCTCGATCCTGTAGGGTTCGCCGTCCGGGCCCAGGATCGGCCACAGGTTCAGCGATTCCGGCTGGTTGAACCCCAGCAGCGCGTGCTTGCCGAGATCCTGCGCCTTGCGCGGATGGCCGTGCGCGTCGAGGTACGCCGGACTGGCCAGCATGCGCACCCGGCTGTTGCCGATCAGCCGGCTATGCAGCGTCGAATCCTTCAGGCGGCCGATGCGGACGGCCACGTCGGTGCGGCGCTCGAGCAGGTCGATGATGCCCTCGTTGCTGTTCAGCTCCAGCTCGACCTGAGGGAAGCGCTCGCGGTAGCCGCGCACCAGCGGCACGATCACATGCAGCATGAACGGTGACGCGGCGTCGACGCGCAGGCGCCCGGACGGCTTCTCGCGCCGCGCCAGCATCTGTTCTTCCGCGCTTTCGACCGAGTCGATGATGGCGCGCGCGTCCTGCAGGAAGGCCTGGCCTTCCTCGGTCAGCTCGAGGCGGCGCGTGGTCCGGCGCAGCAGCGTGGTCTTCAGCTTTTCCTCGAGCCGGGCCAGGGTGCGGCTGGTCGCCGAGACGGTCAGGTCCAGCTGTTGCGCGGCGGCGGTGATCGACCCGCTGTCGACCACGGTGGCGAACGCCAGCAGTTCGTCGAGCGTGATTTTCATTGTTGAGTTTGAATCAAGACAGTTTGGTTTATAGACGACTTTTTACGCAAAAGTAAAGCGGGCACACTGCGCACCATTCCTCACCGGACCCTGGAGGCTCATCATGCCACTTGCCTTGCTTGCGCTGACCATCAGCGCCTTCGCCATCGGCACCACCGAATTCGTCATCGTCGGGCTGATCCCCACCATTGCCGCGGATCTGGGCGTCAGCCTGCCTTCGGCCGGCCTGCTGGTCAGCCTGTACGCGCTCAGCGTCGCGATCGGCGCGCCGCTGCTGACGGCGCTGACCGGCCGCGTGCCGCGCAAGGTGCTGCTGGCCGGCCTGATGGCCCTGTTTACGGTCGGCAACCTGGTGGCCTGGCGCGCGCCCGGTTACGAATCGCTGATCGTTGCGCGCGTGCTCACGGGACTTGCCCACGGCGTGTTCTTTTCGGTCGGCTCGATCATCGCCACCACGCTGGTGCCGAAGGACAAGGCGGCGAGCGCGATCGCGACCATGTTCAGCGGCATGACCGTGGCGTTCGTCGCCGGCATCCCGCTGGGCACCTTCATCGGCCAGCATTTCGGCTGGCGCGCGACCTTCCTGGTGGTGGCGCTGTTCGGCCTGGTCGCCTTCCTGGGCGCGGTGGCCTTCGTGCCGCGCCGGCTGCCGCATGCCGAGCCCGCGCCGCTGCTGCGCCAGTTCCGCGTGCTGGCGCAGCCGCGCCTGCTGCTGGTGTTTGCCATGACCGCGGTGGGCTACGGCGGCTCGCTGATCGCCTTTACCTACATGGCGCCGCTGCTCGAGCAGATCGCCGGCTTCACGCCGTCGCAGGTCAGCCTGGTGCTGGTGGGCTATGGCGTATCGGTGGCGTTCGGCAACGTGTGGGGCGGCAGGCTGGCGGACCGCGTCGGCCCGGTCAAGGCGCTCAAGCACATCTTCCTGCTGCTTGCGTTGGTGCTGCTGGCGCTCACCTTCACCGTGCAGCACCCGTGGCTGACCGTGCTGACGATGCTTGCGTGGGGCGCCGTGGCGTTCGGCAACGTGCCGGGGCTGCAGGTCTATGTGGTCAAGCAGGCGCGGCATTTTGCGCCCGACGCCACCGACGTTGCCTCGGGCTTCAATATCGCGGCATTCAACCTCGGCGTCGCCGGCGGCTCGTCGCTCGGCGGGCTGATCGTCGCCCACGGCGGGCTTGGCCATACGCCGTGGATCGCGGCGGTGGTGACCCTCTGCGCCTACGCGCTGACGGCGTTCAGCGGCGCGCTCGACCGGCGCGCGGGCCTGCCGGCCCGTACCGCCGAACCCGTGGAATTTGCCCACTGATTTGTCCATCGACACACGAGCCAACACCACCATGAACACACCGGCCCATCGCCCGCCGTTTGCGGGCAACACCTATGAAGTCCGCTACGCGGGGCTCACCGCCATCAACACCTATGCCGACGACGGCCGCCATCTGCGCTACGAGATCACCGAAGGCGAGCTTGCCGGCGCCCGCGGCGAGGTGGCCTGCACCTGGCAGCACATCGCCGCCGACATCTATGCCATTTCATGGCAGGAGGCCGACCGCGCGACCGTGGTTCACCTGGACGACTTTGGGGCGGGCACCTCGCGTTCCTTCTTTACGGCCGCCTCGCTGGACTTTTACCGGCTCGACGGGACCCTGCGCAAGCTGTGAACGGATTCAGTCAGTGGCAATACTTGATCTGAAATCAAATATTTTTCGCCAGTAAGGGCGTTTATTTCATCAGTCCCGGAGGGCAGAATGGCTGGCATCGAATACACCCTCTCTGTCTTCCCCTGGAGCAAACCATGAGCAAGATTCCCGCCTTCGGCCTCGGCACGTTCCGCCTGCAGGGCCAGGTTGTCATCGATTCGGTCCGCAATGGCCTCGAGCTTGGCTACCGCGCCATCGACACCGCGCAGATCTACGGCAACGAAGCCGAGATCGGCGAGGCCGTCGCTGCGTCGGGCGTGCGCCGCGACGAGCTGTTCCTGACCACCAAGATATGGGTCGACAACTACGCGGCCGACAAGCTTGTGCCGAGCCTCGAGCAGAGCCTGGCCAGGCTGCGCACCGACTATGCCGACCTGACCCTGATCCACTGGCCGGCGCCCGGCAACGGCGTGCCGCTGGAGACTTTCATGACCGCGCTGGCGCAGGCGAAGGAAAAGGGCCTGACGCGGCAGATCGGCATCTCCAACTTCAACATCGCGCTGACCCGCCAGGCCATCGCCGCGGTCGGCAAGGATGCGATCGCGACCAACCAGATCGAGCTGAGCCCATACCTGCAGAACCGCGAGCTGGTGGCGTTCCTGCAGCGCGAAGGCATCCATGTGACGTCGTACATGACGCTGGCGTACGGCAAGGTGCTCGGGGATGCGGTGATCGGCGCGATCGCGCAGCGGCACCAGGCCACGCCGGCCCAGGTCGTGCTGGCCTGGGCGCTGCAGCTGGGGTACGCCGTCATTCCGTCGTCGACGAAGCGCGAGAACCTGGCCAGCAATCTGCTCGCGCAGGACCTGCGGCTGAGCGACGACGACATGGCGCAGATCGCCGCGCTGGAACGCAATGGCCGCGAGGTCAGCCCGGACGGCCTGGCGCCGCAATGGGACTGATGACCTGACGAGCCGAAATTCCCGATGACCTGACAGGACAAGCACCATGAGCAACGATCCGCTGTTTCAACCGCTGCAACTGGGTGGCCTGACGCTGCCGAACCGCATCGTCATGCCGCCGATGACGCGCTCGCGCGCAAGCCAGCCCGGCGACGAAGCCAACGACCTGATGGCCGCCTACTACGCACAGCGTGCCGGCGCCGGCCTGATCGTCAGCGAGGGCACCTATGTCGCCCCGCTGGGCAAGGGCTACGCCTGGACCCCGGGCATCCACACGCCGGCGCAGGTGGCCGGATGGCGCAAGGTGACCGGCGCGGTCCACGCTGCCGGCGGCCGCATCTTCGCGCAGCTCTGGCACGTCGGCCGGCTCAGCCACACCAGCCTGCTGGGCGGCCGGCAACCGGTGTCCTCGTCGCCGATCCAGGCGCAGGGCGTCAATGTCTTCATTGCCGGGGAGGACGGCAGCACTCCCGGTTTCGTCCAGGCCTCGGTGCCCCGTGCCCTGACGGTGGACGAGATCCGCGAGACCGTCGACCAGTACCGCGACGCGGCGCGCAATGCGATCGCGGCCGGCTTCGACGGCGTCGAGCTGCACGGCGCGAACGGCTACCTGGTGAACCAGTTCATCGACTCGGGCGCCAACACGCGCACGGATCAATACGGCGGTTCGCTGGAGAACCGGCTGCGCTTCCTTGGCGAAGTCACGCAGGCCCTGATCGAGGGAACCGGCGACGCATCGCGCGTCGGCATCCGCCTGGCGCCGCTGACCACGCTCAACGGTTGCGTCGACGACGATCCGGAAACCACGTATCTGGGCGCTGCGAAGCTGCTGTCCCGGCTCGGCGTGGGCTATCTGCACATCGCGGAAGCGGACTGGGACGACGCGCCGCTGATGCCGGTGGCGTTCAAGCAAACGTTGCGCGAGGCGTTCCCGGGCGTGTTGATCTATGCCGGCAAGTACACCGCGGAGCGTGCGCGCGAAGCCGTCGCCGCGGGCTGGGCGGACCTGATCGCGTTCGGCCGTCCGTTCGTGGCCAATCCGGACCTGCCCGAGCGCCTGCGCGTCGGCGCGCCGCTGGCACAGCACCAGCGCGAGACGCTGTTCGGCGGCGGTGCGCAAGGCCTGACCGACTATCCGACGCTGGCGCACGCCGCGGCGGCCTGAGCGGTCCCGCAGCGGACTTGATCGACAGGGCCGTCGCATACGGCGTGTCGCAGCGTTACTGCTTTAGAGGGATATGCCCGCGAACGCATAACTGGGCATGATCGGCCCTGTCCGAATGCGTTGTCATTCAGACCGTCCCCGCCCGCCAGGTCAGCCCCGGCGGGCGCTTTGTTTTTTGGGGATGCCAAAACAACATGAAGGTGCGAATCATTCCTATTTATTGATTCATCGCGGTCCGGCGCGCCGGGGGGCACGCCTGACCGGGACACACAGGAAATGCCATGCCGGCAGGCCATGCCGGCAACCCGGGACACCGCCAAGACGGTGAAGTTCGCCCAATGCGGCGGTGCGAGGACGAGAACAACAAGAGGAGGAGCGAGACCGTGCCTGTCCACCAGTCGCCAGACCACAGCCTTGCGCCGGCATACCCCAAGGGTCACCCTTTATCGCTTGGACCGGTGCTGCAAGCGCCGTTTGTAACGGACCTGGACCACGAGCCGACCGGGCCGGAAAAGCATGCCCTGGCGCTGTGTTCGCGCTATTGCCGGCTCGCCGACGTGGGGCCGCCGTTCGGGGCCGCCACGCTGGCGTGGCGGGGCAGTGCCTACGTCTATGTCTTCGGCCGGGACAGTGTCGGCAGGCGGCGCCTGTTCGAGGTGTTCCGGGACCTGCAGGACGCGCTGGAACCCGTGCTGGCGTTCCAGTACCCCATGCCGCTGCGCAAGCTGTTCCGGGACGATCTGGATCCGCTGTACAGCGACCGACGCTGACATCCGGGGCACAGGCCCCGGTGTCGGGCGGTGGCTGCTAGGCGCCCAGTTGCCGCGCCACGGCTTCGGACACCTCCGCGGCATTGCGGTAGTTTTGTTCGGGTATGCCCATCAGGGCATCCACGATCGCGTCGTCCGCGGCGTTGTCGCGTGCGGTCGAAATCAACGCGCCACGCGTCGCGGGATAGTCCAGCCCGCGCAGTGCCTGCCCGAGCGCGTCCGGATCCCATCGATCCGGGCTCGGGTTGCCTTGCGGCCGCTTGTCGTTTGCCATCGTTTGTCTCCAGTGGATTGCGCCGATCGAGCGCGATGCCACCGATCCGGAAGCACCTGCGCAAGCCAGACTCCAGCGCCGGGCGCTACGCTCCCCAGTCTCGAACTTTGATGGAATGCAAGGCATGTGCCATCGGCACAGCGTCCCCGGGGCCTTTTTGGACGGGGTTCGTCGTCTGTCCGCACATACCCTGAATTGACGGTAAAGTTTATGTGCGTAAAATAAAATTCATAAATATGAATAATGGTAGGGCCGGCCTGGATGCCGGCACCGCTTCCGACCATCGCCATCCATCCAGGAGACAACCCGATGCAACCCAATCCGCGCCGCCGCCTGATGCTGTGCGCCGCCGTGCTGAGCGCGATGCCCGCGCTGGCCTGGAGCGACACCTATCCCAGCAAGCCGATCCGCATGGTGGTGCCGTTCGCCCCCGGCGGCGCCACCGACGTGGTGGCGCGGCTGATTTCGCAGAAGCTGGGCGAGGCGCTGAAGCAATCGGTGGTGGTGGAAAACCGTCCCGGCGCCAACGGCATCATCGGCACCGACGTGGTGGCGCGCGCGGCGCCGGACGGCTATACGCTGCTGCTCAATACCGCCGGCGCGCAGACGCTCAGCCCGGTGCTGTACAAGGCCGGCTATGAGCCGCTGAAGAGCTTCGCGCCGATCTCGCAGATCAGCAATATCGGCTTCGTGATGGTGGTGCACCCCTCGGTGCCTGCCAGGACCGTGCAGGAATTCGTCGCGCTGGCCAAGGCAAAGTCCCGGCCGCTGAGCCTGTCGGCCGGCAGCAGCATGATCGAGCTGATCGGCGCCACCTTCAAGAGCGCGGCGGGCACGCCCGACGTGGTCAGCGTTTCGTACCGCGGCACCGGCCCGCAAATGCAGGCGGTGGTCTCGGGCGAGGTCGACATGACCATCGACCCGTTCAACGGCATGGCGATGATCAAGGCCGGCAAGCTGCGTCCGCTGGCGGTGTTCGCGCCCAAACGCTCCCCTGCGCTGCCTGACGTGCCGACCATGCAGGAAGCCGGTTTCGACGGCATGGCGTTCAACTCGTGGGCCGGCCTGCTGGCCCCGGCCGGCACGCCAAAGGAGATCGTCACGCGGCTGAACCAGGAGATGAACCGGATCCTGGCGCAGCCCGACATCAGGCAACGGCTGGCCGCGATCGACTACGAGGTAGTGGGCGGCACCCCCGAGCAGTTCGCCGCCATCATTGCCGAGGACGCGGCAAGGTGGGCGAAGATCGTCAAGGATACGAATTACAAGGCGGGGTCCTGAGGACTGGCTGGGCCGCACTTGACCACAGTCGTTCCCGCGCAGGCGGGAACCCATTGACTTCAAGACGCTGGATTCCCGCCTGCGCGGGAATGACGGTAGTGTCTGATACCGTAACTGAACGCCATGGCGCCGCGGAGGTGGCTTTTGTTTGCCTGGCGGACGGGCCGTGTAGCAGAAATACCGCGAGCGGCCGGCATGCCGGAAAAACCGTTTGTGGGCCGATGAAGCCTTCTGGTATCCTCCGCCCGTCAATCACTAAGGGTTCTCCCCATGGACTGTTGTTCTTGTCGGCATCACGCCGATCAATGAACGGCTAGTCAGTCAAGGCGACATCTCGCCACTGCCTGGCCGTTAGCGGCGGGTAGTGGCAACCATGCAGTTCCTGTGTGGCCACTCCCGATTGTCCTTGTCAGCGATCTGCCGGGAAGGCGGGCGCGCATGCTCTTTCGCGCCCACGCTTTGCCTTCGCGAGCCGTCGCCCCGAGCCTACACTCGCCATGGAAGCGCGTGAGGGAGGTCTCGTGTCGTTCGTTACGCATTTCCCTTTTGTTGTTCTTGTCCTCTCCCTCTTGAAGGGCGCATGGTCGCAGCGCGCCGCCGCTGCGCTGGCTTTGGCGCTGCTGGGCATTGGCCTCGCACCGGCACAGGCGCAGAACGCCGGTGACAGCCAGCCGGGTTCCAGTGCAACTGCCGTAGACACCGTGCCGGATCCGACGGAGGACCGCCTTGCCTTCCACGGGCAGGCCACCTACGTCTGGCAGCGCAAGCCATCGTTCGGCGCGGCCTATTCGGGCGAGAACAGCCTCGGCACGGAACGGGCCAAAAGCTATTCGTTCACCAGCACGCTTGATCTCGGCCTGCGCCTGTGGCACGGCGCGGAGTTCCATTTCAATCCCGAGGTCTCGCAGGGCGTGCCGTTCTCAGGCCTGCACGGCCTGGGAGGATTGCCCAACGGGGAACTGGCCAAGTCGTCGGGCACCAGTCCCACGTTTTACCGTGCCCGGGCCTTTGTGCGCCAGACCTGGGGGCTGGGTGGCGGCGAAGAGACGCTAGAGGCCGACTTCAACCAGTTTGCGCGAACCGTGGACAAGCACCGCGTTGTGCTGACCGCGGGCAACTTCAGCGTGCTCGACGTTTTCGACCTGAACCCCTACGGCTCCGATCCGCGCACGCAGTTCCTGAACTGGTCATCGCTGACGCATGGCTCGTTCGACTATCCCGCCGACGCGCGCGGCTACAACTGGGGCGTGTCCCTGGAATACGTGGGCGATGGCTGGTCGGTGCGTTTTGGCCATTTCCTGCAACCGCTGGAATCCAACGGGCTGAAGCTCGACACACGGATGTTCGAGCACTACGGCGATATCGTCGAGCTCGAGAAGCGCTATCACCTGGCTGGCCGTCCCGGCGCGGCGCGCCTGCTGCTCTGGCGCAACAAGGCGAAGATGGGCAAGTTCAGCGATGCCATCGCATTCGGGCAGGCCAACAACGTGACGCCCGACGTTGCCGACGTGCGCGCCGAACATGCCAAGGTGGGCGTAGGCATGACGCTGCTGCAGGAGATCAATGATTCGCTGGGGGTGTTCTTCCGCGCCAATATGTCGGACGACAAGACGGAAACCTACGCGTTTACCGAAATCGGAAAGCAGGTCGCCGGCGGCGGCACGCTGAAAGGCGCGTCCTGGGGGCGTCCCAATGACGAACTGGGCGTGGCAATGGCCGTGAACATGCTGCGATCCCCGCACCGGGATTACCTCGCTGCCGGCGGCCTGGGCGCATTTCTCGGCGACGGCGCGCTGCGCTACGGGCCTGAGCAAGTGCTGGAGGTTTATTACAGCCTCGCGTTGCTCAAGTACTTCAGCATCAGCCCGAACTTCCAGTACATCCGCAATCCGGGCTACAACCGGGATCGTGGGCCGGCGAAGTTCTATGGCGTTCGGTTTCACGCCGAGTTCTGAGGCGCAGGCCCAGGCGATGGGTAACCGCCCGGCCCGCATGACGTGAGGCGCGGGCACCGGGTACGGCTGCCGGCCGGTGCCGCGCGGCCTCACTCCGGCAACGCCCCCGCCTTGCGCAGCGCCGCGCGCGCAATCTCCATGCGCGCCTTGGCATGCTCCGGCCGCAGCAGGTCCAGATTGAGCGCGAACAGGTAGTCGTCATTGCCGCGCTCGACCCAGCCAACCAGCCAGCCCACCGCCGGTTGGGCCGAGTTGGCCCAGCCGGTCTTGCCGTGCAGGGTGTAATTGGCGGTGCGCTCCAGCACGGTGATGTCGTCCACGGCGCTGAAGGTGGCGGGCGAGAACGGCAGCGTGCGCTGCACCAGGCCCTTCAGGAAATCGATCTGCTGGTAGGCGGTGATCTGCAGCTTGCCGTTCAGCCAGAAGAGGTCGACCGGACCGGAGCTGTCGGCGTTGCCATAGTGCGACGCGGTCAGATAGCGCTGGTAGGCCGCGCTGCCGACCCGGCGCGCCAGCGCCTGGTAGGCCGGGACGCAGGAATTGGGCAGGGCCACGCGCAGCGGCACGTCGGCGTTGCACGTCTCGGGCAGCACGGCCTTGCCGCCGACCAGCCAGACCTTGCCGTCCCACGGCAGCTTGTCGTGGTCGACGTCGGCCACCGCGCCGGTCTCGAGGCCGATCAGGGAATTCATGATCTTGAAGGTCGATGCCGGCGAGTACGGCGTGGCGGCGCGCGCCGGGTTGTAGGTCAGCATGCGGTCGCGCCGCAGGTCGTAGATCACCATGGTGCCGGTGGTCTCGGCCTGGCGGAACAGTGCCGCGGCGTCGAGTGGCGCTTCCTTTGGCGCGGCCAGCGCGGGCAGGTGCGCGGCAAGCAGGCCGAGGCCGAAGGCCACCGGCGCCAGCAGACGGGCAAGACGATTGTTCATGGTTGTGCGTGGGAAGTTGAGGGAATGACAATCCGGGCCCGGACCGTGATGCGCAGCATAGGAGAGGGCTTGCGCAGCGCCAACCGCGTGCCCTGTAACTTGCGTAACATGGCGGGCGTCGCCACTGATGCTGCCTTCCAGATTGATGCCCGCTGCGCCTGCCCCCATCCATATCGATGTGTCGAGCCCCTACCAGGTCGACGGCCAACCCGCGCGCTACCAGTCTGTCTGGCTGCTCGCGCGGGCCTGGCACGCGCACCGCAGCGGCGAGGGCGTGGTCCCTGCCGCCGCGGTACGCAGCGCGTTCCCCGCGGCGGCCAATCTGCGCATGCTGGTGTCGCGCGCGTTTGCGGACTTCGCGCGCTGGGGCATCGTGGTGGGGTGGGGCGCCGACCGTGCGCGCGATCCGGCCGCGGCCAACCCGGCACAGCGCAGCCGCGGGCCGTTCTGGCTGGCCGCGGCCAGCGCGCGCCGGCTGCGCTTCGTCGCCAACGGGCGCACGCTGGGCCCGGTTGCGCTGGCGCGGCATTTCGGTTTCCATGCCGGCGCGCAGCCCATGCCGCCGGGGCAGGCGGATGGCACCGGCTACGTGATGCGCGACATGGCCTTCTGGAGCGAACTGACGCAAGCCATGCGCAGCGCGCAGGACGGCCATGCGGGCGTCCACGGCTTTGCCGTGGCCGAGTCCTTCGGCGCGGCGCGCCGGCTGGCCGGCGACGGCTTCCAGCAGGCCTTGTCCTTGCTGAAGGAAAGCCAGGCCTGGCGCCGCTGCGGGCGCCTGGACCAGAGCCGCGCCGCGCTGCGGCGCTTCGACCGGCTCGCGCAGGCAGCCGACGCGGGCGCGGCAACGCCGGCCTTCCAGGCCATGGCACAGGTGGTGCGCGCCTGGGAGCGCTATACGCGCGGCGACGGCGAGGGCGCGCGCGCCGGGCTGGATCACCTGCACGCCGATGCGGAGCTGCGTCTGGTGGTGCGCTACAACCCGCGCGTGCGCTTCGAGGTGCTGAACCTCGAAGCGCTGCTGCACAAGGCCGACGCCATGCGCCCCGCGCAGGCGGGCGCAGCGACGGCGGCGCAGCGCGCGCTGGACGCGTTCTCGGGCGCGCTGCAGGCCGCCTACGAAGCCGATTCTGTCGATGCCGTACAGCATGCCGCGGCCAATATCGGGCTGAGCCTGTGGTTGTTCTGGCGCCATGGGCTGATCGATGCCGGGCGCAGCCTGTCGGCCAGCGCCGTGCAGCGGCAGGCAATGCGCTGGCTCGGGCTGTCGGAATGGATCTGCGACCGTTTTGGCGTCGGCGGCGGCACGGCGTGGAATGCGATCTTCCTGCTGCGCATCGCGCGCGGCAGCTGCGGGCCCGATGCGCCGCCGCTGGACCGCCCGGCCACCGCCAGCGACAGCATGGCCATGTTCCGCCGCCAGCGCCCGCTTTCCGTGGCGGACGCGGTCGACGCGCTGCGGCCGTTCCATGCGCCGTTTGCACCGGCCAGGGGCTTCGTGCGCTGGTCGGCCGTGGCCGCCTTTGCGCTGGAAGACCACGACGCCGGCCACGTCAGGCTGGCGCCGCTGCAGCTGGCCAACCTGCTGCTGGAATCGGCCTGGTACCTGACCCATGAGCAGGGCGCCACCGCCGCCGCCTGCGCCGCGGTGGAACGGCTTGCGGGGCAGTTGCCTGCGCTGCGCCCGGCGGAGCGGGCCTTTTTCGTGGCCGAGCTGCGCGCGCTGCCGCCGGCTTTGCGCGATGCCGCGGCGGAAGCGGCGCGGCATCGCAAGCGGGGCTGACGGCCGTGGGCTAACCGCCTGCCGGCAGGATGCGGTTGGCGCGCGACAGTTCGCCCGGGGTCATGTTGTAGAGCCGCCGGAATGCCGCGATAAACGCCGACAGCGACTCATAGCCGCAATCCAGCGCGACCTCGGTCACGGCTTCGCCGCGTTCCAGCCGCGGCACGGCATCGAGCAGGCGCAGCCGCTGGCGCCAGGCGCGGAAGGTCAGCCCGGTCTCGCGCACGAACAGCCGCGTCAGGGTCTTGCCCGAGATCGCCAGCCGCATGCTCCACGCCGCCAGGCTGGTATCGCGGTCGGCATGGCGCTGCAGGCCATTGCACACCAGGCGCACGCGGGGATCGGCCGGCAGCGGCAGCATGAATTCCACTTCGGGCGCGGCGCCAAGCTGGTCCAGCAGCACGCGTGCCAGGCGCCCGTCGGCGCCGCGCTCGTCGTATTCGGCCGGCAGGTGGCTGAAGGCGCGAATCAGCTCCCGCAGCAGCGGGCTGACCGTCAGCACCCGGCAACGGGACCGCGCTGCCGCACAGACGCTGTTGTCCAGGTAGAGGCTACGGATGCGCGTGCCCGTGGCGCAGCGCACGCGGTGCGCCACGCCGGCCGGAATCCACACCGCCCACTGCGGCGGCGCGACAAAGCGCCCGCGGTCGGTCCATACCTCCAGCACGCCCTGGAGGGCATAGGCGAACTGGCACCAGGGATGCCGGTGGCGGTAGCCCAGCACGCGGTTGGGCAGGGCTTCGATGTGGCCGTACAGCGGGCGGGGCAGCCGCGCGAGCGCGCGCAGGGCGGGGTCATGGGCAGGCATGCGTGGTCCGGTGGTAGTGGTGGGCGATCGCGGGCGGCACGGGCAGCGCGGCGGCGGAGGTCCGCTCATGTCCGATTGCCGACACCGCACGCGACTTTGCCGTTAGCCAGATTGTCTGGCGCAGGCTAACTTGCGCTCGCCCCGCAAGACAATCCGGGCAATCCGCTCTACCGCTCGTGCCGGTTGCGTCCGCTCCGGCATGCAACTTCGCTGTGTTACCCAGGGAGCCTGCGATGCACCGCACAAGATTCCTCACCGCTTTGCGCCTGGCCGGCATATGGTCGGCATTGACGCTGGCCGCCGCGCCGGCATGGGCCGTCGAGGGGGGGCGGCAAGTACTGCGACACGCCTTCGGCCTGTGTCAACCCGATGGCCACCGGCGGCATGGTGACCTCATCGAACCGCCTGGCGACGCAGGCGGGGCTGCGCGTGCTCGAGCGCGGCGGCAATGCGGTCGATGCCGCCATCGCGGTCGCTTCGACCATCGCGGTGGTGTACCCGCACATGAACTCCATCGGCGGCGACGCCTTTTGGCTGATCTACAACGCCCGTACGCGCGAAGTGCGCGCGCTCAATGCCAGCGGCCGTGCCGGCGAGCACGCGACCATTGCGCTTTACCGAGGCAAAGGGCTGGAGCGGATTCCCGCGCGCGGTTACCTGTCGGCCATCACCGTGCCGGGTACCGTCGCCGGCTGGGAGGCCGCCTACCAGTACGCGCGCCACGGCATGGGGCGCAGCCTGCCATGGCCGGAGCTGATGGCCGATGCCATCCGCTATGCCGATGGCGGATTTCCGGTGTCGGCGTCGCTGGCGTCGTGGAGCCGCGTCAATCTCGACCCGGCCGACACGGAATTTCGCGCCTTGCAGCGCTTTGAAGGGTTTCGCCAGACCTTCCTGAAGCCGGACGGGTCGGCCTACGGGGTCGGGGAAACGCTGCGCCAGCCCGACCTGGCTGGCACGCTGCGGCAGATCGCGTCGGGCGGCGCCGCTGCGTTCTACCAGGGCGAGATCGCGCGCAAGATCGTGGCCGACCTGCAGGCGCACGGCGGCGTGCTGACGCAGGCTGACTTTGCCCGCCACCGCGCCGACTGGGTCCGGCCGATCACGGTCAACTACCGCGGCTACCAGGCCGTCAACGTACCGCCCAACACGCAAGGCTTTGCCTCGCTGGAGATCCTGAACATTCTGGACAAGCGCGACGTGCGCGCGCTGGGCGAGGGAACCGCGGACTACTACCACGTGCTGGTGGAGGCCACCAAGCAGGCCTTTGCCGATCGCGACCGCTACCTCGCCGACCCGGACTTCGTGCAGATCCCGCTGGACCGGCTGCTGTCGTCGCGGCACGGGCAGGCCCAGTCGGGGCGCATCAGCATGCTGCGCGCCGGCGCTGACGTGAAGCCGATGGATCCGCACGGCGATACAGTGTGGTTCGGCACCGCCGACAAGGACGGCAACGTGGTGTCGATGATCCAGAGCGTGTACCACGACTTCGGCTCGGCCATCGTGCCCAAGGGCACCGGTGTGCTGCTGCAGAACCGCGGTGCGTTTTTCTCGCTCGATCCCGCGCATGTGAACCACCTGGCGCCGGGCAAGCGCACCTTCCATACGCTGAACCCGGCACTGCTGCTGAAGGACGGCAAGCCGTTCCTGGTCTACGGCACCATGGGCGGCGAAGGGCAGCCGCAAACGCAGGCGGCGCTGGTGACGCGCATCGTCGATTTCGGCATGTCGCCGCAGGACGCGGTCAATGCGCCGCGCCTGCTCTATGGGCGCAACTGGGGCGTGTCGTCGAACGACCTCAAGATCGAGGGCCGCGTGCCGGAAGCGGTGACCGCCGAACTGGCGCGGCGCGGGCATCCGGTCAAGCGGGTGCAGGGCTTTACCGACACCATGGGACATGCCGGCGCCATCCTGATCGACCCGGTGACGGGGGTCATGTATGGTGCGGCCGATCCGCGCGGCGACGGGCTCGCGGCAGGGCTGTAGCGGGACGTCAACGTGGAAAGGGCGACCGTGGTCGCCCTTTCTCTCAATCGTTGGCCGGCTTAGTCGAACAGCTCGTGCCAGATGCTCTTTTTCCGATAGTGCTTCTGCTCGCGCTCGTAGTAGCGGTCGCGGTCACCATAGCCGCGCTGGGAGCCCTGCTGGGGCGGCGCGCTGTGCATGGGGGCCTGCTGCTGTGGCGGTTGGTACATCGTGGCCTGCTGCGTGGGGGCCGCTGCCGAGCGCTCCAGGATCTTGTCGAGTTCGCCCCGGTCCAGCCAGACGCCGCGGCACTTGGGGCAGTAATCGATTTCGATGCCCTGGCGTTCGGACATCACGAGCTGGGTTTGCGGGCACACCGGACAGTCCATGGGTTCTCCTGTTGCAATGAAAACGGTCCCGTTATGACCGGCCGCGGCGCCGATGGTTCGGTCCGCATGGCAGTCAGAAGTGGCGCGTACGGCCCGTTAAGGTGGCTTGGACGGGGAATTCGCGCGACAGGCTGCCGTCGAAGGCATATGGCTGCATCGCGTCCCGTTCCCCTTTTGCTTGCGCTGGTCCGCCGGCTGGCGTGGCTGGCGTTCTGGATCGGCCTGGGCTGGCTGGCCTGGCCATGGCTGCAGCCGCCGCTGGAGCGCGCCATCTACGCGGCCCGCCTGTCCGCCCGGCCCGAGCCGGCGGCGCTGCCGGTGCCGGTCGCCGGCGTGGCTTCGCAAGCGCTGCGCGATACCTGGCATGGGGCGCGCTCCGGCGGGCGCAGGCACGAGGGCATCGACATCTTCGCGCCGCGCGGCCGGGAAGTGGTGTCGGCCACCGAAGGCATCGTCACGCGCGTCGGCACCAACAATCTGGGCGGAAACGTGGTGTGGGTGATGGGGCCGGGGCGCCAGCTGCACTACTACGCCCATCTGGACCGGTACGCCGGCGTACGCGCCGGCGACATCATCTCGGCCGGCACCGTGCTCGGGTATGTCGGAACCAGCGGCAATGCGCGGGGCACGCCGCCACACCTGCATTACGGCATCTACACGGCGCGCGGGGCGATCAATCCCTACCCGCTGCTGAAGCCATCGATGGCCGCCGGCGCGGAATAGCGCAGCCGGCGCGATGGGTATTGGGGTTCAGGCCGCCTCGCCGACCGTGCCGTGGCCGGCTTCGTCGGCGGCGGCTTCCTTGCCGCCGGGCAGCAGCAGGTTCAGGATCACCGCCGACAGCGAGCCCACCGTGATGCCGGAGCCGAACACCTCGTGGACAAAGGCGGGCAGCTTCGCCAGCAGTTCCGGGCGGAAGGTCACGGCGAGGCCGCAGCCGATCGACACCGCGACGATCAGCGTATTGCGCTGCGTGAAGCGTACCGTGCTCAGCATCTGGATGCCGCCGGAAACGATCATCGCGAACATCATCAGGCCAGCACCGCCCAGCACCGGCTGCGGGATCGTCACCACCAGCGCGCCCAGCACCGGGAACAGCCCGGCCAGCAGCAGCATCACGCCGGTCAGCGCCACCACATGGCGGCTGGCCACCCCGGTCAGAGACACCACGCCCACGTTCTGCGCGAAGGTGGACAGCGGCGGGCTGCACACCAGCGCGGCGAAGGCCGAGCCAAAGCCATCGCACAGGATCCCGCGCGACAGGCATTTGCCGGACACCGGGCGCTGCGTGGCCGAGCCCAGCGCCATGAACGTACCGGTCGATTCGACGATGGTGACCAGGAAGGCGATCGACATGGCGACGATGCCGGAGATCGGGAACGACATGCCGAAGTGCAGCGGCTGCGGCACCGCGAACACCGGCGCCTGGTGGAACTGGGTAAAGTCGACCAGGCCCAGCGCCAGGCACAGCAGGTAGCCGCCGGCAATGCCGACCACGATGGCCGAGGCCGACAGCATGCCCTTGCCCCACTGCACCACCGCTACCACCAGTGCCAGCACGGCGACGGCAATCGCCAGGTTGCCCGGGGCGCCGTAGCGGCTGCTGCCCTGGCCGCCGGCGGCCCAGTCGATGGCCACGGGGATCAGCGACAGGCCGATCATGGTCACGACCACGCTGGTGACGGTATGCGGGAACAGTTTGCGGATCGCCGGCATGAAGAAGCTACCCAGGATCATCACCAGCGAGCCCGCCAGCGCCGAGCCCAGGATGCCGGCCACGCCGTGCTCCACACCCACGCTGATGGCCGCGCCGACAAAGGCAAAGCTGGTCCCCATCACGCACGGCATGCGGATGCCGACCGGGCCCACGCCCTTGCACTGGATGATGGTGACGATGCCCGAGCCCAGCAGGGCGGCATTGACCAGCGCCACCACCTGGTCGGAGGGCAGGCGCAATGCGCCGCCGATGACCAGCGGCACCGCAATGATGCCGCCCAGCGCGGCCAGCAGGTGCTGGAGCGCAAGCAAGAACGTCGTCAACCGTGGGGGGCGGTCTTCCACCTGGAATAGCAAGGGCGCCATTCGAGTCTCCTGTCGTCTGCCCGGATGTTGCGGGCTGTCTTGTTCTTCTGGCGCCGGGCTGGGGACCTGGCGCCCTCGTGCACGCTCGCGGGCCAGAGGCGGCTGTTCCGCGAGCGAGGCGGGCAGGCACTGCATCCCGCCTCAACAGGCGTGCAAGAATAACAGGGATCAGCGAACCGTGATACAAAGATTGCATACAATTTGTATCAACTCCCATGCGCGGGAAGACAAGGCGGGCGCCCCGAGAGCCGCCTCCAGGGCGGCTTCGCACCCGTCAGCGGCGCTGCGACAGGGCCTTCTGGATCGCCGCCTCGGTCTCGGCGTACTGGCCTTCGCCGAAGTGCTTGTAGACCACGTTGCCGTCGGCATCGACCAGGTACAGGGCGGGCCAGTACTGGTTGCGCCAGGCGTTCCAGGTGGCATAGGCGTTGTCCTGCGCCACCGGGTAGCGGATGTCGAAACGCTTGAGCGCGGCCTGGACATTGCCGGTGGAGCGCTCGAACGCATACTCCGGCGTGTGGACGCCCACCACGACCAGGCCCTGGTCGCGGTATTTGTCGTACCACTTGCGCACATGGGGCAGGGTGTTGATGCAGTTGATGCAGCTGTAGGTCCAGAAGTCGACCAGCACGACCTTGCCGCGCAGGCCGGCAACGGTCAGCGGTTCGGAATTCAGCCATTTGCCGATACCGGTGAATTCAGGCGCCTTGCCGTAATCGGTGGGTGCGGCAGGCGCGGCGGCGGCGGACTGGATGGCGAGCGGGGCGACGGCAAAGGCGGCCGCGGCGAACAGTGTGCGAAGGATGCGGGGCATGGTTCAGGCTCCAGGTTGGGTTGCGGGGAAAAGCGAGGTCAGCCAGGCGACGGCAAGCGTGTCGTACTGGAAGTACATGGCGATGGCGGTCGCTACCACCAGCACGCCGAAGGCCTGCTGCAGCCGCGGCGTATGGCGTGCCAGCCTGCGCACATGAGTGGTGGCGAACTGGCCCCCGTAGGCGATGCCCAGCATCGGCACGGCGGCGCCGGCGGCAAACAGGGCCAGCAGCCCGGCGGCGCGGTGCAGGTCCTGCACCTTGGCCACCAGCGCCAGGATCGAGGCCAGCACCGGGCCGGCGCAGGGCGTCCATACCGCGCCCAGCGTCATGCCCAGCACGAAGCCACCGGCCAGGCCGTTGCCGGCGCGGCTGCCGGCGCCGGCGGCGCGGTCGGTGAGCGCAGCAAAGGGCGCGGCAAACGGTGCCGTGAGGCGCCCGAAGCCGGCCGGCCACAGCCGGGCCAGGCCGGCGGCGAGCAGGACGGCGATGGCCACGTTGCGCACCACCCCCGGCGCGTCGCTGAAGGCGCTGGAGAGCGCGCCGAAGACGATGCCCAACGCAGAAAAGGCGGAAACGAAACCCAGCGCGATCGCCAGCGGGCGCAGGCGGCTGGTTTGGCCCAGCGAAGCGCCCAGCAGCATGGGCAGCACGGGCAGCACGCACGGCGACGCAATCGTCAGCACGCCGGCGGCAAAGGCAAGGTAGGCATCGATCATGGCGGTGGACTCCCGGATTGGCGATGACGGCATTGCATCGCGCCGGCGTATCCACGTTGTTTCCAGGTCCGGTCCGCTGTGCAATGTTTCTTGTCCGGCGCCGGGCCGGATACACAGCGATACAAAGCGCGCCGCCAGCGCCCCATAATGGCGGCACCAGGGCAGGCGACGGCCTGCCGTGCCGCAGCCGGCCGCTGCGCCTTTTCTGCTTCTTTTCTTTGTTTCCGGGACCCGCCATGACCCCGCAGGACCATATCCTTATCGTCGACGACGACCGCGAAATCCGCGAACTGGTTGCCGCCTACCTCGAGCGCAGCGGCATGCGCGTGTCCCTGGCCGCCAACGGGCGCGAGATGCGCGCGGCGCTGGACAAGGGCTCGGTCGACCTGGTGGTGCTGGACCTGATGCTGCCCGGCGAAGACGGGCTGGCGCTGTGCCGCGACCTGCGCGCGGGCGAGCGGCGCAACCTGCCGGTGTTGATGCTGACCGCGCGCAACGAGGAAGCCGACCGGATCCTGGGGCTGGAGATGGGCGCCGACGACTACCTGGTCAAGCCCTTCGCCGCGCGCGAACTGCTGGCGCGGATCCGTTCGGTGCTGCGGCGCACGCGCATGCTGCCGCCCAACCTGCAGGTCACCGAGGCGGCCAGCGTGCTGGCGTTCGGCCCATGGCGGCTGGACACCAACGCCCGCCACCTGATCGACGAGCAGGACGTAATCGTCGCGCTCAGCGGCGCGGAGTACCGGCTGCTGCGCGTCTTCGTCGACCACCCGCAGCGGGTGCTGACGCGCGACCAGTTGCTGAACCTGACCCAGGGCCGCGACGCCGAACTCTTCGAGCGCTCGATCGACCTGCTGGTGAGCCGCCTGCGCCAGCGCCTGCGCGACGATGCGCGCGAGCCGCGCTACATCAAGACCGTGCGCAACGGTGGCTATGTCTTCAGCGCCGCCGTCGAAATCCGCGAGGAGCGCGCATGAGCGGGCGCGCGCGCAAGAGGCTGGCATGGCCGCGTACGCTGTTCGCGCGGCTGATGGTGATCCTGCTGGTCGGGCTGGTGCTGGCGCAGAGCCTGTCGTACAGCCTGGTGATGATGGAGCGCAAGAACGTGGCCGACCGGCTGATGCTGGGCAACCTGGAGCGCGACGTGGCCAGCTCCGTGGCGATGCTCGACATGCTGCCGGCGGACCAGCGCGCCGCCTGGCTGGAACGCGTGCGGCGCGACAATTACAGCTACCGCCTCGATGCCGGCACCCCGGGCGAGCCGCCGCGCGCGCCCATGGCGCGCAGGGCCGTCGACACCATCGCCGAGGCGCTGCAGGGCCGCTATCCCGTCTCGGCCAGCGCCCAGCCGGGGGGCGGCTTCCAGGTACACCTGCGGCTGCACGACGGCAACCCGCTGACGATCGACGTGCAGCCCAAGCGTTCGCTGGTATCGCCGTGGCTGCTGGCGATGCTGGCGGCGCAACTGGCGCTGCTGGTGGCGTGTGCCTGGCTGGCGGTGCGCGTGGTCACGCGCCCGCTCAGTCAACTGGCCAGCGCCGCCGAGAACCTGGGCCCGGACCTGAAGGCGCAGCGCGTGCCCGAAACCGGGCCCACCGAGGTGGCCCATGCCGCGGCCGCGTTCAATGCCATGCAGGCCCGCATTGCGGGCTACCTGGATGAACGCGTGCAGATCCTCGCCGCGATCTCGCACGACCTGCAGACGCCGATCACGCGCATGCGACTGCGCGTGGACCTGATGGAGGCGTCGCCGACCCAGCAGAAGCTCTACCAAGACCTGCGCGAGATGGAGCACCTGGTGCGCGAGGGCGTGGCCTATGCGCGCACCCTGCAGGGCGGCACCGAGACCCCGGCCCGCATCGATCCCGATGCGCTGCTCGACAGCCTGGCCGGCGACTATCTGGACGCCGGCCATACTATCGCCATCGAAGGCCAGGCCGGCGCGCCGCTGCTGACACGCCCGCAGGCACTGCGGCGCATCCTGACCAACCTGATCGACAACGCGCTGAAGTTCGGCGCGGAGGTCACGCTGGCGGTGGCGCGGCAGGACGATGGCTGGCTGCAGATCGCCGTGCAGGACCGCGGGCCAGGCATTCCGGAGGCGGAACTGGAGCGCGTGATGCAGCCGTACTACCGCGTCGAAACCTCGCGCAACCGCGGCACCGGCGGCACCGGCCTCGGGCTGGCGATCGCGCAGCAACTGACGCAGGCCCTGGGCGGCACGCTGCAATTGGCCAATCGTGAAGGCGGCGGCCTGCAAGCCACGCTGCGCCTGCCAGCCTGAAAGCGTGTCTTCTCCCTTCTCCCGCTTGCGGAAGAGTGGAGGGAGAGGGCCGATGCCCCTGCGAAATCCGTTCACGGACATGCCACACATAGGTCCGCGCGGCGGCCCGATCCCCCGAATCCGGTAAGCAAAATTCAAATGTATCCCCTGTGGATCGCCGGAGGAGCGGGTGCTTCTTCCTGGCTGATGCCACCCGGCGCACGCTGGACAATTAAGTCAGCTCGACCGAGACAGGTCCGCAACCAGCGACTCCGCGGACTGTATGCCAGACAGCATTGCCGACGGCACGCCATAGCCCGGGAACGTCGCTTGCCCGCCCAGATAAAGCCCGCGGATCGGTGTCCGGTGCGGGAGGAATCGGTGGGGTGGCGAACCCGGGGCAATGCCATACAGCGCACCTTCATACAGTTGTCGTTCGCGGGCAAAGTCCTGCGGATCGAGCACGCGGATCCTTTCGATGGCCATGCCGGGCACTCGCCTCTGCAACGCGTCGAGGTATCTGTCCACTGCCGAATCGCTCCATGCCGGATTCCATTCGGATACCGAGCGAAGATCGCCGGCGGGCGCGTACAACTCGATGATATGCCTGTCTCCTGGTGCCAGTTCTGGCAGAACCCGCGTTGGCTGCGTGTACGCAATCCATTGCGGGACGCCGGGTCTCATAACGTGCATGGCGCCTTGTTTTTCCATCGCCGGTACATGGTTGACGATGAACGCGTCAGCTGCCGCAGCACCGGAATATCCGATCTGGATGGAGATGGCTCTGTGCGACAACGGAGCCTTATCTGCCTTTGCGGCCAGGCTTCGCGGGACGTCGGCGGCACGCAGCAGGTTCTTCACGACACCCAATCCCGAACACGTGGCGACGATGTGCGAGGCTGGGATGTGTTCTCCGTCGGCGAGCACAACGCCATGCACCCGACCGTCGCTGACGGCGATCTCCCTGACGCGGGTACCGAAACGTACCGGGACGGATCGACCCTGCAGGGCTCGCAGCAGTGCATCACAAATGGCGCCCATGCCGCCGCGCGGCAGGTGAAAGCCTTCATCCAGCAAAGCCAGCAAGCCGATGATCTGTGTCGCGGGGAGCCGGTCGGGCGCCAGGCCCGTGTAGAGCAACGTCGAAGCGACGGCAGCTTGCAGATCCCCGTCTGGAAAATAGGACGCGATCAGGCCGTTTATGTGCCCGCCCATTCGCGGCAGGTGCCTCCAGAGTTTGCCGATCGTACGTAGCAGCGACGGTTCTTCCGGAAGCACGTCGCGGACCAGGGTTGTGTAGATCGGACGCCAATCGTCTCCGAGCCTGGCAAGCCCGTCTCGCAGCGCCTGCGTGCGGCGGTTGTGGTCGGCGCCGTCCACGTACGAATGCTCCGCGGTGGAAAGGTGCACGGCGGTGCCATTGTCCAGGAAAGTCGCGTGGGGCTTGGCAATACCGACGAGCTCGACTTCGTCATCGAAGCTCAGGCCCAGGCGCCCGAAGGCGGCACGTAGCAACGAAGGCACGGCCACGTATACCGCGCCATTGTTAAAGGTATATCCGTCGGATGTTTCGGTCGAACAGCATCCGCCCGCGCTCTGCTGCGCCTCCACAACCATCACCGGGATGCCACGACAAGACAGCGAAAGCGCAGCGGCCAATCCTGACAGCCCGGCGCCGATAACCACCGTCGGAAATTCCTTCCTTGCGCGCATGAACGACTTCCCCTCGCGATATTGGACAATGTACAATACTAGACAATGTCCAATTAAGCCGCAACTGCGATGAGCGAAGACGATCGGATTGTCCGTAAAAGAAAGCAGACGCGTGACCGCATCGCTGCCGCCGCGCACGCCTTGTTTGAACGCGACGGCTATGAAGCGGTCACGATGGAACAGATCGCGGCAGAGGCGGATGTGGCGAGAGGCACGCTCTACAACCACTTCCCCGTCAAAGAGGCGGTGCTGGTGCACTGGATGCACAACGAACTCGAGCAAGACCTGCACGCGGCGGTGGCGGACCACGTTCTGAGTCGGGAGTCCTTCGTCGCACGCGTGGCAACGCTGTGGCATGGCTCGGCCAACTGGTGGGAACGCCATCGCCAGTATGCGGCGCCGTATATCCGCTTCCGCTTCCAGCAAGTGCGCGATGGCATGGCGCAGCAGACCAGTTCGGACATGCTTCCCTTGTATGTGCAGCTCATCGAACAGGCCCAACAGGCCGGAGAGATCCGGCCTGATACGGCGGCCGAGCGCCTGGCGCACTATCTGCATTTCCTGTATCTGAGTGCCGTCATGACCTGGTTGAGCGGCCCGGACGAGGACCTGGAGGACGAGCTTGGCAAAGCCCTGGATTTCTTTATGCAGGGCGCCGCCCATGCTGATGAGACTGCGTCCGGTACCAGGCCTCAAGCGGGATCGCGAAGGCGATAGGCGTTCAGCACAAGACTCAGTGCCTTTCGGTTGGGCTTCCATGCGTATCGACTCTAGGAAACTGAATGACCACGACTGATGCGCTCCTGATCAGGAGCGAGCGTCCGGACGACGCACACGCAATTACCGAGGTGACACAGGCCGCCTTCGCCGTCGCCACCCACTCCAGTGGCACGGAACCATTGATCATCGCGGCCCTGAGGGCGGCCGGACAGTTGGAGATCTCGCTTGTCGCGGAACTGTCTGGCCAGGTTGTCGGGCATGTCGCCATCTCCCCGATCGAAATCTCAGACGGAAGTGCGCGATGGTACGGACTGGGTCCGGTATCGGTGCTGCCTGCTCAGCAAGGCATTGGGGTTGGCTCGCAGCTCATCCGTGCGGCCCTGGATCGCCTCAGACAGTCCGGCGCGCAAGGCTGCGTAGTACTCGGAGAACCGGCCTACTATTCCCGCTTTGGATTTTCGGCACAGTCATCGCTCGTACTACCCGGGGTTCCGGCGGAGTACTTTCAAGCCATTGCGCTGGGCCCGCACGTGCCCTCAGGTGTAGTCAGGTATCACGAGTCATTTGAGGTGAAGGGCTAGCGACTCACCCACCCTCACCGATACGACAGCACCAGCCCCTGGATCAGCTGCGTCCACCCCTCCAGCATCACGAACAGCAGCAGCTTGAACGGCACCGAGATCGTGGTCGGCGCCACCATCGACATGCCCAGCGCCAGCAGGATGGCGGCGACGATCAGGTCCACCACCACGAATACCAGGTAGACCACGAAGCCGATCTGGAACGCCCGGGTCAGCTCGGACAGCGTGAAGCTGGGGATCAGCACCATCATGTCGTCTGACTTGAGGTCGTCGGCGCGGCCCTCGGGCCAGATGCGCTTGGCCGACTGAACGAAGAAGGTGCGGTTGCGCTCCTCGGTGTGCTTGACCAGGAATTCCTTGAGTGGGCCGCTGACCGCGTCGTAGACGGTGACCACGTCGTTGACGTTGAAGGCGGCGTTGGCGTCGGCGCGGCGCTTGATGGCGTCGAAGGCATCGGAGCCGATCGGCGCCATGATGTAGGCGGTCAGGATGATGGCGATGCCGTTCAGGACCATGTTCGGCGGCACCTGCTGCAGGCCCAGCGCGGCGCGCAGCAGGCCGAACACGATCACCAGCTTGGTGTAGCTGGTCACCATCAGCGCGACGAAGGGCGCAATGCCGAACGTCAGGATGATGGTCAGGATCAGGACCGGATTGTAGAGTCCGCTGTTCATCGCATGCACCCGGGCGGAACGGGAAGAGGCGGCCTGCCGTGGCTCATGCGTCGCCGCCGGCAAAGGTGGTGATGCGCACGCCCAGCCGGTTGCCGACCGCGATCAGGGTGCCGGTGCCGATGCGGTTGCCGTTGGCGACGATGCGCACCTCGCTCTGCTTGAGCGGCTGCGGCAGCTCGAACACATAGCCCGGGGCCACCGCACGCAGCTCGGCCAGCGGCACCGCGACGTCGCCCACCTCAAAGCGCAGCGTCACCTCCAGCTGGTCCAGCCGCGACAGCGGCGGCTGCGCCGCGTCCGGATGGGGAATGGGCTGGGACTGTCGTGCGGGGTCTTGCTCTTCCATATGCGCTCCGTTTGAAACGTCCGTACTGTCCGTACTATCGGCGCCCGCCTGCACCAGCAGCCGCCGGCCCTCGGCCAGCGCGGTCCAGCCCGGGCCGTGGCGGCCGGTGGTACAGCGCACCACCAGCGCGCTGCCCTGCGAATGCCAGTCGTCGATGCCGACGATGTCGCCGGGCTCGATGCCGTGCATCTCGCCCAGCGCCAGCCGCGTGGTGCCGATGCGTACGGCGATCGGCACCGGCAGGCACTCCATCCACGCCGGCGCTTGTGCGGGCACCCCCGCGGGCAGCGCCGCGAGGCGTTCGGGCTGGTCCAGCTGCAGCGTGCCGCGCAGCCGCGCCGGGGGTGCGACACGCCACAGCTCGAAGCCAAAGGCATGGGCCGCAGCCAATGCCTGCGCACGGGCGCCATCGGGCTGCCAGCTGAACGCGTCGGGCACGGCATGGCCCAGTGCCGCCACCGCTTCGGCCAGCCCGTCTGCCATCAGCGCGTAGCGCAGCAGCGCAGGTAGCGCTTCGGCGGCGCCGGGCGCCGCAAGCAGCAGCCGTTCGCTGGCCACATCCCAGCGCAGCACGCCGTGGCTGGCGCCAAAGGTGAAGGCATAGCCGGCACCGGGCCGCGCCGCGATCTCCGGGTCCGCGGGGACAAAACGCAGTTGCCAGTCGTGCCCGCCCGCCCGCACCGGCACGGCGGCCGCGCGGCAGGCCAGCCAGCCGGACAGCCGCGCGGTATCAGGCTCCATATGCGGCAGCGCCGGCGTGGCATCGAGCCCCGCCGTGGCCAGCCGTGCCGCCGCCTGCGCGCTATGCACCAGCACGCGCGCGGCGCTGCCGGGCAGGGCCGCGGCGGGCGCCTGGGCGGACGGATCGCGGCCGGGGCGATGCAGGACGAAGGACATGTTGGGCGGCTCGGTTGCTCGAGACGCAACGATAAGCAGCGGGGTGCAGCCACGTCCACTACGAGGCCTTGTAGGCCGGCGCGGGCAACCGCCCGGCGCGGGCGGTGCAGGCGCGATGTGCGGCGTGCGCTACGAATCCTCGGTACTGGTCGCTGTGCGGGGCCAGCCATACACTGCGCCCACTGATTCCACCGGCAAGGACGATGGCGAAACTCCCGGCAAACCTCCCAGCGTTCCCGCGCAGCCTCGGCGCGGGCGCGCCGGGGCTGCAGCAGATGGCGGCGGCGGCGTCGCGCCAGTCAGACCTGGCGCTGACGCTGCTGCTGTTTGCCGTGATCGCGCTGTTCGTGCTGCCGCTGCCGACCTTCCTGCTGGATCTGCTGCTGACGATCAATCTGGGCATGAGCCTGACCCTGCTGATCGTCGCCACCTATATCCCGTCGGCGCTGTCGCTGTCGACGTTCCCGTCGCTGCTGCTGTTCACCACGCTGTTCCGGCTGTCGCTGAACATTGCGTCGACCAAGCTGATCCTGCTGCACGCCGACGCCGGCCACATCATCGATACCTTCGGCAAGCTGATCGTCGGCAACAACGTGGTGGTCGGCGGCGTGGTGTTCCTGATCATCGCCATCGTGCAGTTCATCGTCATCGCCAAGGGCTCGGAGCGCGTCGCCGAGGTGGGCGCGCGCTTTGCGCTGGATGCGATGCCGGGCAAGCAGATGAGCATCGACGCCGACGTGCGCGCCGGCACCATCAGCGCCGGCCAGGCGCAGGAGCGCCGCCGCGCGCTCGAGCAGGAGTGCCAGCTGCACGGCGCCATGGACGGCGCGATGAAGTTCGTCAAGGGCGACGCCATTGCCGGCGTGGTGATCGCGCTGGTCAATATCCTGGCGGGCATCACCATCGGCACGCTGATGAAGGACATGAGCATCGGCGAGGCGCTGCAGCGCTATGCCATCCTGACCATCGGCGACGGCATGGTGTCGCAGATCCCGTCGCTGCTGGTCTCCATCGCCGCCGGGGTGGTGATCACCCGGGTCTCGTCCGATGAAGAGCGCACCCGCTCGCCCAACCTGGGCGAGGTCATCGGCAAGCAGATCCTGGCCCAGCCCAAGGCACTGGTGGTATCGGGCCTTGCCATTGCGGTGTTCCTGGTGGTACCGGGCTTTCCCAAGTGGACCTTCGGGCTGATGGCGCTGGTGGTGGCCGGCGGCGGCTACCTGCTGCTGCGCCGCGCGCAGCGCAGCACCGGCACCGTCACCTGGATCGAGATGGCCGACGCGGGTGAAGCCGCTGCCGCGGCCGGCACCCAGGCCGCGGTGGCGCCGGCACTGGCGCTGGAGCTGGACGAAGCGCTGCGCGGGCGCATCGACCTGCGGCTGTTCGAGCAGCGCATGACCACCGCCAAGGGCGAGGTCGAAGCCGAGCTGGGCATGGTGTTCCCGCGCCTGCGCATCCAGCACCGCGCGCTGGCCGAGCGCGATGCGTATGCGATCCGCGTGCAGGACGTGGTGGCTTCCGGCGGCGTGCTGCGCCCTGGCAAGCGGCTGCTGGAGCCCGGTGCCCGCGCGCGCGTGGACCAGGGCTTGGCGGAGGCCGGCGCGCCGTTCGGCCCGTTCCAGGAAGTGGTGTGGGTGCCGGCCGAGGCGGGCGCCGCCGACGGCGTGCGCACGCTGTCGTGCGAGGAAGTGCTGGCGGTCCACGTGGGCGCAGTGATCAAGCAGCATGCGGCGCCGCTGCTGGGTATCCAGGACGTGCAGTCGATGATCCACGTGATCCAGGCCGAGGCGCCGGACCTGGTAATGGAACTGGCGCGCGTGGTGCCACTGCAGCGCATCACCGATGTGCTGCGCCGGCTGCTGCAGGAGGGCGTGCCGATCCGCAATCTGCGCACCATTTTCGAAAGCCTGGTGACCTGGGCGCCCAAGGAAACCGACGCGATCGCGCTGACCGAGCTGGTGCGCGTGGACCTGGGGCGCCTGATCACCAGCCGCCATGTCGGCGCCAACCGCTCGCTCGACGCGGTGCTGTTCGAGCCCGCGCTGGAAGCCCGCGTGCAGGGCGCGATCGAAAAGGCGGCGCGCGGCAACCTGCTGCTGCTCAGCCACGACGTCACGCGCGATATCCGCGAACAGCTGCGCGTGCTGCTGGAGAAGGCCGCCGAGAAGGCGGGCGCCGCGGGCGCGGCGGGCGCCGCACGCGTGGTGGTGGTGGTCAGCGTCGACGTGCGCCGCTATATCAAGCGGCTGATCGAGCCGGTCGCGCCGCGCATCCCCGTGCTGTCGTACCAGGAGGTCGATGAAGACGTGACGCTGGTGCCGGTGGGCTGGATCCAGAACCCGGCCGGAGAGTGAGATGGGCGCCGACACCATCCTCGACATCACGCGCCAGGCGCTGCTGGTGGTGCTGTGGGTCACGCTGCCGGTGGTGCTGATCGGCACGCTGGTGGCGCTGGTGGTGGCGGTGCTGCAGGCGGTGACGCAGATCCAGGACCAGAGCATCGGCACCTCGGCGCGGCTGATCGCGGTGCTGGTGTCGCTGGTGCTGCTGGGCGGCTGGCTGGGCGGCGAGGTGATGCGCTTCGCGCAGCGCGCGCTGCAGACCACGCTGACCTTCCTGTAAGGGGCGGAATCCATGCAGGCAACCACGCAGGAACAACGGACAAGCAAACTGACATGATGCTGGGGCACCACGGGGAACACGGATCGACTGGCCGCGCGACGCGCTTGCCGGCATGGCGCACCGCTGCAGGGCTGCTGTGCCTGGCGGGCGCGCTGCTGGTCGGCACGCAGCCGGCGCGCGCGGCGGACCTGCGCTGGCCCAACAAGCCGTTCCAGGCCTCGGCCAGCGACAAGCGGCTGGCCGACTTCCTGCGCGAGCTGACCGCGTCGCAGGGCACCACTGCGGTGATCGATCCCAAGGTGGAAGGGACCATCAGCGGCAAGTTCAATGAATCCGCGCAGCACGTGCTCAAGAGCGTGTGCTCGATGTTCGGGCTGACCTACTACTACGACGGTTCGCTGCTGTATATCGACGTCGCCAGCGAGGCGCGCAGCGAGGTGCTGCCGATCGCGCGCGGCTCCGGCGCGCGCCTGCGCGAGTCGCTCGAGCGCATGCAGGTGCCTGATTCGCGCTACCCCATCACCATCAACGATGCGGAAGGCACGCTGATGGTGTCGGGCCCCAAGCGTTACGTCGAGACCGTGCGCGCCGCGGTGCGCGCGGTGGACGATCGCGCCATCGCCGACGAGCGCGCCGAGATCCAGCTGTTCCCGCTCAAGTACTCGTGGGCCTCGGACTTCCGCATCAACCGCGCCGGCAAGGAGATGACCGTGCCCGGCGTGGTCACGGTGCTGCGCAACCTGTACGGACGCAACCGCACGCTGGCCACTGGTACCGGCCCAAGCCTGGGCACCAGCCGTGGCGCCACGCGCCAGGCCAAGCTGCGCATGGGCGAGGGCGGCGGCAGCGGCATGGGCATTCCCAGCGCGGATCCGTCGCAGATGCTCGATGCCATGGGCGGCGGCGGCCTGGGCCTTGGCATGCAGAACAACTGGGGCAGCGGCCAGCTGCCCCAGTTCCAGGCCGATACCCGCCTCAATGCGGTGATCGTGCGCGACACCCCGGACAAGATGGCGCAATACCGGCGCCTGATCGAATCGCTAGACGTCAAGCCGCGCCTGGTGGAGATCGAGGTCACCATCATGGACATCAGCCAGGCCGACCTGGACAGCCTGGGCGTCGACTGGCGCCTGCATACGCCCCATGTCGACCTGCAGCTGGGAGGCGGCAACGGCAACGCCGGGCTCAGCTTCGGCAATCTCGCCAATGAGGCGGGCACCACCGCCGCGACCATCGGCAGCGGCCTGCAGTTCACCGGCGCCATCGGCAGCGACGTGACCCGCTACCTGCTGACGCGCGTCAAGGCGCTGGCCGAGCGCGGGCAGGCCAATTTCGTCGCGCGGCCCAAGGTGCTGACGCTCGACAACACCGAGGCCGCGCTGGAGAACCTGCAGGAATTCTATGTGCGCGTCGACGGCTTCCAGGATGCGGGGCTGTTCAACGTCACCGCCGGCACGGCGGTGCGCGTGACCCCGCTGGTGGTGGACGAGCAGCAGAACCGCGCGGTGATGCTGACCATCGACATCGCCGACGGCAACCTGTCGGGCGAGACCGTCGACCGCATCCCGGTGGTGCGGCGCCGCTCGATCACCACGCAGGCGATGGTGGAAGAGGGCAAGAGCCTGCTGATCGCCGGCTACACCACCGAAGAGAAGATCAACGCCTCGTCCGGCGTGCCGCTGCTGCAGGACGTGCCGATCATCGGCAACCTGTTCAAGTACCAGGAGAAGCGCCAGAACAACATGGAACGCTTCTACCTGCTGACGCCGCGCCTGGTGATCCCGGGGATGAGCTGATGGCCGACCTGCGCGATTCTCACGCCTCGGGCTGGACCCTGCGCTTTCTCGGCGGCGACGTCTACGGCCGCCAGGTCACGCTGCGGCGCGGCGCCAATGTGCTCGGCACAGCTGCGGACGTGGACATCAGCGTGCCCGGCGCCGAGGTGCAGCCGCGGCACCTGGTGCTGAACGTGGGCGAGCTGGCGGTGTCGGCCGAACGCGTCGGCGAGGCCGCGGTCATTGTCAACGGCCGCGCCACCACGCAGCGCGCGTTCGCGCTGGCGGGCGGCGACATCCTCACCATCGGCGCGCTCGACGTCGAGTTGCTGCGCGCGCAGCCGGGCATGTCGGAGGCGACCGACACGCTCTTTGCCTGGGCCGAATCCGGCCGGCGCGCCGCGCGCGACGCCGACGCGCAGCAGCAGGGCGGGCGCCGGCCCGGGCGCGCGCTGCTGGCGGCGCTGGGCGTGGCCGGCGTGGCGGGGCTGGTCGGCGCCGGCTGGCTCGCCGCCACCTATGCCAACGGCGGGCTGGCGCCGCGCACGCAGCAGGCGGACCCCGCCGCGGTGCGCAAGACCGTGGCCGCGTACCCGGAACTGGAGGTGGTGTCGCTGCCCAACGGCACGGTCACGGTCAAGGGTTTCGTCAATTCGCGCGTGGACCGGCAGCGCATCGTGCAGGCGCTGGCGCCGTTCGGCCGCGGCGTGCAGCAGCAGGTGCGCTCGGCCGACGACCTGATCGAGCATATCCAGCGCTATCTGGACGAGCCCGGCGTGGGCATCGCCTACCAGGGCCAGGGCCGCGTGCTGCTGAGCGGCACCGCCGACCCGGTGCAGGGTCGCGACAAGGTGCGGCGCGTGATCGAGGACCTGCACCCGGGGGTGCTGGTGTCGGACAAGATCGATTATCGCGAGACCGCCGACAGCCGGCGCCGGCAGGTGCGCGACGGCCACATGGAGAACTGGCAGGGCGTGTTTCCCGCGCGCGTGGTCAGCATTACCGAGGACGGCAACGGCACGCGCTCGGTGCAGCTGGCCAACGGCGCGCGCTATTTCGAAGGGGCGGTGCTGAAGAACGGCGCCGAGATCGAACGGATCGACGCGGACGGCGTGGTGCTGAAGGACAGCCCGGTGCCGCCGCAGGCACGGCGATGATGGCGCACGCGCGCGCCGTGCCACAGGATTTGCGCCCGCGGGCGCAAATGCCGCTTGCCCCCGGAGGGCAGGTGTATGACGCCAACCTACCTGAAGGAGATTGTCATGGCTGAAGTCGACCTCAATGCCAAGATGCAGGAAATCCAGCAGAAAGCGCAGGAGTTCTCGGTGAACATCCTGGGCCTGCAGGACACGCTGACGCGCCAGAACGCGGTGGTCAGCAGCGAGATGGCCCACAACACGCAGAAGGCCAACCTGGTCCAGGGCGCGATGCAGGACGTCAAGCAGACCTCGCGCACCAACTGACGGCAGGTGCCTGCCATGCGCCCCGGCATGCCGGGGCGCCCAACGCTTTGCAAGGAGAGCCATGATGGACCCGACCGCCGCCATTGCCGCAGCCAATGCCTCGACTGCTGCCGGCGCAGCGCCCGACAGCGCCACCGTCGCCGCGCACCAGTCGCCGCCCGCGGCCCCGGCCGCGCAGGCCGACCCGGCCGATGCGCGGCAGTTCGCGCAGATGGTCCAGCAGGGCCGCGCCGCCGACGGCTCGCGCACCGCGCACGTGACCCAGGCGGCAGACCCGACTTCGACCACGCTCGGCAATGCCATCCGCGCCAGCTATGTCTCGGCCGGCGAGGAATCGGCGCGCCAGGCCGCACGCCTGCAGGAGCTGCGCGACGGCATGTTTGCGTCGATCTACGAGGGCAGCACCAGCGAGGTGGTGTACCAGGCCATGCTGCTGCAGACGCAGTCGCTGGAGCTGTTCTCGTCGATCCACGTGACCTCCAGCATCGGAAGCGCCGGCACCAACCTGTTCAACAGCCTGCTGAAGAACCAGCAATGATGTCCATGCCACCGCTGTGCCGGCGCCTTGCGCGCGCGGTCCGGCTGGCGCCGGCGCTGATGGCGCTCGCGCTGGCCGCGTGCAAGGTCGACCTGTACGCGTCGCTGAACGAACCCGAGGCCAACCAGGTGCTGGCCGCGCTGACCGCCGAGGGCATCGACGCGGAGAAGGCGCGCGCCGACACCAGCGGCGGCACCGGCGAGGGCCAGTGGCGCGTGCGCGTCGAGGAATCGCAGCTGCCCGCCGCGCTGGAGATCCTGCGCAGCGAGGGCCTGCCGGGCGAACGCTTTGCGTCGCTGGGGCAGGTGTTCCAGAAGCAGGGGCTGGTGGCGACGCCGACCGAAGAGCGCATGCGCTACATCTTCGCGCTGTCGCAGGAGCTGTCGGAAACGCTGCGCAATATCGACGGCGTGGTCACCGCGCGCGTGCATGTGGTGATTCCCGCCACCGATCCGCTCTCGGACAAGATCCGGCCGTCGTCGGCGGCGGTGTTCATCAAGCACCGTGCCGATACCGACCTGCGCCTGCTGGTGCCGACCGTCAAGGACATGGTGGCGCACAGCATCGAAGGCGTGACCCACGACAATGTGTCGCTGTCGCTGGTCGAGGCGCGCCCGTTCGCGCCGCAGGCGGGCACGGCGGGGCCGGCGGCCGGTTTTGCGGTCGGACGTTTCGCCGCGATCGCGGTCGGGGCGGCGGTGGCGATTGCACTGGCGGTGGCAGCGGTGGTGGCATGGCAGCGCGGCGTGCTGCGCTGGCCGCAGCGGCGCGGCGCGGCGCGGAGCGCGAATTGACGCCGCCATCGACCGTTGCCGCAGCCGAGGCCGCGTCTGGCGCCTACCTGCCCGGCGCGCTGGCCGCCGCGTTCGCACCTGCGCCGCCGGCACTGCCGGACCCGGCGCTGGCGCGCGTGGTGGCGGACTTCATGCAGCGGCCGCTGGCGCACCTGCATCCCAGCTGGCTGCCGGCCGACTGGCCGCTGGCCTGGCGCCGCGCGGACCGCTTCGGGCCCGCCGCCGCCGACGTGCTGGCGCTGCCGCTGGGCCTGGCCGGCGCGGAGAGCGACCGTGACGCCGCGATCCACCGCCTGCTCGAGGCGCCGGCCTCGCTGGCACGGCTGGTGCTGATGCCGCGCGGCGACCTGCGCCTGCTGGCGTGGTGGCTGGGCCTGGCGGTGCACCAGGCCGGCTTTGCCAGCGAGCGCCGCATGCTGCCGGCGCAGCTGGCCGACAGCATCGCGCCGCTGCCCGGGGCGCTGGCGGCGCCGCTGATCGGCAGCGCGCCGCGCGCGATGCGCCGTGCCGCGCGCCGGCTCGACCGCCACGCCGTAGCCTTTATCCTGAAGCGCGTGCCGGCGCTGCCGGCGCTGCCGATGAACCTGGCGCCGCTGCGGGAGCACCCGCCCGGCGCCGGCCGGCTGATGGCCGAGCGCGGGTATCGACTGCTGTGCGGGCTGCTGGCCGCCGAGGCGCCGCACCCTGAGCATGCGGCGCCGCTGCTGCAGGCGCTGCGGCGCAAGTTTCCCCGGCGCCTGGCGGCGTTGTCGCCGGCACCACTGACCCCGGCGCAGTCCGCGCAGCTGCGCGAACTGCTGCTGCTCAACCTGATCCCCGAACGGTTCCCGGCATGGCACTGGCTTTTCTGATCACCAGCGAAAACCTGCAGCTGCTGTCCGAGCGCAAGGTGCTGAAGGAGGCCGAGTATGCCGCCTTGCTCGACGCCGCCGCGGTGATCGAGTCCGCGCGCAGCGAGGCCGTGCGCATCCGCAGCGAAGCCCAGCGCGAGGCCGAGGAGCGGCGCCAGCACGGCTACCGCGAAGGCTGGGCGCGCGCGCACGCCGACCACGCCGCGGCGCAGGTCAGCACCGCCGCCGAGGCCGAGCGCCAGCTGGGCGCGATGCGCCGCACCATGGCCGAGATCGTGATGAAGGCGGTGCAGCAGATTGCCGGCGAGCTCGACCCCGACATCATCCTGGAGGTGGCGCTGCAGCGCGTCGAGGCGCTGGTGCGGGCCGAGCCCTTCATCACCATCCAGATCCCGCTGGGCCGCGAGCAGGCCGTGCGCAGCCTGCTCGACCGCCTGGCCGAGACCCAGGAGTGGCCGCGCCGCGCCAACGTGGTGGTCGAGCCGGGGCTGGAACCCGATGCCTGCCGCATCCAGACCCCCTCCGGCACCATGGAAGTGGGCCTGCAGGCGCAGCTCGAAGCCTTTGCGCGCCGGCTGCGGGCGGGCTGATTCCCGAGGCTGACGACATGTCCACCGAACTCCCTGCCACCGATATCGAAGCCGCGCTGCAGCATGCCGCCGCCGACCTGGAACGCGCGTTCGAGCATTTCACGCCGGTGGCGATGCGCGGACGCGTCAGCAAGGCGGTGGGCATGCTGATCAATGCCACCGGCATCCAGGCCCATGTGGGCGAGCTGTGCCAGCTGGTCACGCCGGGCGAGCCGCCGCTGCTGGCCGAGGTGGTCGGCTTCGTGCAGCAGACCGCGCTGCTTACGCCGCTGGGGCGCACCACCGGCGTCTCGGCGCTGACCGAGGTCATCCCCTCCGCCCATGGCCACCAGTGCCCGGCGGGCGCCGCGCTGCTGGGCCGCGTGCTCGACGCGCTGGGCGAGCCCATCGACGGCAAGGGCGCGCTCGACGGCGTGGCCCGCGTACCGGTGGACAACGAACCGCCCGACCCGCTGACGCGCCGGCTGATCCGCGAGCCGCTGGCCACCGGGGTGCGCGCCATCGACGGGCTGCTGACCCTGGGCGAGGGCCAGCGCGTGGGCATCTTCGCGCCGCCCGGCGTGGGCAAGAGCACCTTGCTGGGGATGCTGGCGCGGGGCGCGTCCAGCGATGTCAACGTGGTCGCGCTGGTGGGCGAGCGCGGCCGCGAGGTGCGCGAGTTCATCGAGTACAACCTGGGCTCCGACGGCATGGCGCGCACGGTGCTGGTGGTGTCGACCTCGGACCGCTCGCCGATGGAGCGCGTGCGCTGCGCCTATACCGCCACCGCGATTGCCGAGCATTTCCGCGACCAGGGCCGGCGCGTGCTGCTGCTGGTCGACTCGCTGACGCGGCTGGCGCGCGCGCAGCGCGAGATCGGCCTGGCCAGCGGCGAGCCGCCGACGCGGCGCAGCTATCCGCCTTCGGTGTTCTCGATGCTGCCGCAGCTGTTGGAGCGCGCCGGCACCGGCGTGCAGGGCTCGATCACCGCGGCGTATACCGTGCTGACCGAAGGCGAGGACGACAGCGACCCGATCGCCGAAGAGGTGCGCTCCATCCTCGACGGCCATATCGTGCTGTCGCGCAAGCTGGCCAGCGCCGGCCAGTATCCGCCGGTGGACGTGCTGCAGTCGGTCAGCCGGGTGATGCCGCAGGTGGTGGCCGGCGCGCACGCGCGCGACGCGGCGCGGCTGCGCCAGCTGCTGGCCCGGTACCAGGAGCTGGAGCTGCTGCTGCAGATTGGCGAATACCGGCCGGGCGCCGACCCGGTCGCCGACGCCGCCGTGGCGGCGATGCCGGATATCCGCGCCTACCTGGCGCAGCCAGCGGCGCGGCTCGATACCTTTGCCGGCGCCGTCGACAAGCTGGCGCAGGCGCTGCGCGTGCGCGAGCCCGCACCGCTTGCGGGAGCCGCGCGATGACCGCCGGCGGCGCCGACCCGCGCCTGGGCCAGCTGGAGGCGGTGCGCCAGCGCCGTCAGGAAGATGCGCTGCGCGCGCTGCAGCAGCAGCGCGCGCAGGTGATGGCCGGGCTGCGGCAGGCCGAGGCCGCGCAGCAGGCGGTGCAGGCCGCGCTGGCCGAGCGGGCGGCGTTCATCGAACGCCTGCGGCAGGGCGCGTCGCAGGGCGGGGTGTCGGTGTCGGGGCTGCTCGATGCGCAGGGCTGGCAGGGCGCCTTCGACGCTCGCATTGCCCGGGCCAATGCCAACCTTGCCACGGTGCTCGACGAAGTAGCGCGGCGGCGTGACGCCTTCGACGAGGCCCGCCGCGCGCTGCTGCGCGCGCAGGCGCGGCTGGACGGCGCACGCGAACTGGCGCTGCGCGAGCGCCGTGCGCTGCGCGCCGGCGCCGGGCGGCGCGAGGACGAGGCCATCGACGAAGCCGCGGCCCGCGCCTGGCACACGGCGCGGCATGCCTGAGATGCAGGGCGAACTGCTCGATCCCGCCTTGCTGTTCCAGTGGGGACGCGAGGTCATCATGCCGATCGTGATGGTGATGCCGCGCCTGCTGACGGCGTTTACGGTGCTGCCGTTCCTGTCGCAGCAGGCCATTCCCGGGGTGGCGCGCAACGGCATCGTGCTGGCGATCGCGCTGTTCGTATCGCCGGGCGCGCGTATCGACCTGGACGCCGTCGCCGGTGGCCTGTGGCTGGTGCTGATTTTCAAGGAGGCCTTTATCGGGCTGCTGCTGGGCATGGCATTCGGCCTGTTCTTCGTCGCGCTGCAGATGATCGGCGAGCTGATCGACTTCCAGACCGGCTCCGGCAATGCCACCTTCTTCGACCCGGTGACGCAGCAGGAGGACGGGCCCATGGAGAACCTGCTGTCGCACTTCGGCATCGCGCTGTTCGCGGCGCTGGGCGGCTTTATCGCCATGACCGGGGTGATCGTCGAGTCGTTCGCATTCTGGCCGGTGATGTCGTTCGGGCCGGAGATGTCGCTGGCGTCGATGGGCTTTGCCAACCTCTATGCCGGCACGCTGTTCTCGTGGGTGGTCAAGCTGGCCGCGCCGATCCTGCTGCTGCTGGTGATCGTCGAGCTGGGCTTTGCGCTGATCGCGCGCTTCGTGCCGCAGTTCGACGTGTTCCAGTTCGCGCAGCCGGTCAAGATCTCGGTCGCGTTCCTGATGCTGGTGCTGATGCTGGCGGTGATGGTGGATACGCTGCAGGGCTTCCTGCGCCCGGACAATATGCTGATCGAGATGCTGCGCCGGGGCGCGGCACGCTAGCATCGGCGCCGGCATATCGACACCCGATGAGCGACAGCGAAAAGAACCTCGAGGCGACCCGGCGCAAGCTGGACGAGGCGCGCAAGCGCGGCGAGGTGCCGCGCAGCAGCGACGTCACCTCGGCGGTGGTGTTTCTCGGCGTGCTGGCGGGGCTGTGGCTGCTGGGACGGTATTTCGTGCGGCTGTTCCAGTCCCTGTGGCACAGCGCCATGGGCAGCGTGCCGCAGCACCTGGCCGACCAGCAGATGCTGGTGCTGGGCGAGGCCGCGGCGCGCTTCCTGCTGATGGGCGTGCTGCCGATCGTCGGCCTGGCGCTGGTATGCGGCATCGTCGGCGCCTTCCTGCAGGTGGGGCCGCTGGTGGCGTTCGAGCAGATCAAGCCTGACCTCGCGCGGCTGAACCCGGCCGAGGGCCTGAAGCGCATGTTCGCCGTGCGCAACCTGGTGAACCTGGCCAAGATCCTGGTCAAGATCCTGCTGCTGGCCGGGCTGGTCTACGTGCTGGCGCTGGGCGCGATCGAGGACGGCGTGCGCACCGGCTACGCGCGCCCGGCGGAAATCCTGCTGCTGGTCGCGTACATCATCCTGCGCATGTGTTGCTGGGCGGCTGTGATCTACCTGGTGATGGCGGTGGTGGACTACGTGCACGAGCGCCACCAGTTCATGAAGCGCCAGCGCATGAGCGTCGACGAGTACCGCCGCGAATACAAGGAGACCCAAGGCGACCCGATCATGGCAGGACGCCGCCGCGCGGCGTTCTTCGAGGCCGCGTTCTTCGGCGTCAGCGAGCGGGTGCGGGTGTCGACCGCAGTGGTCTATTCCACCCAGTACGCGGTGGCGCTGCGCTACGACGGCCCCGGCACGCTGCCGCGGGTGGTGGCCAAGGGCAGCGGCCAGGTGGCGGCCCGCATCCGCCAGGCCGCGGCGGACTACCTGGTGCCGTCGGCCTTCGATTCGGACCTGGCGCAGCGGCTGTACCTGAACGTGCCGCTGGACCGGTTTATCGACCGGACCTTGTTCGAGCGGGTGGCCGAGTTGATGCGGTGGGCGAAGGGGGAGTGAGGTGGGGTGGGATGGGATGGGAAGGATGCCTGCCGCTCTGCGGGTTTGCTCCCCTCTCCCGCTTGCGGGAGAGGGAGTACACAAGCGGAAGCTCGAAGGTCTGAGGCAATTGCCAAGGGCACACCCAAAACGAAAGCCAACACCAGCAACCTAAGCCGCGATCACCCCCGCCGCATCCTTCTCCCTGTCCACCGACAGCGGTGCCCCCGGCGGCCGCAACAATGTCGCAGCGCTGGCCAGCTGCACGCGGTTGCGCACGCCGAAGTGGCTGCGCAGCCGGCGCATGTGGTAATCCACGTTGAAGATCGACATGTCCATGCGCCGCGCGATCTCCTTGTCCGACAGACCCTGCGCCAGGCAGGCGAGGATATCGCGCTGCACGTCGGACAGGCCTTCGCGATGGCGGCCGGCAAATGCGGGGATCTCGACGTGGCAGGTCAGGAACTCATGCAGCGCCAGTCCCATCGCCAGCGCCTGACCGACCACGGAATCGCCGATCCAGCGCCGGCTTTCGATGCCCGACATAAAGCTGATCAGCACGAACTCGTTGTTGCCCGGCATCGGCAGGTTGAGGAAGATGCCGCTGCGCACGCCGGCGTCGCGCAGGTCTTCCAGGAAGCGGCGGCGGCGCAGCGGCGGCACGTTGCCCAGCGGCGTTTGTGCCAGGTCATCGGCATCCCACACGGTGGGCAGGCAGAAGGTGCCCGGTTGCGGCGTGCGCGGATCGATCTCGTAGTAGCGCTCGCGGAAATAGCGCTCGCGCCAGCCTGGCGGCGAATAGCTTTCAAAGAAGGTGCGCGGCTGCAGCTGGCCGCCGACATGGGCGGCGGTGGCGTAGCCCAGCCAGTCGAAGCCGATGGCGCGGATGGCGGACTGCATCACGGCGCTGCGGCCTTCGTGGGTCGGCTCGGCCTGCAGCGCGGTGACCAGGCCGGGGGTGGCGCCGTGGCGCACGCGCTGCCTGACCGGCACCAGGTGGCGCTCGCCGAATACCCTGATGCCGTTGTTGGCCACCAGTGCCGGGGCGGTGCCAGGCGCGGTGACCGGGCGGGCCGTGGGGCGTGCGGTGGTTGCTGCGGTGCCATGCCCGGACGCCCCCGCGTCACGGTACGGCACGACTTCCACATCTTTGATCATGTAGGCCTCCGACAACGAGTCTTGGCGTGCGACCAGGGCCTTGTGAGCCGGTCCACGCGCGCAAATGGGGCTGGCCTGCGCGGCGGCACTGCGGGGCGCGGCGCGTCGTGCCGGTCGTGGCGGTCCGCCGGATGCTGCACGGAGCCTGGCCATCGCCAGCGCGTATCGCGGCTGCGCTGCATTGCCGTCGAGCTGGCAAGCCCGACATACTGCTGACCCGATTCCCGTCGGAAAAAAAACTGGGCAGGCCCGGCGTGGGGCTGCCGTGATTGTTATTGTGGTCTGCACGTGCCGCGGCGCCGGGCCGCGGCGGTGTCATGTTGTGCCCTACGCCTCCAGTGCCTTGCCGCGCGTTTCCGGCAGCGTCAGCGCGGCCAGGATCAGCACGCCATACGCGGCCGCGGCAAAGATGCCGATGGCATGGCCCAGCGACATCTGCTGGCTGACATGGCCGATCAGGAACGGGAAGAACGCGCCGATGGCACGGCCCACGTTGTAGCAGAAGCCCTGGCCCGAGCCGCGCACGCTGGTGGGGAACAGCTCGGTCAGGAACGCGCCCATGCCGGCGAAGATGCCCGAGGCAAAGAAGCCCAGCGGAAAGCCCAGCAGCAGCATCACGGTGTCGTTGACGGGGATGTGCGTGTAGGCCAGCGCGATCGTCATCGAGCCCAGCGCGAACAGGATGAAGTTGCGCTTGCGCCCGATCCGGTCGGTCAGGTAGGCGCTGGTGACATAGCCGATATAGGAACCGACGATCACCATCGCCAGGTAGCCGCCGGTGCCCAGCACGGTCAGGCCGCGCTCGGTCTTGAGGAAGGTCGGCAGCCAGGTGGTGATGGCGTAGTAGCCGCCCTGCGCGCCGGTGGTCAGCAGCGCCGCGCGCAGCGTAGTGCTGATCAGGCGCGGCGAGAAGATCGCGGCGAACGAGGTCTTTTCGCTGGCCTGCGCCTCGCGTGCCTTGTGCTCGGTATAGACCTCGGGCTCCTTGACCAGGCGGCGCAGCACGATCACGAACACCGCCGGCAGCAGCCCGATCAGGAACAGCACGCGCCACGCGGTCTCGGCGGGCAGCAGCGAGAACACCAGCGCATAGAGCAGCGCCGCCAGGCCCCAGCCCACGGCCCAGCCGGCCTGCACCATGCCCACCGCCTTGCCGCGGTCCTGCGCGCGGATGGCTTCGCCGATCAGCACCGCACCGGCGGTCCATTCGCCGCCGAAGCCGAAGCCCATCAGCGCGCGCGCCACCAGCAGCTGTTCATAGTTCTGCGCCAGCCCGCACAGGAAGGTAAAGAAGGCAAACCACAGGATGGTCAGCTGCAGCGTGCGCACCCGGCCGATGCGGTCGGACAGGATGCCGGCGACCCAGCCGCCCGCGGCGGAAGTCAGCAGCGTGGCGGTGCCGATAAAACCCGCGTCGGCGCGGCTGATGCCCCAGGTGGCGATCAGCGTGGGGATGACGAAGCTCAGGAACTGCGTGTCCATCGCGTCGAGCGCGTAGCCGACCTTGCAGCTCCAGAAGGTGCGGCGCTCATTGGCGGTGATGTCGCGATACCAGGAGAAAAAGCCGTGCGACGGTGCTGTCTCGGCGTTGGCGGGCGATGATGGCTGGGGGCTCTGGATACTGCCGATCTGCGTTTCCATGCATTCCTCTCGTGGTATGTCTGGCTCGGCCCTGGCGGGGCGCGCTGGGCGCGGCGCCAGCCTTGATGTCCCGGCGTGCGCTGCCGGCTTGCCGCCGGCGCGCATCGATGGCGCGGCAGTGCGCGGTTGCAGCGTCTCCTGCGGTGCGCCCGCTGACTGCATTCTTGAAAGGCACGGCGCCCCGCGTCCAACTAGTTTTTCGGGCGGCGGCCGATAAGAAAAATTGATTCCTGTGCTGAACGCCCGTGAACGCGCGGCTAGCGCCGTTCCGTCCCGTGGTGCCATCGCCACGGCCCGCGGGTTTTCCCCGATGCCGGGGCGGCGTGCGCGGGGCGCAGCCGCGAGGGCATAAGCATACGGCGCGCCAGCGCGCACGGGTTGGCCGCGGCCCTACGGAAACACGTAGGACCGGGCGGTGCGCGGGGCGGCCGCTACGAGCCTTCGGTAATGGCACACGCCGCCGCGCTCGGCTAGGCTTGCACCCATTGCCCTCACCGTGCGCGTGCCGCCTTGCCGATGCCTAGCCTTGTCCGCCTGACCCTGCCCACGCTCCGGCTTGCCGTGCCTGCGCTGCTGCTGGCGTGGCAGGCGCCGGCGCACGCGCAGCTGATCCCCGTGGAGCGCTCGGTCGAGGTGCTGGCCGATCCGGCGCGGGTCTGGGACCTGGCCGGCGGTTACTGCGCGGTGCCGGACTGGGACACCGTCTACAAGGACTGCCGCGTGGTGCTGGGCAGCGGCAGCCCGGGCACGGTACGGCGCATGGCCCACAAGGCCGGCGGGCTGCCGGCGGTCGACGTGCTGACCGACAAGGGGCCATTCTCCTACAGCTACCGCAAGCTCTCCAGCCATACGCGCGGGCGGCTTCAGGCCACGCCGGGGCAGGAGGTGGGCACCACGCACGTGACCTGGCAGATGTGGCTGGACCCGTCGGCCGTACCCGACGGCGCGCGCGCCGAGTACCCGGCGGCGCTGGGCGACGACATGCTGGCCGCGCTGCAGCGCCTGAAGGCGCAGGCCGAAGCGGCGCAGCATGAGGCCGAAGAGGAGGCTGCGCGCGGCCCGGCGCTGATCCCGCCGCGCGAAGCACCGACGCCGTCGCAGCCGTCGCCGCTGGGCGCGTGAGCGCCGCGCGCCGTGCGCCGGCAATGCTGCGCGGCACGATACCGAGGGCCGGTGTCAAACGCTTGTTTGCCTCCGTGCCATCGCGTAGATTCTGTGGCTTGGATTCTGTCCTGATGCGCCGCCGCAGCGATCGTCCCGCCTCCCATCGCCCATGAACCTGCGCTTTCTCGAAACCTTTGTCTGGGTGGCCCGCCTGCGCAGCTTCCGGCTGACCGCGGAGAAGCTGTTCAGCACGCAGGCCTCGATCTCCAGCCGCATCGCGGTGCTGGAGGAAGACCTGGGGGTCAAGCTGTTCCTGCGCGATTCGCGCGGCGTCACGCTGACGCCGGAGGGCCAGCGCGTGCTGGAGTATGCCGAGAAGATGGTCAACACCATGCACCATATGCGGCAGTCGCTGGACCGTTCGCGCGCCATCGCGGGGCGCGTGCGCATCGGCGCGATGGACTCGGTGATCCATACCTGGCTGTCGACGGTGGTCAAGCGCGCGATGCAGGCCTATCCGGCGCTGGAGATCGAGCTGACCGCCGATGCCGCGCTGAACCTGTGCGACCAGCTGCAGAAGGGCTATCTCGACGTGATCTTCCAGACCGACCTGCTGCGGCTGGAAACGGTGCGCAATGTCGAGCTGGCGCGCTACCCGATCCGCTGGATCGTCGCCACCGGCTCAGCCTGTGACCGGCCCTATGCCTCGCTCGAAGAGCTGGCCGCCGAGCGCGTCATCACCTTCGTCAAGAACTCGCGCCCGCACCAGGACATCCTGAGCCTGTTCCACCTGAACGGGGTGGCCTCGCCGCGCATCAACTGCGTGAACTCGGTGGCGGCGATGACACGGCTGATCGGCGACGGCTTCGGCATCGGCGCGGTGCCGCCCGCGCTGGTGCGCAAGGAGCTGGCCGACGGCACGCTGTCGGTGGTCGACGTGGAGAACCATCCGCCCGCGCTCGATATCGTCGCCTCGTGGCGCATCGGCGCGGGGCTGGAGGTCAACGAGTCGATCGTCGGGCTGGCCACCAGTGTGGTGGCGGAGTTCTGCGCCGAGGCCGGCGAGGACATGGCGGTGCCGGCGCAGGCGCCCGCGGCGGCATCGGCGGCGCCCCACGCGGGCTCGTAGTCATCGGATTCCTTTATCGCGCTCGATCCGAAAGATTTGTTGGACGCCGGCGCCGGCGGGCGCCCAGAATCGGCAGGTCAACCCGACTTTGCGCGCCGCCCGGCGCCCGCCTGCCGACCATGAACCAGCCGCTCCAGCACGCCGCCTCGCTCCTGCCCGAAGATCCCGCCGCATTGCGCCAGCTGATCCGCGCGGGCCGCTACCGCGGCCATACCAGCGGCCTGGCGCGCGGCCACGTGCAGGCCAATATCGTGATCCTGACGCGTGACTGGGCCTATGACTTCCTGCAGTTCTGCGCGCTCAACCGCAAGGCCTGCCCGCTGATCGACGTGACCGACCCGGGCGACCCGGTGTTCCGCAACCTCGGGCGCGACGTCGACATCCGCACCGACGTGCCGATGTACCGGGTCTACCGCGACGGCAACGCCTACCACGAGACCACCGGCATCACCGAGCTGTGGCGCGACGACTTCGTCGCCTTTGCCATCGGCTGCTCGTTCTCGTTCGAGCAGGCGCTGCTCGCGGCCAATGTGCCGCTCAAGCACATCAACCTGGGCCGCAACGTGGCCATGTACCGCACCGCGATCGAGACCCGTCCGGCCGGCCGGCTGTCGGGCAAGCTGGTGGTGTCGATGCGCCCGCTCAAGGCCGCCGACGCGATCCTGGCCACCGAGATCACCGCGCGCTATCCCGACGTGCACGGCGCGCCGGTGCATATCGGCGATCCGCGGCTGATCGGCATCGAGGATATCGAATCGCCCGACTACGGCGACGCGGTGCCGCTCGACGCCGATGAAATCCCGGTGTTCTGGGCCTGCGGGGTCACGCCCCAGGCGGTGATCCGCGAGGCGCGGCCCGAGATCTGCATCACCCACGCGCCGGGCTGCATGCTGGTGACCGACCTCGACAACAACCGGCTGTAACCACCAATGCCGTTCAGTTTGCGACTGTCGTTCCCGCGAAGGCGGGAACCCAGTGACTTTATCCCCGAAGGGAACGTTAAAGACGCTGGATTCCCGCCTTCGCGGGAATGACGGTAGTGATTGATCCCTTAACTCAAGGGCATTTGGCTGTAGCCATTGGTTCCCGCGGGCCTACGAATTCCCATAGTTGGCCTGCGCCGCCGACGCGCGCAGAATCGGCGCGCATGATGCCCGCGGCTTGCCCGCTGCTGGCGCGTGGCCCCGGCCGCGTGCCCGGGCATCGGCAACCGTCTGACCTGCCGGCACGCGCCGGCGTCGCCAGGAGACTTGCGTCATGCTGGATTTCATGGATGCCATCCGGGCTGCCGCGCGCGCGGCCGCCGAGGCCGCGGCCCGCGCCGCCGCAGAAGCCGCGCGCGAGGCCGCCGAACGGGCCGCCCGCGAAGCCGCCGAACGCGCCCAGCGCGCGGCCGAGGCGCGCGAGACCCAGCGCCAGCAGGACACCCAGAACACGCAGCAGGCGCAACAGTCGCAACAAACCCAACAAAATCAGCAGGCCAGACCCGCGGACCAGCCCGACAAGCCGCAGGGGGTGGTGGTGACGCCGGCGCTCTACACCGCCAACGCCACCGGTGCGCAGTCGCCCAAGGCCACGCAGGTCGATGCGCCCGCGCCCGAGAAGCCCAAGACCGATCCCGCCGAGGAAGCGCGCAAGAAAAAGGAAAGCGATGCCAGGGCGCTGACCGATGGCTGGCAGCAGCAAGCGCAGGACGCCTATGACAAGGTCGTGGCCGAGCTCGACGGCCGCGCCATGACCGACAAGCAGTGGCAGCCGCTGGGGCTGAAGTACGGCAACGTGATGGGCGGCGCGCAGAATGAGCTGCGCGTGGCCGCCAACCACGCCGCGGCCACCGGCGCGGACGTCAAGGCCGCGGTCGAGGCCAAGGCCGAAGAGATCCGCAAGCGCTATGACGATCCCAATGTCGCGCTGAATATCGAAGAGACCAAGACGCAATTCCTGAAGACCGAGAGCACGCAGCAGGCGCGCGACACCCAGGGTGCGCGCTTCAACGTGGTGCTGGCGCAGGAAAAAGAACAGCAGGCCGCCGCCAGGGTCGACCAGGAACAGGCCGCGTACCTGAAGATTCCCGGCGGCATCCGGCGCTTCGAGCTCGAGGCCGACGACGAGCTCGTCGCTGCGCGCGACGCCCATGAGCAGGCACAGCAGGAACGGGTAAAGGCCGAGGAGACCTTCCTTGCCGCCCTGCAGAAAGAGATCGACACGGTCGCGGCGAACGGCTACAAGCAAGACGCCGACCAGGCGCTGAAGGATCTGCGCAACGATCCGCACGACCGCACTATCTCGATGGCGGACCGCTCGTACGACCTGACCCTGGCCAACGGCAAGGTCAGCGACGCCGACGCGCAGCTGCAGGCGCTGGCGTCGGGCCAGGGCGTCAAGGTGCCGGACAGCTATCGCCAGCAGGCGGTGCAGGACCTGAAGGCGCGCTACGGCACCGAGGGCGGCATGGGCCAGCTGATCGACCGGGTCGACCTGCGCGGGCGCATCGCCGGCGAGATGGAGCACCTGACACCTTCCACCGAGTTCGAGCGCAAGCTGGCGCAGAACGACCCCACCACGCTGGCGATGGCGCAGGCGCAGGGGCTGACGCTGGATCCCCAGGCCAGGACCGATCCCAACGCCACCACGCCGCGCGACCTGCCGCAGGCCGAGCGCACGCTGATGGAACACAACCCGGCCGGCTACGTCATGTACAAGGCGCTGGGCGCGGACGGCCTGGTTCCGGCCGCCGACCTGCCCGCGACCGATCCCGCCCGGATCGCCTACGACAAGGGCGTCGCCGGGAAAGGCCTGCTCGGCTACACCGTCGAGCAGCTCAAGGCGCGCAGCGAGGATCCCAAGCTCAGCCAGGCGGAACGCGGCCAGGCCGCCAACGGCCTGAACCGGATGCTTGGCTACATGGAGGGCTCGGTACCGCTGCGGGTGGACGCCATGACCCGCGGCATCGCGCAGAAACTGGACAGCGGCGACGTCACCGGCGCCCTGCAGATCCGCAAGGCCGGCGCCGATGCCGCGCAGACGCCGGAGGAGCGGCAGCTCTACGTCGACGTGCACAACGACCGCTTCAGCGGCGACCTGTTCAAGGCGCAGATCGAAGCGTCGATGGACAAGGACCTGAAGAACAAGACCCACGACGACAAGGGCCGGCCCATCATCGGCCAGGAGAAGATGTACGCCGACAAGGTGGGGGTCTACCTGCAGGCAGTGGCGCCGCACCTGATCGAGGAAGACGCCGGCACGCTGCTCGATACGGTGAAGACCGGGTACAGCAACGACTGGACCGGGCGCAACAACAGCCAGTCGCCCGGGTACAACGACTGGGACGACTTCTACCATGGCCTGTCGGCGGTGGTCGACGCCGCCGATGCCGGGTACTACGCGCGCAACCCTCAGGCCCGGCCCGGCACGGCCCCGGCCGCGACCAGCACGGCCAGCTGGCTGACCGACCGCGACAACGAGGTCAGCATGCTGATGATGATGAACCAGGGCGGCTCGTCGCGCCAGGGACGCATCTACGGCGGCGCCCAGGACGCCGCCGCCAAGGGCCACATCGGGCTGTCGGCCGCCTTCGAGCAATCGCTGAAGTCAAGCAAGGACGCGCCGGTGATGTCCGACGTCTACCTGCGCAACGCGGTGCAGCGCGGCAGCGAGGACTACGCCGGCACCGAGGAGGCAAAGCAAGCCAACCAGCGCTTCGAGCTCGACAAGGACGAGATCCTGCGGCAGACCTTCGACAGCCTGGCGATGCGCAAGGAAGAACTCAGCGCGAAGGCCTCGGACGACACGGGGCTGTCCAAGGCCATCGCGCTGGCCGCGCCGCAGGGCGACGCCAGTGCGATCCGCGAACAGATCGCCGACGATGCGAAGCCGGACACCACGGTCAAGGCCATCCCGATGTACGTGGCCGGCCCCGGTGGGGTGCCGTACCAGACCGCGGTGTTCGAGTTCGAGGGCAAGGACGGCAAGACCCTGTGGGTGGACGACCAGGGCGCGGTCTACGGCAAGGAGGAACTGGACGCGAAGCGCGATTTCCAGGAGAACAACCTGCTCTCCGACAAGGGCACGGTCTACTTTGCCGAGAACCTGGACCTGGGCCGCGACGGCCATGTCGACTACGCCGCGATGGACGCGCATATCGTCACCACCAGCGAGAAGGTGTGGGGCTGGGTCAACCTGGGCGTGGCCGCGGTCGGCGCGGTCGCGGGCGGGGTGCTGGCGGTGGCCTCGGGCGGCACGCTGACGCCGCTGGTGGCCGCGGCGTGGGTCGGCATGGTGGGCAGCATGGGGTACGGGGTCGGCACCTCGTGGGCCGCGCTGGACAATATTTCGGACCATGGCCGCTCGGTCAATCCCTTTGCCAGCCAGGAAGCGATGGCGCAGTGGCTCAATGTGGCCGGCTCGCTGGCGGGCATGGGCGGCATGGGCCTGGCCAAGACCGGCGCGTTGGCGATGAACGCCGGCACCCGGCTGGCGGGCAGCACCAACCCGCTGCGCCAGATGGCGGGCGGCATGCTGACCCACAGCGCCGGCCACTACGGTAGCGCCAGCCGCGTGCTCAATGGCGTGGGCTTCGGCATCGGCGGCGTGCAGACCCTGCAGCAGGCCGCCATGTTCGCCGAGCATGGCAGCGAGATGAGCGTGTCGGAAAAGCTGCAGAACGGCGCCATGCTGCTGATGGGCGCCACGCAGATGTTGCCGATGGCGGTGCAGAAGCGCATCGGCGAATCCGTGCGCGACGGCTACCAGGCGATGCGCGGGCGCGGCGTCGGCGCGGGCGATCCGGCCGGCGTCGGCGGACCGGCGCGCGGCGTGGCGCCGGACGCGCTGGGGGCGTTCCGGGACGGCGATGGCGTGCCAGCCGCCACCCGGCCCACCACGCGCCGGGGCATGTCCGGCCGCGACGCCGCGGGCCAGCCGCTTGCGCGCACCGATGCCGACGGCCAGTCCGGCCGCTCCGGCAAGCAGGCCGACGGCGAACCCGCCCAGGGCGCGGCCAGGCCCTCCACGCCGGAGCGCAGCAACGGCGCCAGGCCGACGAGCGACGGTGGCACGTCTGCGCCCCGCGACCTGCGCACCCCGCACCGCCTCACGCCCTGGCAATCGGCCAGGCTCGGCACCGCCGCGGCCTTTGACATGGCGGTCACGCGCGGCACGATGCTGCAGGAACGCGTGATCCACGGCATGATGGACCGCGCCATGAGCCGCGCCATGGCGCGCTACGTGACGGAGTCCGCCGCGCGCAACCCCTCGGGCGAGCGCGGCGGCAGCGGCCGCACCGACGCGCCGGTGCCCGCCTCGCGCCGCCGCGGCGCCAGCGGCACGCCGGCGCTGGCGCGCGCGCCGCGCCACCCGGGGGTCGACGGCGACGCCGGCGTGCAGCGCCGCACGGTCAGCCACGGCCCCGCGGTGGTGGCGCATGCCGACGGGCCCGAAGCGCCCGCGCGCATGTCGCTGCGGCAGAACGCGATCTCGCCGCTGGACAACGTGCTGTGGATCGACGGCAGCATGGAGAACATCGGAGTGCCCTACGGCGCCGAGATGGCCGCGCGCGCGCTGGCGGACCTGGACTCGGTGATGATCGTCACCGGCCCGCTGACCGCCCACGGCCGCGCCGAGACCAACGGCCCGGTCGGGGCCGCCTCCCTGGGCGCCTACCTGGCCTCGCTGGGCAAGGATGTGGTCTATGTGACCGACCGCGCCCATGCTCGCACGCTGCGCAAGATGCTGCGCCAGGACCTGAACCAGCCCGATGCGCGCGTCGAGACCTTCTCGGCCCGCGACTTCGCCAGCGCCGGACGCCAGTCGCGCGCGCTGCTGGCGATGCACAAGCCGCAGGCGGTGGTGGCGGTGGAAGTGGCCGGGCGCAACACCAACAACGAATACCGGCTGCAGAACGGCGAGCGGGTGCGCGGCAATGCCATGCTCGACCAGTTGCTGATCGACGCCAACGATGTCGCCGACATGGTCACCATTGCGGTGGGAGACCACGGCAACGAGGCCGGCATGCGCGCCGCGCGCGACCGCCTGCTGCGCGACATGGCGGTGACCGAGCAGCTGGCCGACAGCTGGTCCGACGTCGGCGCCGACCACCTGGTGACGGGCATGAACTCCAACCTGGCGGCGCAGGCGATCGGCTTCGGCGTGCAGCGCGCGCTGGGCCACGACCGCGGCATGCCGAGCGTTGAGACCGTGGGCGCGCTGCTCGACACCATGGCGCGCCACAAGGCGCGCGACGGCGTCACGCTGGAGGTCGGCGCCACCAGCGTGCGCGGCTACGACAAGACCGTGCAGAAGGGGGTCTACGAGCTGCTGCAGAAGGCGGCCGAGCGCCTGCCCGCGGGCCTGGACATGGCGCAGCTGTTCGAGGGCATCCAGCGGCGCTTCCTGCCCGAAGGGATCGACCCGGCCGACTTCGGCATCCGGGTGCAGGACGATGCGATCGTCATCACCGCCTTCGATTCCAGCAACGGCGGCCTGCTGGCCGCGCAGAACATCGCGCGCCATACCTATGCCATGACCGGCAAGGCGGTGCAGGTGGTGGCCTTTACCGACCATGCCGCCGGCACCTACGGCGGGCGCGAGCGCGGCGACCTGGTCAACCTGGTCCATGCCGGCGTGGTCGCGGCGCAGAAGGCCAAAGGCGCGGTCGACCTGTTTGCCTGCAACACCGCCTGCACGGCGTTTCCCGAGGCGCTGGCCGGCACCCACCAGGCCAAGGTGGTCAACCTGATCATGCAGACCGCGCCCAGGATCGTCACGGAGGGCGGCGCGCGCCCGGTGGTGGTGGCCACGCCCGGCACGGTCAAGCTGCACGCCTACCTGGAAGCGGTGGCCGAGGCCAGCGGCGGCAGCGTCACGGTCAAGGAGATCGGCGCGACCGAGTGGGCCGATGCGGTCAACAACCTGATGCACCTGGCCGACGGCGCAAAGCTGGAGCAGCTCAAGGGGCTGGTGGCCAAGTACATCAACGCCGAGCAGATCCCGGCCGACGCCACCTCCTTGTGGTTCTGCTGCACCCACTATCCCGCGCTGGAGACGCTGGTGCGCCAGCAGCTCGATGCCATCGGCCGCAGCGATGTCAGGCTGATCGACCCGATGCAGTACCAGGCGCGCAAGGGCGTGGAGATGCTGGTCGACCAGGGCCTGATCGACCGCAGCGCACTGCTGGAGCAGCCGCTGGACCCATCGGCGGTGCCCGACGACAAGACCCTGCCGACCATCGTCTTTACCACCGGCCAGCCGTCGCGGGTGTCCGGGCTGGCGCACGCGATGGGGCGGCGCCCCGATATCCGCGTGTTCAAGACGGCCTTCGGCGAGGCCGCCGACGTGTCGCCGGCACTGGCGCTGGTCGACGGCGGGCGCCACCTGTCGCCGGTCGACCGCATCAGCTTCAACTACATCGGCCGCGGCCTGCGCGAGTTCTACATGCCGGGCGGCGCCGAGCGCGCGGCGGCGTCGCTGGAAGACGCCAGCAACGTGATGCTGGTGACCGGCTTCTCGGTGGCCAAGGACATGCCGGAAACCGACGGCCCCCCGGGCACCGCGGAACTGGGGCGCGCGCTGCGGCTGCGCGGCAAGCAGGTGACCTACGTGGTGGATTCGGCCAACCGGCCGATCCTGGAAGGCATCCTGCGTGAGATGGGCGAGCCGCTCGACAATATTCGCGTGTTCGATGCACCGATCGGCAGTGCGGCCGAACCGGCGCGCGCGCTGTTGCGCGAGGTCGGCCCCGACCGGGTGATGGCGATCGAGCTGCCGTCGCGCAGCGCGCGCGGCACCAAGCACAATATGCGCGGCGTCGGCATCGACGACTTCAACCCGGCGCTGGACCAGATCGTGCTCGAAGCCAATGCCATCGACGGCATCGAGACCCTGGGCGTCGGTGACGGCGGCAACGAGGCCGGCATGGGTGGCGTGGGCGGGCTGATCCCGCGCGCGCTCGACGGCAGCGATATCGCCGCGGTGGTGCCGGTGGACCATGTGGTCACCGCCAGCGTGTCGAACTGGGGCGCGTACGCGGTGTCGGCGCTGCTGCTGCGCCGGGGCAATATGCCGGAGCGCTTCCAGAGCCCCGAGGAACTGGGCCGCGTGCTGCAGGCCGCGGCCGATGCCGGCGCCGTCGACGGCGTCTCGCGCGAGCGGGTGGCAACGGTGGATGGCTTCTCGACCGAGGTGCACCAGGCGGTGATCACGCTGTACGGACGCGCCGCCGCCGGCGGCGAGCCGCGCGGGCCGGGTGCCGCGCGCGCACCGCTGCCGGGCGGGCCCGCGCTGGCGCGCAAGCCGCTGGCGGACGCCGCCGAAGCGGTGGTCGCGCACGGCGGGCAGCTGCCGCGCAAGGCCGCTTCCGCAAGCCGCGCCGACGGCGCGGGCAGCCAGCCGGCGGCGATGCCCGCGGCGCGCCCGCAGATTCGCGACGGCAGCTGGTCGGTGCGCGACGGCGCGCCGAGCCGCGCCGCGATCGAGGCCACGGTCGACGGCATCCATGCCTCCGGCGGGCGCCTGGCCGGCGTGCACTACGTGGTAAGCCATGGCGATGGGCTGTCGGTGCCGCTGCGCGCGGGGCTGCCGGAAGCGTCGTTCCTGTCGCTGCAGCAGGCCATGCGCGACCTCGGCCCGGCGCTGCAGGCGGGCGGCAACTTCCGCATCGCCATCGTTTCGCAGCGCGAGGCGGCGCGGCACGGCGCGGTCGACGCGCGCAGCGTGATCGGCACCGTGCCGCTGTCGCTGCGCGGGCACAAGCCGCACGCGGAAGGCTTTGCGCTCAATCCGGATTACCTTGGCGAGATCCGCGCCGCGCTGCCCGACGACTTCCGTGCCGGGCTGCCGCTGGTGCGCCAGCAGGACGGCCGCCGCATCGACGTACTGGCCCAGCTGGAGCAGTTTCCGCGCGGGCGCGCGGACCTGGACCTGGCGCAGCAGGCCGGGCAGAAGACCTTTGGCGACGAGGCAGTGGCGGTGTCGGTGCCGCAGATTCCCGGGCACTTCACCGTGCGCGCCGAGGGCCTGTTCGGCGGCATCGCGATGCGGGCCGGCGACCGCGCCGACGGCGCGCAGCCGTTGCTCGATGCGCCGGCGGTGATCGACCGCATCCGCGCGCACCCGGACTACCAGGAAGGCATGCCGGTGGTGCTGTACGGCTGCTACGGGCAGGATGGAGCGGTGTCGCTGGTGCAGCAACTGGCTACCGGGCTGAACGCGCGCCTCTACGGCGCCGACGGCCGGCTCGACGTGGATGCGTTCCGCGCGCCGGGCAGCGACCTGGCCTATGGCGCGCGCCTGCGCGTGGCCGCCGACCCCGCCGCCATGGCTGCTTCCGGCGCGCCGGTGCATGTGCAGGACGGCGGCCGCTTCCACGGCGCCATGCCGGCGCTGCCGGTGGTGGCGGTCACCGGCGGCGGCAAGCCGGTGCGCCAGCATGGCGCCCGCACCGCCGGCGACCCGGTGCCCGCCAGCTGGCGGCAGGCGCCGGACCGCTGGGCCGAACTGGCGCTGGGCGAGCCGGCGGTGCGCGTCAACGCGCCCAGGGATCACCTGGTGGTGGTCGGCGCCGTGCGCCCCGAGGGTGGCCTGCGTGGCGAGGCGGGCGAGGGCGTCGGCGCCCACGAGCTCGCCTTCCTGCTGGCGCACGACTGGGAACCCGGCCAGCCCATCGTGCTGGCGCTGGACGGCGCGCATGCCCCGCAGGGGCGCATGCTGGCGCAGCAGGTGGCCGACGTGATGAGGACCGAGGTGCTGGTGCCGGAGTTCGCGCTGCGTCGCGGCGCCTACGCGCAGGATCCGGGCAAGAGCCAGATCGACCTGGCGCAGCCGGGCCGCTGGCGCCGCCTGTCGCCGCAGCCCGACCCCTACGCCGGCCACAGCTTCAAGATCGACCACCACGGCAACGTGTTCCTGCGCCGGCCCGATGGCACCCGCGAACGGGTGCGGCTGGAGGCCTACCTGGGCCCGCGGCTGGGCAGCGGCGGCGCCAAGACCGTGTTTGCGCTGGGCAAGGACCTGGCGGTCGGCATTGCCAACGAGGCCTGGCTGGGCGACATGGTGCACGGCGAGCGCGCCGCCATGGCGGAGGCCGCCGGCACGCACGGGCTCAATACCGTGCGCAGCTTCGGGCCGGCGTCGTTCGAGGCGTTCGGGCGCCCGGCCATCGGCTATGAGCGCTACGCGGCCAGCACCAAGGACCTGTTCGACGCCGCCGGCCAGTTGCGGCCCGAACCTGCCGCGCTGCTCAACGACCGCTCGGCGCGCGATATCGCCGCGCTGGCCGACACCATGAAGACGCGCAGCCTGCACCTGGGCGACGTGGAATTCGCGCTGTTCCCGGACGGCACGGTCAAGGTGGCCGACCTGACCCATGTCGAGACCGGCGCGGATGCGTCGCAAGGGAGCGCGGTGTATCGCATGCTGGACGCGATGCAGCAGGCAGCGCGCGCCAGGGGCAGCGACGGCACGCAGGGCCGCGCGGGCGGGGAGGGCGCAGTGGTGCGCGCCACCATCTCGCATGGCCCGGCCGGCAACGCACCGCCGCCCGGCAGCAATGGCCCGCGGCCGTGGAAGGTGCGCACCGCGCTGGCGGTGTCGGCGGCCGGCACCTTCGCCGCCGCCTCCGGCGCCGCGGCAATCTCGGCGCAGACCGGTGCCAACCTGGTGCTGACCAGCGCCGGCTGCTTCATCTACCGCGGCAGCGTGGCGATGGGGCGCACCGTGCATGCCAACAAGGTGATCCGGCGCGCCGGCACGCACACGCCCGCCGATATCGCCTGGCTGCGCCGCACGCTGACCGAGAAGCCCGGCACCGCGGTGTGGGGCATCAACGAAGCGAACCAGCAGAAGTTTGCCAGGGCGCTCGACCAGCTCGACGCCTACGCCCACCATGCCGACAAGAAGGACCTGCCCGAGGCCGCGGACAAGATCCGCGAGGCGCAGGCGGTGATCGGCACCATCGGCGCCTCGATGCTGACGCCCGATACCCGCGCCGGGCAGGTCAACGACGCGCTGCAGCTGACCACGCTGGCGATCAACAACGGTAACACCATGCTGTGGTTCGGCGAGCACGGCGTGACCCAGGTCGGCGAGCCGCTGACCTACAGCAGCGCGGTGTTCCTCGCCGCCAATTCGGTGCTGAGCACGGTCAATTTCGCCGCCCGCGCGGGTTATCACACCGGGCTGGCGCAACCCGCCTTGCTGGGCGCGCGGCTGCGCAAGTTCGTGATGAACGCGTACTCGGTCGGCGCGGTGCAGCTGGCCGTGGCCGACATGATGCACACCGGCGGCGTGGTCGGCGCGATCGAGGCGGGCAGCCTGGCAGTGTTCGGCATCGGCGCGCACCTGCAGTCGCGCAACGAGCAGAAGCTGATCAATGCCGAGAAAAACCGGCTGGCAAAGGCCGCCGATCCCGACGCCGTGGATAAGCCGGTCACGCCATGGCTGGCGCAGAAGTGGGATTTCTTCGGCCGCGCCATGCCCAAGGGGCTGGTGCTGCTGGGCGGCGGCGTGATCGTCAACTTCGGCGCCAAGATCCTGGTGGAGTTGCTCAAGGACGAGGACAAGGGCGCGCCGACGCCGACGCCGACGCCGACACCAGCGCCCAGCGGCGGTCCCTCGACCCCGCCGGCCACCGATCCCGGCGGCTCCACCCCGCCAAAGGATCCGCCAAAGGAGCCACCGAAAGAACCGCCCAGCGAGACCCCGAGGGAGCGCCCCGCATCCGGATCGGTACGCGTGCAGCCCTACAGCCCGGACCACGTCGCCGGTTCCACGCTATGGGGCATCGCCGGCGCGCATCTCGACACGCTGCTGTCCGAGGGCCAGAAGGCCGAGGCGCAGGCGCAGGCGATGACGCCGGACCAGCAGGTGGCCAACTTCGCGCTGCGCGAACTGATCAACCTGAACCCGCGCTATCGGCTGGCCGACAACCCCGACCACCTGGAGCCTGGCTGGGAACTCGACGTGACGCGATAGGGCAGCGGGGGCGCCGCGCTTCAGTTGCCGGCGTGGCGCTCCAGGTAATCCGCGAACTCGTCGCGCACCACCGCTTCGATGCGCGCAAGCTCGTCGTCGGTGATGTCCTCGAACAGCTTGCGCTTGCGCCGCGACAGCTCGCCGTGGTTCTGCACGACCAGGTCGATCAGGTTCGACAGCCGCGACTGGCGCAGGTCGAGCCAGCTTTCGAGCCGGGTCACGCTGGCGTCGTAGGCGCGCAGGTACTGGATCTCCTGCGCCAGGTCCTGCTCGACGCATTGCTCGATGCACTCGAACACGAATTCGCACAGCGCGGTGGCGTCGAACGCGGCATAGAGCCAGTAGGGCTGCGGCGATTTGATCAGGATGGTGTCGCTGTCCGCATCCAGCGCGTAGTTGAGCAGCGCCGTGCGCGGCGCGGAATAGGCCTTCAGCAGGCCGGCGTAGACGTCGAGCTGCTTGAGCATGCGCGCCGAGACCGGCAGCACCACGCCCTCGGGCGTAACGCCAGCCTGGCGCAGCAGATGGTGGATCAGGAAACGATGCAGGCGGCCGTTGCCGTCATAGAACGGATGCGCGAAGACAAAGCCGAACGAGACGCAGGCGGCCACCACGATCGGGTTTGCCGCCTGGTTCTCGATCAGGCCCGCCACCGCGGCAATGCCGTCCATCATCGCGCCCAGCTGAGCGGGCGGCGGCGGAATATAGTCCGCGATATTGCGCAGCCGCCCGCCGCGCGACAGCCAGTTCTGCTGGTCGCGGAAGCTGTACTCCGCGCGCAGCCCCGAGATGATCTCGTTCTGCCATTCGCACAACTGGGATTCGGTCAGCGGCACACGCTGGCCGGCGTATTCCAGCAGCCGACGGAACTTGGCAACGCGCTGGTTATCGGGAATTTCATGCTCGATCGAATACGTCGAGCGGGTTTCGGCAAGGTAGAGATAATCCACCGCGCGCGCCAGCAACTCCGGCTCCAGGCGCCGGATGGCACTGCCGACACGGCCGGGCAGGTCGGCGGCAAGCCAGCGCGCCAGCTTTTCAGTGCGCCGCACCACCGGGCAAAATGCCGCCGGGCCGAGATGGTTGTTCTGGATGCCGAACTGCAGGTCTGGCGTCGACGGGCCGGTCACGTATTCCGCTTCGTCCAGCGCCAGCACCCTGGGTGCGCCGGCCGGCAGCCGGTAGTCGAACTGCGCGCCCGCCAGCCATTTGGCGTAGAAGGCACTCAGCCGGGCATAGCGCGAGCTTGGCGTGGCCGCCAGCCATTCGCGCACGTCCTGCACCGCCTGGGGCTGCTCGAACAGGGCCGCCAGCACGGTCAGGTCCAGTTGCTCTTTCTTCAGCGCAAAGGTGAGGTGGTCTACCGTGGTGTCGCCACCCCGGTAGCGGTTGCGGGGGTAGACCGTGCGCGTGGTGCCGTCCGGCCCGGTGTGCGTGCTGAGTACGCCGGTCTTGTCGGCGAGCGCCGAGGTGCAACGCAACGGCGGGACGCGCAGGCCGAACTTGCGGATGAGGGCGTCGTAGCCTAGTGGTGCATGAGCCATGCGGACGTCGCAGGAAGGTGGGCAGATGCCCGCGGAGCTTACCATAGCTTCTACAGGAGTTACCAAAACATCTACTTTTGGTGCGGATTCCTGAATTTCTTCTATGAGGCAACCGAGTAGCCAGGGCAGGGCGGCAGCCGCCGGGCCGGTTTACGAAACGTTCTATTGTGCTTGCGGTTTCATCTATTGCGGGCGCGGATGGTTACTGTTTTGTCTACATAGAGCCGGCGTCGCACCAGCGCCGAGGCCATTTAAGAGCGAATTGAAATGACAGGCTTGTAATATTCGAGTCCGGTTTCCCCATAATGTGGTGCGCGCAGTAATGATTGGCTCAGGGTTTTCTCTGATTCAGGCCATTAACCGGTGGCAAAGTCTTTTCAGGTATTTGACCGGCGCCAATAATCGCCTATAACTGCAGCTACATGTTGCGGCCGATGTCACGCACCATGCCTCAGCCCGCCAGGTTCGCCTGCGGGCTTTTTTTATGTCGGCACGAGATTAATCAGTCGCATTGATTTCGCAGTTTATGAAGAGGGCAGTCGATAATCATGACAATTCTGTAATCATGACAGATCCGCCATCATGACAATATTGTAATGATAATGACCGATTCTGAACGTAGGCGATTCAGAAGAAGGGCTCATTTATATCGGGCTTCATGCCGGATTCCCGCACAGGCAAAGGAACCTGGGGCACCACGGGGCAGTGCGGGCGACCTTTTCGTACAGCTTCTGATGTGGTTTTGTCGTGAATATCACCAGCCCATCCGCAGATCGCATTAATTGAGTGAAAACCCTGCCCCGGCTTTCGCTTGACTTACTTGATATATCACATACTGTGTATCCCATCGCCGCTCCTTGTTTGAGAGAGAGGTGAGGGCGGAGACCTCAGGTCGCGTCGTGATAAGAGGCAAACAAATGCCAATGACATTAGGAGACATGAAATGCCAGCAGCCACCCCTAAGCTGAGGCGCAGCGCGACCGTATATTCCTCCGCCCTGTCGCGAGTTAATGGCCAATCTATTCAAGGAGCGCGCAAATGAGTAATCCATCGGCAATGGGGATGGGCGTCAATCACCAGGTCCCGGAAGGCACACGCTGGATGCAGCTGATCGTGGGGGTGATCTGCATGATCGCCACCGCCAACATCCAGTACGCATGGACTCTGTTTGTCCCGGAGATCCAGGACACCTACGGTTGGTCCCGCGCCAGCATCCAGGTCGCGTTCACCGTGTTCGTGCTGGTCCAGACCTGGCTGGCGCCGATCGAAGGCTACTTTATCGACAAGTTCGGGCCACGCATGATGGTGGCGTTCGGCGCGGTGTTCATCGGTGCGGCCTGGTGCATCAACTCGCAGGCGACCACGCTGATGGGCTTCTACGTCGGCGCGGCGGTGGGCGGGCTGGGCGTGGGCTCGATCTACGCAACCTGCATCAACAACGCGCTCAAGTGGTTCCCGGACCGCCGCGGCCTGGCCGTGGGCCTGACCGCCGGCGGCTATGGCGCGGGCTCGGCGGCGACCATCCTGCCGATCGCGGCGATGATCGAGTCGCAGGGCTTCCAGCACACCTTCCTGTTCTTCGGCCTGCTGCAGGGCTCGCTCGCCTTCGTCGCGGCGTGGTTCCTGCGTTCGCCCAAGTCGCATGAAGTCAAGGCCTCGGCCAAGCTGGTCCAGGCCACGCGTGACTACACGCTCAAGGAAGCGCTGTGCACCAAGCTGTTCTGGCTGATGCTGGTCATGTTCGTGCTGGTGGTCACCGGCGGCATGATGGCCGTGGCGCAGCTGGGAGTGATCGCCAAGGACCTGGGCGTGAAGGAGTTCAAGGTCGACCTGCACTTCTTCGTGATGGCCGCGCTGCCGCTGGCGCTGATGCTGGACCGGATCATGAACGGGATCTCGCGCCCGCTGTTCGGCTGGATCTCGGACAACATCGGCCGCGAAAAGACCATGGTGATCGCCTTCACGCTGGAAGGGCTGGGCATCATCGCGCTGGGCTACTTCGGCAGCAACCCGTACGCGTTCCTGATCCTGTCGGGAGTGGTGTTCCTGGCCTGGGGCGAAGTCTACTCGCTGTTCTCGGCGCTCGCCGGCGACGCCTTCGGCACCAAGCACATCGGCAAGATCTACGGCGTGCTCTACACCGCCAAGGGCATCGGCGCACTGTTCGTGCCGATCGGCAACCTGATGATGGAAGCGACCGGCACCTGGTCCACCGTGCTCTACACCGTGGCAGCCATGGACCTGACCGCCGCCTTCCTCGCGATCATGGTGCTGCGCCCGGTACTGAAGAGCCACGTCGCCAACGCGAAGACCCTGTTCTCGAAAGAGACCGCGGCAGCCGGAACCCAGGTACCTGCCTGAGCGGCAATACCGCAGCGGCGCCGGATACAGGCGTATCGCGACAGAAAGGGCGGGCTTCTTCGGAAGCCCGTTTTTATTGGGTACTTCGAAGAATTCCGGGCTCGGCCAGAAAGAAGGTCGCCGGCTACGCCGGCGAAGCAGCCCACGCCCGCCAGGCACGACAACACTACCCCTCACAGATACGTGATAAAGATACGCCCATAGCAAATCCCAGCACCCTATCCCCGCCGTGTTCCAGGTCCTCCTTCCATCCCCCTCCCTGACCCCCTATGTCAACGGCTACTGGTTCGTGCAAGACCTGGAAGGGGCCTACGCCGGCAGCGAGATCACCACCTGCCCATACCCTGGCGCGGTGCTGTCGGTCAACTTCGGACGGCCAAACGCGATGGTGGACGGCCCCACCGTGCCGACGGTCTCGCTGCTTGGCTTCCAGTCTGCCAGCCGCCGCTGGCGGTCGTGGTCCGATACGTATTTCGTCATGGCCATGCTGAGCGCCGCCGGGCTGGCCCGGCTGTTTCCGGGCATCGGTCCCGACTGCAGAGACCACTTGCTGGACCTCGCGGGCTACCTCGGCGAGCGGCGCAGCCACGCCCTCAGCGCCGACCTGAGCGCCGCCTGGACTCCGGAGCGGATCGTCGCCCGGCTCGATGACTGGCTGCTGCGGCGGCTCGCCGCACTGCGGCCGCCGGCGGGGCTGGCATCGATGCGCGCGGCCCACGCGCTGTTGCGCCAGGGCCGGCAGGTGCAGGAGGTTGCCAGCCTGATGGCGGTCAGCCGGCGCCAGCTGAACCGCTGGTTCGAGCAGCAGCTGGGGCTGGGCCCGAAGCAACTGATGGACCTGGAACGCCTGCAGCACAGCATCCAGGCGGTCCAGCGCGGCGCGGGCGACGCGCTGGACGGCTACAGCGACCAGGCCCACCAGATCCGCGCATGGCGCCGGCGCCTGGCGCAGACACCGGGCGCCTATGCGCGCGTCGGGCCGTCGCCGCTCGCGGCGTCGTTCGGGCAACGCCCGGCCGGCGCGCCGGCGTTCTACCTCTGAGCGGTCCGCCGGCCAGGCCTGCCCACGTCCCAAACGTTCAATACAGGGCTCCCGCGCGGCCGCATGCTGGCGGCCTGAACGGAGGGCACCATGGACACTGCAAACCTGCCGCCGGCGCGCGGCCTGATCACCTACACGGATGGCACCACTGTCTTCGAGGGCTACGTCGCCCGGCCGGCCGGCATGATCGCAACGCGCACGCCGTGCGTGCTGCTGGCCCATGAGTGGAGCGGCCTGAACGCGGCGATGCGCCGTTGCGCCGACCGCTTTGCGGCATCGGGTTACCTGTGCTTTGCCGCCGACGTGTACGGCAAGGGCGTGCGCGGCGACGAGCGGGGCGACAACGCGTACCTGATGGACCCGCTGATGGCCGACCGCCGTCTGCTGCGGCAGCGGCTGCTGGCCGGCCTGGAAGCGGCCAGGCGCTTGCCCGGGGTGGATCCGGGGCGGATGGCGGCGGTGGGGTACTGCTTCGGCGGCCTGTGCGCGCTGGACCTGGCGCGCGCCGCTGCGCCCGGCCTGGTCGCAGCGGTCAGCTTCCACGGCGTGCTGCAGCCGCCGTGCATCGGTCCGCAAGGTCCCATCGGCGCCAGCGTGCTGCTGCTGCATGGCTGGGAAGACCCCGTGGCGCCGCCGACGGACGTGCTGGCCATCGCCACGGAACTGACGCAGGCCGGAGCCGACTGGCAGCTCCATGCGTATGGCCACGCGCGGCATGCGTTCACCTTCGAGGGCGCCAGCTTTCCGGAGCGCGGCATTGCCTATGACGCCGCGGCCGACCGGCGTTCGTGGGCGGCATGCGAGGCGTTCCTGGCAGAGCGCTTCACCGTGGCGGCCTAGGCCGCAACGCCGGTGCAGCGCCGGCCAGGCGCAAGCGCGGTCAGATGGCCTGTTGGCGCGTCAGCCTGGCCCGGCAATGGATGCAGGCGTCGCGCACCATGAAGTTCACCAGCGTCGGCGAGACCCCCAGCTCCGACGCAATTTCCTTCTGCGTCATGCCTTGCAGCCGGCACATCTCGAAGGCACGCTGGGTGCGCTCGGGCAGTTCCGCCAACGCGCCCGCCAGCGCGCACAGCGCCTGCCGGTCCATCGCGATGACGTCAGGCGTAGTCGTCGGCGACGGTGCGTTGATGCCTTCGTCTTCGGGCGCCATCCATTTCTGCTCGAGCGTCTGCCGGCGATAGGTATCGATGGCGAGGTTGCGCACCACCTGGAACAGATAGCTGAGCCGGCAGCGGATCGAGGGCTCGTCGGCCATGCCGCGCAGGCGCAGGAAGGCGTCCTGGACCACGTCCTCGGCCTGGTCGCGCGTGCCTACGATGCGGGCCGCGGCGCCCACCAGGGCGCGTCGGTTGGCTACGAATAATCCGAGCAGGGAGTCCACGGCCAGCACGGGGGCGGGGCGCAAGCCTGGGTCGGTGATGGATAGCATGGGGGGCGGCTCCTCGGAATGCTGCATTGCGGAGTCGTACGTTAATACGAATGCGAATGATTCGCAATAAATGAAAACGTAACGCAGATGTTACCAAGATTGAAATTAATGCCACCATTTCGGCATATGGGAGACATTAAATTTCTCGGGCGCGTCTTCGTCTAGGGCGGCGTGCTGCGGCCTTAGGCCTTTTCCGAGTCCGCCCGATGGCCCCTAAATTCGGGGCGGCGCCATTCGTCCTGATTCGGATGGAATCCGGAACACTGACCCATGCCGACTTTCCGCGCCGCATCCCGGCGCCGGTACCGCAACTGTCTCTGTGGCAGGTGGACCTGAACGATCCCGCGCACGCGGCCAGGATCGCCGCGGCCGATTGCCTGTGCAGCCGCGAGCAGGCGCACTGCGCCACCCTGCGCCAGGCCGCGGACCGCCGGCGCTTCTCCGGCGCGCGCGTGGGCTTGCGTACCGTGCTGGCGCAGCGGCTCGGTTGCGCGCCCTCAGCGCTGCGATTCCGCACCGGCAGCCATGGCAAGCCCTATGTCGAAGCGTCCGGCACAGCGGCGTTCAACGTCGCGCATGCGGGAGACTATGCGTGGATCGCGCTGGCGGAGGCAGGCGGGGAGGTGGGTGTCGATATCGAGCGGATCGACCCGGTATTGGGTCTGGCGGCGATGCGTGAGCTGGCCGCGCACTGCCTGACGCCGCGCGAGTGCGCGTGGCTGGCGTCGCTGCCGGCACACGCGTGGCCATCGTCGTTCTTTCTGCTGTGGACCGCCAAGGAAGCCCTGCTGAAGGCGTTGGGCCTGGGAATCGCCGACCACCTGCAGCATGTGTCGGTGGTGGCCGATGGGGCGGGCGGCGCATGCCGCCTTGCCGTGGTGCCCGAACCCGGGCAGCTCGCCGCGCATGCGGCGGCGCTGGCGCGGATCCAGTTGTACCGGCTGGCCGGCCCGGACGGTTACGCGGCGGCGATGGCCTGGGTGCCGCCGGCCTGAACGGGCTGGGCCATCCAGCGGCGCTCGCCGGCCAGCGCGTCGTGGATGTCGCTGGCGATTTCCTCGGCGCGCGCGGGCAGCACCGACAGCAGCGTGTCGCTGAGCCCGTGGCTGCTCTGGCAGAAGCCCTGCAGGTACACCGGCACCGCCAGTTCGGGCGCTGCCAGCACGCGATAGTTGCGGTCGACGCTGAAGTCGCCCAGGTAGCGCGCCAGCGGCGCCAGCAGCCGGCGGTGGCTTTCGCGCTCATAGCCGGTGGCCAGCACCACGGCGTCGTAGCGGCGCGTGTCGGTGTCGGCCGGCGCACCCGGCGCCGTGGCGGCGATGGCCAGCTCGAGGCCGCCGGCGCTGCCTTGCGCGGCCTGCACCGCCTTGCAGGTCAGCAGGTTGACGCGGAACTGCCCGCACACCTTTTGCCGGTACAGCATGGCGTAGATCTGGTCGATCAGGTTGGCGTCGATGACCGAGTAGTTGGTATTCAGGTATTCGTCGATCAGCCGGTCGCGGCCCGCCTGCGCCTGCTCGAACACGACATCGGTATAGGCCGGCGCGAAGATCTCGTTGACGAAGGGACTGTCGTCGGCCGGCTTCAGTGCCGCGCCGCGGATGATCCAGTCCACCTTCACCGAAGGATAGTTGTCGTGCAGGTCGATAAAGGCCTCGGCGGCGCTCTGGCCGGCGCCGATCACGGCGATGCGCATCGGCTTGCCGCTCGCGCACGGCTGTGTGCCGATCCAGCGCAGGTAGCCGCTGTGGTGAGTCAGGCGCGGATCGCCGCGCAGGCCGGCGAAGGCTTGCGGGATGCGCGGCGTGCCGCCGGTCGACAAGACGATGGCGCGCGCCAGCCGCGTGTGTTCGCGGCCCTGCGCATCGAGCGACACCACCCGCACGCGCCCGATGCGCCCGCCTTGGGTTTCCGGCTCGACCCGCGCCACTTCCTCGCCGTGGCTGCACTGCGCGGCAAAGTGGCTGGCGGCCCAGCGCAGGTAGTCGTTGTACTCCATGCGGCTGGGGTAGAAGGTGCGCAGGTTGATGAAATCGACCAGGCGCCCGTGGCGGTGCAGGTAGTTGATGAAGCTGTAGGGGCTGGTCGGGTTGCGCATCGACACCAGGTCCTTCAGGAACGAGATCTGCATCTCGCTCTGGGCCACCAGGGTATTGCCGTGCCACTGGTAGTCCTGTTGCTTCTCGATGAAGTGCGCGTCGAGCGGCCGGCCGGCCGCGGCCTGCTCCTGCAGCGCGATCGCCAGGGCCAGGTTGGACGGGCCGAAGCCGATGCCGATCAGGTCATGGGCGGCCGGGGAAATCTCGCGTAGCGTCATGGGTTCGGTCCTTGCTGAGCAGTCGAAGGAGAGGCCGGGGAGGGGGCCAGGGAAGGGAACAGCAGGTGTTCGCCAAAGAAGCGCTCGCGCAGCAGCATCACCAGCATGGCGCGCTTGTGCGGGAAGTCGAACTCCTTGACCTTGGAAAAGCCGGCCTTGTCGAGGTTGGCGATCTGGCGCACATGGTCCGCGCGCGGCTCGCCCACGATGCGCTGGGTGCGCGGATCGTCGAGAAACTGGTAGTGCTGGATCGCGGGGAACCACGCGGTCAGGAAGGCCTTGCCGCGGAAGGCCGGCTCGCCGATCAGCACATGCCAGCCACGGTCGTGGTCGTGCGCGTCGTAGAACGGCGCGATGCGGTTCTCCTTGGCCCAGTACACCTCGAAGTAGCCGAACGGGGCATCGTCGAACGCGGCGACCAGCGGGATCATGTGCGGATCGTCGATCAGACCCTGCAGGTAGGCGCGGTGCCTGGCCTCGTCGCCTTCCTCGTTCCAGAAATACGCCACGTCGGGGTCGTTCATCCAGCGGTGCAGCAGGGGCAGGTCGCGCTCGAGCTCGGCGGCACGCAGCGTCAGCGTCTGGTCCAGCCACGGGATATGGCGCGCATAGACCACGCCGTGCGGCTTGGGCGCCCGCTGCGGATGGCGCTTGCCGTCGGTCAGCGCATAGCGCAGCGGATACGGCCCGGCAGATGGCGCCAGGTACAGCTCGGGGCGTTGCCACAGCAGCCCGGCATGGGCCACGCTGCCGCGCGCGCCGGAAGGGTCGCGCACCAGCACGCCAAGCGCATGCAGCCGTTGCTCGGCCTCGCGGGACTCCAGCAGGACGCGCAGGGTGCGCGGCGCACCGTGCGCGAACGCGGCGTCCAGCGCCGCCATGGCGGCATGCGACAGCGCGGCGGCATCGGCCTCGGTATCGAGGAGCCGCAGGACATCGCCGTCCAGCGCGAAGCGCACCGGCGCGGCGGCGGGCTGCGTGACGGTCAGGCTGGCGCCGTCGTGGCGGCTTTCGCAGCGCAGCGCGGCGTCCGCGGCGAAGGAAACGTGGCGAGGGAAGGGGAGGAGCGTAGTCGGCATCGAAGTCCTGTGCAGGCGAAACGATCATTGCGGGCGGCACGTGTGGCGCTGACCGTCATGCCTATCGAGACGAGGCAGCGGGTGCTGAATTTAGGCTTGCCATGTGCGGATGCGGGCCGCCCGGCACGCTTCCGAAAGCCTGCGCCAGTGCGTCGGCGATGTCCTCATGCGCTTGCGCGGCATCGGCCACGATATTGCCCATGCGCAGGAACTCATGGACCATGCCCGCATACTCGCGCACCGTTACCGGTACCCCGGCATCGGCCAGCTTGCGGGCGTAGGCGTGGCCCTCGTCGCGCAGCGGGTCGCATTCGGCCAGCACCAGCAGGGCCGGCGCCACGCCGCGATGATCGGGCGCGAGCAGCGGCGCGAAGCGCCAGTCGCCGCGGTCGTCGGCATCGCGCAGGTACTGGTGGTAGAACCATTCGATGGTTTCCGTATCGAGCAGGTAGCCCTGGCCGTAGCGGCGGTGGGAATCGGTGTCGGTGCGCCCCCCCAGTCCCGCGTAGCACAGCACCTGCAGGCAGGGCTGCGGCAACGCCGGGTTGTCGCGCGCGGCCAGGGCCAGCACGGCGGCGAGCGTGCCGCCGGCGCTGTCGCCGCCCACGGCAATCCGGGCCGGGTCCAGCCCGAGCGTATCGGCATGCGAGCCCAGCCATGCCAGCGCGTCGATGGCATCGTGGGCCGCGGTGGGGAAGCGATGCTCCGGCGCCAGCCGGTACGCCACCGACAGCACCGCGCACGGCGCGCGCTGCGCCAGCGAGCTGCACAACGCGGCATGCGAGTCCAGGCTGCCCACGGTGAAGCCGCCGCTGTGGAAATGCAGCAGCACCGGCAGCGCCGGCCCGTCGCCGTGCGCGCGCGGCGCATAGAGGCGGGCATCGAGCCGCTGGCCGTCGCGGGTCGGGAGCAGTAGGGCCTCGACCCGCGCCAGCGGCTCGGGCGGCAGGTCCAGCGCGGCCGAGGCGTCGTCGAATTCGCGCCGCGCCTGCGCCGGCGTGAGCTGGTGGATGACCGGGCGCTTGCCGGTCGCGGTGGCGATTTCCACCATGTCGAGCAGCGCTTCGAGATCGGGATGCAGTGCCATGATCGATGCGGATGGGAAAGAAGGGGTCAGGCAGCGGAGGCTTCAGGCACCGGCGTGGCGTCGTGCGGCGCGGCGTCGCCCGCAATCTGCCCGTTCTCGATCCTGACCACCCGGTCGGCCAGGCCGAAGTAGCGGTCGTCATGCGAGATCACCAGCACCGCCTTCCCTTGCGCGCGCAACTCAGGCAGCACCTCGCGATAGAAGATGTCCTTGAACAGCGGATCCTGGTCGGCGGCCCACTCGTCCAGGATCAGCACCGGCCGGCGCTCCAGACAGGCGACGATCAGCGCCAGCCGCTTGCGCTGGCCCTGCGACAACGCCTGCGTGGTGAAGCGGCCCGCGCGCACGCTGACCTTGTGGCCGAGCTGGAAGCGCTCGATCAGCCGGTTGGCCAGGGCCTCGTCCTGCGGATCGTGCGCGAGCAGCGTGTCGAACAGGTGGAAATCCGAGAACACCGCCGAGAACAGCGCCCGGTAGTCGGCCAGCCGCGCTGGGTCGGCCGCCTTGCCGTTATGGAGCAGGCGGCCCGACAGCGGCGGGTAGAGGCCCGCGACCAGCTTGGCCAGCGTGGTCTTGCCGCTGCCGTTGCCGCCCACCAGGAATACGATCTCGCCGGCGCGGAGCACCAGGTCGACCGGTCCGAGCGCGAAGAAGCTGTTTTCGCCCTCGTGGAAATAGCGGTGGCTGGCCCCGTCGAGCGTAACCGACGAGAACGGCGCCACAGGCGCGGCGCCGGGCGGCGCTTCGGGATCGGCATCGGCGCCCAGCGCTTCGATGCGCGCGTAGGCCACGCGCGCCATGCTCAGCGCCGGCAGCGCGTTCAGCAGCGATTCCAGCGGCGACATGATGTAGAGGAACATGATGGTGAAGCCCGTCATCACCGCCGGATCCAGCGGCGTCGCGCGCGGCGCGAACAGCACGCCGCCGATCACTGCGAAGAACAGGAAGCTGCCGAACCCCAGCGCCACGAAGAAGATCGACAAGCCGCGCGTGCGCGCCGTGCGCACCGCTTCCAGCGTGGTGCCCAGGCTATCGCGCAGGAAGCCGCGCTGCTTGTCATGGTTGAGCTTGAGCTCCCGCGCACCGGCCACCAGCGCCTTGAACTGGCCGTGCAGCGCGTCCTGGGCAATGCCGGCCTGCTTCAGGTGCACCAGGGCGCGGCGGTGGTTCAGGTGATAGATCCACGAGCCCGCGCCCAGGATCGCGCAGGCAATCGCGAACGTCGGCAACGACAGCCAGGCCAGGTAGCCCAGGCAGCCCAGCACCACCATGGCATTGGTCAGCACCACGGGGATCACCGACAGGCCGTTGGCGGCATGGGTGCTGTCGTCCGCCAGCGCCGCCTGCACGCGCGCATTGCCGGTCTGCTCGATATGCGGATAGGGCGCGCCGATAAAACGCTCGCAGATCTGCGCGCGGATGCGCGCCAGCGCACCCTGGCTGACGCGCACGAACAGCGTCGACGCCAGCGTGCGGCACGCCAGCACGGCGATAGCCAGCGCCGCAAACGGCAACGCCAGCCGCGGCGCCTCCGCGCCCTGCGTCGCCAGCACGCGGTTGATCAGCGCCACCATGCCGACCGCGCACAGGCCCGCGGCCAGGCTGGCCGCGGCGGCCAGGACGATGGTAAGGCGCAGCGTGCGCGGCAGGGAGGCGAATAGCGTCATGCGGGCTTGGAGGCGGAGGGTCGTTACTGAGCGGATGACGTGCGGCGACGGGGGAAAATTAGGTTCGTCGGGGAATTCCGGGGGGTGAGGTGATGCGCGCAGATGGATGCGGTTGACTTCGTGGATGCGCCGGCCCTCTCCCCCGCCCCTCTCCCGCAAGCGGGAGAGGGGCGCAAACAGGCGGAAGGGAAAAGCCCAAAGGATCGCCCGCGATAACGCGTGCGAGCGCAGCGACGCACTCCGTGCCCGAGCAATAGACCTGAGATAGGGAGCGCGCGCAGCGCAGCCGAAGGCGTCCCACCAATAGCGCCAGCAGCAGGCTGCCTACACCCTGTTGGGATCGTTCAAAAGTAGGTGATCGAAGGCACCGCCCCTGACTCACATAGCGTTAGCAGGTTCGAACGGGCACCCACGCCAAACGGAAATCACCACCCCCCGAACCACCAACGCCGCGGAATTGATTGCCAGCCGCACAGGCGACGCGTTTCTTGCCTACTTCTTGGCGCTCGGCCAAGAAGATGGAATGAACGCGCCCCCGGCCTCTCCCGAAGTCGCGCGCAAGACCGAAACACAGCAGGCCATCCTTGCCCTGCATGGATTCCGCGCCCTGCGCGTGAAGATGCGCACCATGTTGATCAACCAGTTGCGCGGCGTGCTGTTCGAGTTCGGCATTCACTTCCGTCGCGGACGCCGTGCCGGATTGGAAGAGATCAAGCAACATATGGCCGAACTCGAACAGCAGTTGCCGCGCGTGCTGTTCGATTCCGTGGGCGAGCAATTACAAGACATCGCACGCCTGGACGAGGAAATCGGGCAAATCGAAATCCGCTTGAACACCTGGCTCAAGGAAGATCACGATTGCCAGACCGTCGCTGCCATTCCCGGGATTGGCCCGCTCACCGCGACAGCGCTGGTGGCCACCATTGGCGACGTGCACGCCTTCCGCTCAGGCCGGCAACTGGCGGCATTCCTTGGCTTAGTGCCAAGACAGCGCGGTACCGGTGGCAAAGTGAATCTCGGCGGCATCAGCAAACGCGGCGACACCTATCTGCGCACCTTGCTGATTCACGGTGCGCGGATCGTGCTCAGTCACTTGCGTCGCAAGGGGCAAAGCCATTGGAGTACGGCGCTGGTCCAGCGCCGTCCGGCTAACGTCGTAGGCGTCGCCATGGCCAACAAGATGGCGCGCACGGCCTGGGCTCTGTTGGCCCACAACCGAACCTATGACCGCGACTATGTCTCGGTCAAGCTTGCCTAACGGCAGGCTGAGCTAGCAAGCAGGGAATCCGTTCACAGGTTGCGACGGTAAGTGGAGGTGATGGCAAAACAGGTTGGACCGCGGGAGCGGAAACCCGACGACCTACTGGTGCCACAACGAGCACGCCAAAAAGTGAGGGGACGTTCCCGGCGAATACCATCAGGGCCCGCAGGCTTGGCCTGCTAAACAAGGCCGGATATAAGTCTGCAACCAACCGTTCGATGCCTCATGCTCAACTTGCCTTGCAAACCGGGGCGCGTTCATATAAGTAGGTCGCCGGCTGCGCCGGCGAAACAGCCACGCCCGCCAAGCACGACAACCAACCCAAAACCAAACCAACCGCAATAACCCCAAGCCGCGCCAGCGCCAGTAACTTCCCCCCCAGCGCATTCGTCATCCGTAAGGCCCCCCCGCATATGGCGCGGGGCAGCGCGCACCAGAACCCCGATGATCCCCTTGCTTGCGCCATTCTTCACCGGCCCGCTACGCCCGTTCGGCGAGCGCCTGTCCATTGCCGCGCAGACCGCACAGCCCCCGCTCAGCACCGCGGCCCTGGACCACAGCTGGGCCGATGCCTGCCTTGTCCAGCTGGCGCAGGCGCTGAACTGCGACGACCGCCGCGCCCTGGCGGCGGCATGGTTCCGTGACTACACGCTGGCGGTGCTGCCGGGCGCGCTGGTAGCGGCGACGCTGCATCGGCGCAGCCTGCCGTTCGATGATCCGGCGCTCGAATGGGAAGGCGCGCCGGATGGTCGTCTCGCGCGGCTAGTGCTAGCCGACGACGGGACGCCGGCCACAGCGACGCTGCCGCGCTTGCTGTCGCCGCTGCTCGCGCGACACCTGCCACAGGTGGTGGCGGCATTCGCATCTGCCGCGCGCGTATCACCGCGGCTGCTCTGGTGCACCGGTGGCGTCGCCGCCGCCGGCGTCGCGCGGCAACTGGGCGCACATCCCACGCTTGCCGCGGCACAGCGCGCGGAAGTGGTGGCCTGGAGCAGCAATGCCGTATCCGCCGACGGTTTCAGCAACCCCTTCCACGGCGCCTTCCGTCCAGGCGCGGAGCCCGGGCTGCCCGGCGTGGCGGCGGTGCGCCGCATCTGCTGCCTGAACCACCGCCTGCCGGGCGAAGGGTATTGCGGCACGTGCCCGCTGGTAGCGGATGCTCGTACACGCGCGCGGCTCAGCGGCGCGCAGACTGCTCCCGCGCGCGCCACTGCCGCCACAGCCAGCCCGCCGTAACCGCCACCGGCACGCCCAGCCCGACCCAGCACAGCGCATCCCACCCCCCGTCGCCAAAAATCCCGGCCGCCAGGCCGCCCAGCGACAGCGCGCCAAGCAGCACCGGCATCGGCCAGGTATCGTCGATCAGTTTCATGCCTGGTCCCCCGATAATTGCGGCGGCAGCGCTGCGCGCGCCGCTTCGCGACTGCGCCGCGGCCGCTTGAGCCAGAAGATCAGCCCGGTCACGGTGGCCCCCGCCGTGATCACGGTCAGCAGCGCCCACAGGATCTGCAGCGGCCTGCCGGCATAGTCGCCGAAATGGAACGGGGCCGACAGCAGCAGCACCTGCAGGTACCACGGCATGCCGCGCACCGCAGCGACGCTGCCGTCGCCGGCGTCGACCAGCACGATCGCATAGACGCGCTTCTGCAGCTCGGTGTGGCCGCGCAGCACGACGCCGTAGTGGCGGCCGGTGGAGAACTCGGTGCCGGGATAGAACACGAAGGCCGGATCCTTGCCCGGCACTGCCCGGTGGGCCGCTTCCAGCGCGCGGTCGACCGGCACCAGCGCTGGCGGCGTGCGGCCGGGCCGGGTGGCGATCAGGTGCTGCAGCTCGGTCTTCTGCCATAACCCGATGATCAGCGGCGAAAACGACAGGAACGTACCGGTCAGCCCGACCACCAGCGCCCACACCATCACCACGACGCCGAACAGGTTGTGCAGGTCCGCCTGCACCACGCGCACCGGCTTGCCGAAGCGCACCAGCCCGAAGGCCAGCTTGCGCATGAAGGGCCCGTAGAGCACCAGGCCGCTGATCAGGCTCAGTGCGAACAGCACGCCGATAAAGCCGATGAAGAACTGCCCGGGCAGGCCCAGGAACAGATTCAGGTGCAGCTTGAGGATAAAGCCGCTGACGGTCTCGCCGGCCGGGCCGGGCTTGCGCGCCGCGCCGGTGGCGGCATCGAACTGGACGGTGGTGCCCTGGCGCAGCTTAGGCTCGCCGGGCGGTCCCACGCGCACGCCGACGGCATCGGCGTCATCCTCGGCGAAGGCGATCGACTTGGGCGCCTGGCCGGGGTGGGCGGCGCGCGCCGCGTCGACCATGCCTTGCAGCGGCGGCCGCTGCGCGGGCACGGGCAGGGTGCGTTCGGCTGACACCAGGCCGTGGTGTTCCTGGCCGGCCAGCGCGTCGATGTCTTCGTGGAAGATCAGCAGCAGGCCGGTGACGCAGAGCACCAGCAGGTTCAGGGTGCAGAGCAGGCTGGTCCAGCGGTGGATCGCGTACCAGAAGCGCAGTGTGGGGGCTTTCATGTGATGGAACTCCTGCAAGGCCGCGGCCCCGCACCCGGGTTGCGGGGGCGGGGCCGTGCCTGTCGCCAGGTATTGGCATGCCAGGCCGTACCGGGCTTACCAGCGGTACGTCACCGTGCCGATGATGGTGCGGCGGCGCCCGTAGTAGCAGTTGGTGGCGCTGTCGCAGGCGGCGACGTAGGTCTTGTCGAACAGGTTGTTGACGTTCAGCCGCAGCGTGTAGTGCCGGGCAAACGAATAGCTCGCGGCCAGGTCGACCAGCGTGAAGCCTGGCACCTCGGTCACGTTGGTCTGGTCGTAGGTCTTGCTGACGTAGCGCACCCCGCCGCCGAGCCAGACGCCCGCCAGGAAGCCGCTGGCGAGCCGGTAATCCGCCCACAGCGAGGCCATGTGCCGCGGCACGTATTGCGGCGTCTTGCCGGCGTTGGGCGCGTTCGGACCGGCCTTCGTGACCTCGGCGTCGGTGTACGTGTACGACGCCAGGATGTTGAAGTTCGGCGTGACCGACCACGTGCCTTCCAGTTCCACGCCGCGCGAGCGCACTTCACCGAGCTGCGACGAGAAGCCGCTGACCGGCGACGTGGTCAGCACGTTGGCCTGGGTCAGGTCGAACAGCGACAGCTGGGCGAAACTGCGGCTGCCGACGGGCTGCCACTTCAGGCCGGCCTCGTACTGCTTGCCGGTGGTGGGCTGCGGCGTGCCGCCGCCAAAGAGCGGCACGGCCGTGGCCGGCTCGAACGAGGTGGAATAGCTCACGTAGGGCGAGAGGCCGTATGGCCCTTCCCACAGCAGGCCGGCGCGGCCGGTGAACTTGCCGTCGTCGCTGCCGGTGCGGGAAATGGCGTTGGTCGACAGGTTGCGCGTATCGGTGTCGACCTTGGCCTTGTCATAGCGGCCGGCGAGCTGCAGCATGAAGCGCTCGGAGATCCGCAGCATGTCCTGCAGGTAGAAGCCGATCTGGCTGCGCGTGGTGTCCTCGTCGGTCTGGTAGTTCGGCGCGACAAAGTTGCCGTAGACCGGGTTGAAGATATTCAGCGGCGGCTGGGCGGCCGGGGTGTTGCCGGTCAGGCCGCGCAGGCGGTTGAAGGTCGAGCGCGAATAGTCGATGCCGGTCAGGATGGTATGGTCGAAGATGCCGTGCCTGACCTTGATCTGTGCCTGGTTGTCGACCGTGAACAGGTCGAACGACTCGTTCGAGCGCAAGCCGATGCGCCGCAGCAGATAGGGGCCGTTGGGCGGATTCGCCACCAGCCCGCCGTTGCCGCCGATGTTCTCGTAGCTCACGTACATGTGGCCGTAGCGCAGGTTCTGGCGCAGCGTCACGGTATCGTTCAGGCGGTGTGAGAACTCGTAGCCGGCCAGGTACTGCTCGCGCTTGAAGCGGTCGAAGCCGGGCTCGCCGGTGAACAGGTCGGTCGGGATCTTCGAACCGTTGGCCAGCGGCGTGACCGTGCCCAGCGCCGGCAGGAAGTTGGCGCTGTTGCCGGCGTTGTCGTGGTAGATCTGCGCGTAGGCCGTGAAGCTGGTGGCATCGGTGGGCCGCCACGTGATCTGGGGCGAGATGAAGAAGCGGTCGTCGCCGGCCATGTTGGTCTGCGTGCCGCTGTCGCGCGCCAGTGCGGTCAGGCGGTACAGCACCTTGCCGTCGTTGTCGAGCGCGCCGGTGAAGTCGCCCGAGATCTCCTTGCGGTCATAGTTGCCGAAGCTGAGGTTGATCTCGTTGGCGGTCTCCGCTTGCGGCCGCTTGCTGATCTGGTTGATCAGGCCGCCGGGAGAGGTCTGCCCGTACAGCACCGACGACGGACCGCGCACCACGTCGACGCGCTCCAGGCTGTATGGCTCCAGTTCCCAGCCGCCATAGCCGCCCGAGGCCGGCAGTTTCAGGCCGTCCCAGTACTGGCTGTTCTGCGACACGGTGAAACCGCGGATCATGTACGTGCTGCGCCGGGTATCGACGATGGGCTCGGTGCGCACGCCGGCGGCGTAGCGCAGCGCCTCCTCGACCCGCTGCGCGCCCTGCGCGCGCATCTGGTCGGCGGTGATGACGCTGATCGACTGGGGCGTGTCCGCGATCGGCACATCGGATTTGGTGGCCGACACCGACTTCTTGTTTGCCGGTCCGTAGTTCTCCACGCTGTCTGCGCGCACGCTCACGGTCGGCAACTGGACTTCCGCCCGCGCGCCCGCCTGCGCCGTGCCGCTTTCCTGCGCCTGCGCGCACTGCATGGAGACCGCCAGCGCCAGCGCCGTCAGCGCAAAGGGTTGATAGCCTGGCCGGCCCTGGCTCGGACGACCCGTTTTACCGCTGTGCATATTCCTCCTGGATTTCGGCTTTCTTGATTTCGGCCGTATTGTAAATGCAAATCATTGTCATTAGCGTTAAAAAGTTTCATACGAGCCTCCTACGTCGGGAGGGTGGCCGTGCCGGTAGCCGGGTGCCGCGCTTCGGTTTCAGGCTCGGGGCGGGCCTCGGCGCTGCGGCGCAACTGCGCCAGCAAACGCGGGTCGCGCACGATGGCGTGGTGGTCCACGCCGTCCAGCACGGTCTCTTCGCGCGGCGCGCCCAGCCAGCCGGCCAGCCGCGCGGCCGCGGCGTCGCGGCCGGCGCGCCACCAGACTGCGCGGGGGGCCTGCACCACCGGCAGCGTGCGCTGGGCCGCGGCCAGCGCACCGAGCCGGTGTGCGGCCAGGAACATGTGCGCCAGTTCGTCTGCGCCCAGCGCTGCCTGCGGCGCCGTGGACGCGGCGATGCGCGGCGCGAGCAGCGCGCGCACAGCTTCGGCGTCGGGCTCGGGCGCCGCATCGCGCGGCAGCGCGAGCGGTTCCTTGCCGGGCAGCAGGCGGTCGGCAAACGCCGCCAGCGCCGCGGGCCAGCCGGGCGCCGAACTGTCGTGCGAACGCGGCTCCGGCACGAACGGATCGATCAGGCCCAGCCACTGGACCGCCTGTCCCTGCGCCTCCAGCTCGCGCGCCATCAGCGTGGCCAGCGCCGCGCCGAGCGACCAGCCCAGCAGCAGGTAAGGCCCTTGGGGCTGTGCCGCGCGCCATTCCCGCACATAGTCGGCGGCGATCGACGCCAGCGAGGCGTCGCGCCACGCGGGATCGGCCAGCGCGCGGGCCTGGAAGCCATAGACCGTGCGCCGCGCGCCCAGCTGCGCGACGATGGCGTCGTAGTCGAACAGCGTGCCCAGCGCCGCATGGACGCAGGCCACCGGCGGCAGCGTGGCGTTAGCCGGGCCAGGCGCGAGCACGCGCAGCGCGGCGGCGGGCGTGGCATCGGGCAAGGCCGCGGCAGGCGCGCCGTCCGGCAGCAACTGCCCGATGGTCGGCGTGCGCATCAGGTCGCGCAGCTTCAGGTCCAGCCCCAGCGCACGGTTCGCGCGGACGCGGGAAATGACCTTCAGGCTCAGCAGCGAATCGCCGCCTAGCGCGAAGAAGTTGTCGTCCAGCCCCACGCGCGGTACGCCCAGGACGTCCTGCCATACCTGTGAGAGCCAGCGTTGTGCTTCGGTGCGCGGCGGCACGTGCTGGTCTGACGTTTCCGCTCCGGGCACAGGCAATGCGCGGCGATCCAGCTTGCCGTTGGGCGTCAGCGGCAGGGTGTCCAGCACGACGAAGGCGGCCGGGACCATGTAGTCGGGCAGTTCGGCGGCCAGCGCGGTGCGCAGTGTCGCGCCCTCGACGGTGGCACCGCCAGCGAGCACCACATACGCGATCAGCCGCGCCCCGGACGGTCCCTCGGCGGCGATCACCGCCGCGTTGGCGACACCGGTCTGCGCCAGGATGCGCGCCTCGATCTCGCCCGGCTCGATGCGGAAGCCGCGGATCTTCAGCTGCTGGTCGATGCGTCCCAGGTATTCGAGCTGGCCGTCAGGCAGCCAGCGCGCCAGGTCGCCGGTACGGTAGAGGCGGGCGCCGTCGCCAGCGAACGGATCGGGCACGAAGCGCTCGGCGGTCATGCCGCCCTTGTTCAGGTAGCCCCGCGCCAGGCCGTCGCCCCCGATGTACAGCTCGCCGGCCACACCCGGCGGCACCAGGTTCAGCTCGGCATCGAGCAGGTAGCAGCACCGCGCGCCCACCGGGCGCCCGATCGGCGCATAGGTGCCGGCAAAGTCCGCTTCGGGCGCGTCGGCGCGCACCTTCCAGACCATCGGCGTGACCACCGTTTCGGTCGGGCCATAGCCGTTGATGAAGGTCCGCGGCGCCAGCGCGCGGCGCGCCTGCGCAAACGCGGCGCGCGGCATGGCCTCGCCGCCGAAGGAGTAGAGCGCCACCGGCGGACGCGCGCCGCTCTGTTCGCAGTACTCGGCCAGCTGGCGCAGGTAGGCCGGCGGGAAGCCGGCGTTGGTGACGCCGTGGCGGGTCATGGCAGCGGCGGTCTGCTCGGGCGTCCACAGCGCATCGTCGCGCAGCAGCAGCGAGCCGCCGCAGGCCAGCGCACACAGCCAGCGCTCGTGGGCGCCATCGAAGGCGAATGAGAGGAAGTGCAGCTCGCGCGAATGGGGGCCCATCTCGTAGGCGTCGATGGTCGCGGCCACGTGCATGGCCAGCGGTCCGTGCGCGACGCAGACGCCCTTGGGCCGGCCGGTGGAGCCGGAGGTGTAGATCACGTAGGCAAGCTGGCCGGGGTGGATGGGCTGCTCGGGCAGCGGCGCGATGTCCTCGGCCACCGCATCCAGCGTCAGCACTGGCAGCGCGGCCGGCGCGGGCAAGGCATCCAGCAGCGCCGGCTCGGTGACCAGCAGCCGGATGGCGCTGTCGTCGAACAGATAAGCCAGCCGGTCCTTCGGATAGGCGGGATCGAACGGCACGTAGGCGGCGCCGCAGCGCATCACCGCCAGCAGCGCGACGATCAGGTCGGACGAGCGCGACAGGGCGATGCCGACGCGATGTTCCGCGCCGATGCCGCGCGCATGCAGCACGGCGGCGAGGCGGTCGGCGCGGGCCAGCAGCTCTCCGTAGCGCAACACCTGCTCGTCGCAGATCACGGCGACGGCGTCGGGGCGGGCCGCCGCGTGGCGGGCGATGCGTGCGTGCGCGGGCAGGGTCGCGTCCGCGGGCGGCTCGCCCTGGCCCAGCGTTAGCAGCGCCGCCCGTTCGTGCTGCGTCAGCAGGCCAAGCGCGCCAACCGTTTGCCCCGGCACGGTGCCGATCGCTTCCAGCAGCCGGGTCATCTGCGCGCAGATGCGCGCCACCTGCTCCGCATCGAAAGCGCGCCGCATATAGGTAAAGCCCAGCCGCAGGGTCTGGCGCAGGCTGACCTCGACGTCCATCTCGTATTCGGTCAGGCCCGTGCTGCCCTGCGTGGCGAAGCGCAGGCCGCTGCGGCTGGCCGATGCCAGCGCGTCTTCGAGCGGGAAATTCTCGAACACCAGGATGCTGTCGAACAGCCGCTGGCCGGCCTGGCCGCCCCAGCGCTGGATGTCCGACAGCGGCGTGTGCCCGTGTTCGCGCGCGGCCACGTTGAAGGCTTGCAGTTCGCGCAGCCAGTCGCCCACCGCCTGCTCCGGCCGCGGCGCGGCCAGCACCGGCAGCGTGTTGATGAACAGCCCCAGCATCTGCTGGCTGCCCGGCACGTCGGCCGGGCGGCCCGCGACGGTGGCGCCGAATGCCACGCGGCGCTGGCCGGTGTAGCGCTGCAACAGCAGCAGCCACGCGGCCTGCACCACGGTGTTGAGCGTCACTTTTTGCGCGCGGGCATAGGCGGACAGGCGTTCCGTCAGCGCCGCGCTGCAGGCGTGCTGCAACAGCCCGTAGCCTTCGCCTCCGGCCGGGGCCGGCAGCGCCTGCGCCAGCCGCGTGGGCGTGTCGAAGCCATCGAGCGCGCGGGCCCAGAACGCCTGCGCGGCGCCGGCATCGCGTTGCTGCAGCCAGCGGATGTAGTCGGCAAAGCGGCCTTCCGCGGGCGCGACCGCCTCGCCGGCGTAGCGCGTCAGCACCTCGCCCAGCAGTTGCGAGGTGCTCCAGCCATCGAGCAGCAGGTGGTGCACGGTCCAGACCAAATGGTGCCGGTCCGGGCCGGTACGCACCAGCGTCAGCCGCATCAGCGGCGGGCATTCGAGATCGAAGCCCCGGGCCAGCTCCGCCGCGGCGAGCCGGTCCAGCGCATCCGGCAGGGTATCGGCCGGCTGCGCCGACCAGTCCTGTTCGGTCAGCGGCAGCGGCACCTCGTGCGCCACCCATTGCAGCGGCTGCTCGCCGCGCTGCAGGAAGCCCGTGCGCAGGGCATCGTGGCCGCCAAGCGCGTCGCGCCAGGCCTGCGCGAAGCGGGCTGCGTCGAGGCCGTCGACATCGACCCGCAGCTGGTTGATATAAGCACTGCCGGCATCCGCGCGCGCCACGCTGTGATACAGCATGCCCGCCTGCATCGGCGACAGCGGGTACAGGTCCTGCACCCGCGCCGCGTCGAGGCCGAGGCCGTCGAGCTGGTCTTGCGACAGGCGCGCCAGCGCGAAATCCTCGCTGCGCAGGCGGGTGTGGCGCGGCATCGCCCGGGCATTCTCCGCGTCAGCGTTGCCATCCAGCGGCGACAACGCCTGCGCTACCGCGGCCAGCGTCTGCCGCTCGAACAGCTGCCTGGGCGTCAGCAGCCAGCCCAGCGTGCGCAGCCGCGCGACGATCTGCAGGCTCAGGATCGAATCGCCACCCAGTTCGAAGAAGTTGTCGGCGCGGCCCACGCGCGCCACCTTCAGCACCGCGGCCCAGGTGTCCACCAGCACCGTTTCCACGCCGGGCTGCGGCGCCTCGTAGGCGCTCGACCCGGCAAACTCCGGCGACGGCAGCGCGCGGCGGTCCAGCTTGCCGTTGGGCGTGACCGGCATGCGCTCCAGCACGACCATGGCGCCGGGCACCATGTAGTCAGGCAACGCGTGGGCCAGCCAGGCGCGCAGCGCGTCGGTGTCGAGCGCCGCACCGGGCGCGGGCACGACATAGGCCACCAGCCGCGCCGGGCCTTCGCCGGTCAGCGCGACAGCCACGGCCTCGCGCACGCTGCCGTGCGCGAGCAGCCGCGCCTCGATCTCGCCCAGTTCGATGCGCAGCCCGCGGATCTTGACCTGGTGGTCGAGCCGGCCCAGGTATTCGATCGGGCCGTCGGCGCGCCGCCGCGCGAGATCGCCGGTGCGATAAAGCCGCTCGCCCGGCGCGCCGTGCGGATCGGCGACAAAACGCTCGGCGGTCAGCGCGGCGCGGCCGAGATAGCCGCGCGCCAGGCCGGCGCCACCGAGGTACAGTTCGCCCGCGATGCCGTCGGGCACCGGATGCATCGCGCCGTCGAGCACATGTGCGCTGACGTTGGCGATCGGACGCCCGATCGGCACGGCATGACCGCCATCGTCGCGGCAGGTCCAGTGGGTGACGTCGATCGCGGCCTCGGTGGGGCCATACAGGTTATGCAGGCCCGCCTGTGGCAGCAAGTTCATGGTGCGGCGGGCCAGGTCCGCCGGCAGCGCCTCGCCGCTGCAGACGATGTGACGCAGGCTGGCGCAGGCGGCGGCCACGGTGCTGTCGGCGACGAACGCCTGCAGCATCGCCGGCACGAAATGCAGTGTGGTGACCCGGTGCTGCGCGATCAGCGCGGCGATCCGCTGCGGGTCGCGATGGTCGCCCGGTGCCGCCAGCGCCAGCCGCGCGCCCGTCATCAGCGGCCAGAAGAACTCCCAGACCGAGACGTCGAAGCTGAACGGGGTCTTCTGCAGCACGGTGTCGTCGCCATCCAGCCGGTACTGCGCCTGCATCCACCAGAGCCGGTTATGCAGCGCGCCGTGCCGGTTGCCGGCACCCTTGGGCCGCCCGGTGGAGCCGGAGGTGTAGATGACGTAGGCCAGGTGCTCTGGCGACAGCGCGGGGGTCGGATTGCGCTCGCCGCCCTGTGCATAGAGCGCCGGATCGGTCAGGTCGACGGCGGCAACGGCGCGGGGCAGCGCCGGCATCGCGTCGGGGCGCTGCACCAGCACCAGCGCCACGCCGCTGTCCTCGATCATGTAGGCCAGGCGGTCGGCGGGATAGTCCGGATCGAATGGCACGTAGGCGCCGCCGGCCTTGAGGATGGCGAGCAGGGCGACGACCATTTCGACCGAACGCTCGGCCAGCACGCCCACCGGCACGTCCGGGCCCACCCCTTGCTCGATCAGTCGATGCGCGAGCGCATTGGCGCGGCGATTCAGCGCCGCATAGGTCAGGCGTTCTTCGCCGAAGCACAGCGCGATCGCATCGGGCTGCCCGGCCACGCGGGCTTCGAACAGCCGGTGCACGGGCTGGGCCGCGGGATAGGGTTGCGGATCGGTGCCCAGCGCCAGTGCGGCGCGCGCGTCGGGCCGCGCCATCAGCGCGATGTCGCCCAGCGGACGCGTCGCGTCGGCGGCCAGCTGGCGCAGCACCGCAAACAGGCTTTGCGCCAGCTGGCCGGCGAGCGGCTCGGCCAGCTGCGCGCGGTCGAAGCGACAGGTCAGATGCAGCGTGTCGGTGTGCGCGAACAGCAGCGTCAGCGGATAGTTGGTCTCGGCACGGTTGCGCACGCCGGAGAACGACAGCGCGGCTGGCGTGCGACGCAGCGCCGCATCGACCGGGTAGTTCTCGAACACGACGATCGAATCGAACAGCGCCTGGCCAGCCTGGCCGGCCCAGCGCTGGATGTCGTAGAGCGGCGTGTGCTCGTGCTCGCGCAGCGCCAGGTTCAGCGCCTGCACCTCGCGCAGCCAGTCGCCTACCGGCTGCTGCGGACGCGGTGAGGCAATCACGGGCAGCGTGTTGATGAAGAGGCCCAGCATCTGCTGCGCGGCCGGCAGTTCGGCCGGTCGGCCGGCCACGGTGGCGCCGAACGCCACGCACGGCTGGCCGGTGCAGCGCTGCAGCAGCAACAGCCAGGCGGCCTGCACCAGCGTGTTCAGCGTGACCTTCTGCGCGCGGGCGAAGCCGGCCAGCGCGGTGGTTTCGGTAGCGTCGAGTTCGTGGTGATGTTCGCCCTGGCCTTGGCCTTGCTCCGGCGCCGGCAGCGCCGCCAGCAGGCGCGTCGGTGCGTCGAGCGATGCCAGCTGCGCTTTCCAGAAGGCTTCGCCGGCGGCGGCGTCGCGCGACTGCAGCCAGCCGATATAGTCGGCAAAGCGGCCGCCGCTGGCGGGCAGCGCTTCGCCGGCATAGTGGCGCAGCACTTCGCCCAGCAGCTGCGCGGTGCTCCAGCCGTCGAGCAACAGGTGGTGCACGGTCCAGACCAGATGGTGGCGTTGCGCGCCGGTACGCAGCAGCGCCACGCGCATCAGCGGCGGGCGCTCAAGGTCGAAGCCCTGTTCGCGCTGGCGGTCCGCAAAGGCATCGATCTCGTCCGCGCCGCGCCCGCGCCAGTCCTCCACCAGCACGGGCAGCGCCGCCTGCCTGGCCACCCACTGCAGCGGCGGGTCGGCCCGGTGCAGGAAGCCGCTGCGCAGGCTGTCATGGCGCGCCAGCACCGCATGCCATGCCGTGGTGAAGCGCTCCGGCTCGATGCCGTCGACATCCACGCGCAACTGGTTGGTATAGGCGCTGCCGTGCTCGCCAAACACGCTGTGGAACAGCATGCCGGCCTGCATCGGCGACAAGGGGTAGATGTCCTGCACCTGCTGCGGCGCAAGGCCAAGCGCATCCAGCCCGGCTTGCGAAAGGCGCGCCAGCGGGAAGTCGGAAGGCGTCAGACCCGCTACCCCGGCGGTGCAATGCGCGACAACCGCCTCAAGTTCCGCGCGAAACGCCGCCGCCAGCGCTTCGATCGTCGCGCTGCGATAACGGCGGCGGGCATAAGCCACGGACAGCCTGAGCTGACCGTCCTGCACCTGTCCACTCACCGATAGCGGATGCGACAGCGGCGTGGCAGGGTCCTGGTTGGCGCCCGCGCTGCCGCTCGACAGCCGCCACGGGCTGTCCTCTGCAAAGCTGGCGTCGAGCTGGCCCAGGTAGTTGAACACCACTTCAGGTTTGGGCACCTCGGCCAGCGCGGCCTGTTGCGCGGGCGAGCCGAAGCGGCGCAGCAGGCCGAAGCCGATGCCTTCGCCAGGCACCGCGCGCAATTGCTCCTTGACCGCTTTGATCGCGCCATCGAGCGTGCCGTTGCCATCGAGCGCAACCGGGAACAGGGTCGTAAACCAGCCGACGGTGCGGCTCAGGTCGAGCGTGTCGTCGACACCGGCGACACGGCCATGGCTTTCCAGGTCGATCAACACTTGAGTGCGCCCGCTCCAGCCGGTCAGTGCCCGGGCCAGCGCGGTCAGCAGCAGGTCGTTGACGCGCGTGCGGTACGCCGCCGGAGCGCGCTGTAGCAGCGCCTGGGTCAGGTCGGCCGGCAGCGTCAGCGTGACGGCATCGCGTTCGGCGATGGTCAGGGGGCCGGCCGGATCGTCGCAAGGCAGCGTGGCATCGACTTGTGCCAATGCCTGCCAATGCGGCAGTTCGGCGTCGCGCGTGGCGGCGTTGGCGCGCAGCGCCTGCGACCAGCGCTGGTACGAAGCGGTGCGAGCCGGCAGCACGGCCTGCTGGCCTTGCCGGCGTTGCTGGTAGGCGTCGCGCAGATCCTCGACCAGCACGCGCCACGACACGCCATCGACCACCAGGTGATGGATCACCAGCAGCAACTGCCAACGCTCGCCAACTTGCAGCGCGACGGCACGCAGCAGCGGCCCTTCGGCGAGATCGAGACTGCGCTGGGCGGTTTCGCAGTGCGCCAGCCGCTCGGCTTCCGACGCGGCGTGGCGCACCCACAGCAGGTCCGGGCAGGGTTCGGTGTTGGCATATGCCTGATGCCAGGCGCCGTTGCGCTGGTCGAAGCGCAGGCGCAGCGCGTCGTGATGCGCTACCAGGTCGCGCAATGCTGCTGCCAGTGCGGGCAACTCCGGTGCTTCGCGGCAATCAAGCAGCACCGACTGGTTCCAGTGGTGGCGCCGGTCCATCGGCGTGTCGAAGAAGTCGGCCTGGATCGGCAGCAGTGGCACTGCGCCCTCAGGCACGACGTTGTCGTCGACCGCGTCCTGCGCCACCGGGGTGGCGACCGCCGCCAGTTCGGCCAGCGTCTGGCGCTCGAACAGCTGCCGCGGCGTCAGCACCCAGCCGGCGGCGCGGGCGCGGGCGACGATCTGCAGGCTCAGGATCGAATCGCCGCCGAGTTCGAAGAAGTTGTCGGCGCGGCCGACGCGCGGCAGGCCAAGCACCTCGGACCAGATCGCGGCGAACGCGGTTTCGGCGTCGCCCTCCGGAACGACGAAGTCCTGGGCGCTGTCGAAGGCCGGTGCCGGCAGCGCACGGCGGTCGAGCTTGCCGTTGGGCGTCAGCGGCAGGGTGTCCAGCACGACGAAGGCGGCCGGGACCATGTAGTCGGGCAGTTCGGCGGCCAGCGCGGTGCGCAATGTGGCGCCATCGATCGTGGACCCGGCAGCGGGCACCACATACGCGACCAGGCGCGCCCCGGACGGTCCCTCGGCAGCGATCACCGCCGCGTTGGCGACGCCTGCCTGCGCCAGGATGCGCGCCTCGATCTCGCCCGGCTCGATGCGGAAGCCGCGGATCTTCAGCTGCTGGTCGATGCGTCCCAGGTATTCGAGCTGGCCGTCGGGCAGCCAGCGCGCGAGATCGCCGGTACGGTAGAGCCGCGCGCCATCGCCGGCAAACGGATCGGGCACGAAGCGCTCGGCGGTCATGCCGCCCTTGTTCAGATAGCCCCGCGCCAGCCCTTCGCCCCCGATGTAAAGCTCCCCGGCCACACCCGGCGGCACCAGGTTCAGCTCGGCATCGAGCAGGTAGCAGCGGCGCGCGCCCACCGGGCGCCCGATCGGCGCATAGGTGCCGGCGAAGTCCGCTTCGGGCGCGTCGGCGCGCACCTTCCAGACCATCGGCGTGACCACCGTTTCGGTCGGGCCATAGCCGTTGACGAAGGTCCGCGGCGCCAGCGCGCGGCGCGCCTGCGCAAACGCGGCACGCGGCATTGCCTCGCCGCCGAAGGAGTAGAGCGCCACCGGCGGACGCGCGCCGCTCTGTTCGCAGTACTCGGCCAGCTGGCGCAGGTAGGCCGGCGGGAAGCCGGCGTTGGTGACGCCGTGGCGGGTCATGGCGGCGGCGGTCTGCTCGGGCGTCCACAGCGCGTCGTCGCGCAGCAGCAGCGAGCCGCCGCAGGCGAGCGCGCACAGCCAGCGCTCGTGGGCGCCATCGAAGGCGAACGAGAGGAAATGCAGCTCGCGCGAATGGGGGCCCATCTCGTAGGCGTCGATGGTCGCGGCCACATGCATGGCCAGCGGTCCGTGCGCGACGCAGACGCCCTTGGGCCGGCCGGTGGAGCCGGAGGTGTAGATCACGTAGGCAAGCTGGCCGGGGTGGATGGGCTGCTCGGGCAGCGGCGCGATGGCATCGTCGACCGCATCCAGCGTCAGCACTGGCAGCGCGGCCGGCGCGGGCAAGGCATCCAGCAGCGCCGGCTCGGTGACCAGCAGCCGGATGGCGCTGTCGTCGAACAGGTAGGCAAGGCGGTCCTTCGGATAGGCGGGATCGAACGGCACGTAGGCGGCGCCGCAGCGCATCACCGCCAGCAGCGCGACGATCAGGTCGGGCGAGCGCGACAGGGCGATGCCGACGCGATGTTCCGCGCCGATGCCGCGCGCATGCAGCACGGCGGCGAGGCGGTCGGCGCGGGCCAGCAGCTCGCCGTAGCGCAACACCTGCTCGTCGCAGATCACGGCGACGGCGTCGGGGCGGGCCGCCGCGTGGCGGGCGATGCGTGCGTGCGCGGGCAGGGTCGCGTCCGCGGGCGGCTCGCCCTGGCCCAGCGCCAGCAGGCTGCGGTGTTCGGCGTCGTCAAGCAGGTCGACCGCATCGAGCGCTTGTTCGGGCGCGTCGGCCAGCCGGCCCAGCAGCCGCAGGTAATGGCGCGCAAGCCGCTCCGCCGTGCCGGCGTCGAAGAGTTCCTCGGCATAGTGAAAGCAGGCATGGACATGGCCGTCGCTGTCCTCGCGGGTATCGAGCGTCAGTTCCAGCGCCGTGGTGCGCTCGCCCACCGGCGCGCTTTCCAGCTCGAGGCCCGGCAGCGAAACGCGCGCCGCGCGGTCGCCGCGGCGGTGGTTGTGCACCACCTGGAACAGCGGGTGGTAGCTGACGCTGCGCTCGGGCTGCAGCGCCTCCACCAGTTGCTCGAACGGCAGGTCCTGGTGCGCCTGCGCGCCCAGCACGGCGTCGCGGGTCTGGCCGAGCAGCGCCGACAGGGGCTGGCTGCCATTCAGGCGCGCGCGCACGACCTGGGTGTTGACGAACAGGCCTACCACGCGCTCGGTTTCCAGGCGGTTGCGGCCTGCCACCGGCACCCCCACGCACAGATCGCGTCTGCCGGTGTAGCGGTACAGCAGTGCCTGGAAGCCGGCCAGCAACGCCATGAACAACGTACCGCCGCTGGCTTGCGCGCGTTCCCGCAGCGCGTGGGCAAGCGGGTCGGGAATGTCGATCTCGCAGCGCTGCGCGCGGTAGGCCGCCACCGCGGGGCGCGGACGGTCGGTCGGCAGCGCCAGCACGCCGGTTGCGCCGTCCAGCGCGGCGCGCCACCAGGCGAGTTGCCGCGCCTGCTCGCCGGCCTCGAGCCAGTTGCGCTGCCACACCGCGTAGTCGGTGTAGCCGATCGGCTGGGCGGCTTCCGGCACAGGCTGGCCGAGCCGCTGCGCGCGGTAGCACGCAGCCAGCTCGTCGATCAGCAATTGCATCGACCAGCCGTCCGAGACGATATGGTGCATCGCCAGCACCAGCCGATGGTGGCGTGCGCCCAGGCGCAGCAGATGCACGCGCAGCAACGGCGCGCTGCACAGGTCGAACGGCGCCTCGGCGATCGCCGCCGCGTGCGCATCGGCGCTGCCGGGGTCGGCTGACAAGTCGGTCAGCGGCAGTTCCACGCTGGCCGCGGGGCGCACCTGTTGCCGCACCTTGCCGTCGGCGTCGGCACGAAATGCCGTGCGCAGGGCTTCATGGCGCTGAACCAGCGTGGCAAACGCCGCCTGCAGCGCGCCGATATCGAGTTCGCCGCGCAGGTCCACGCGGCTGCTGATGTGGTAGGCCGCGCTGTCCGGCGCGAAGCGGTGCAGGAACCACTGGCGCTGCTGGGCGTACGACAGCGGCGCGTCGTAGCCGGCCGTGCCATCGGGCCGCGGCAGCGCGGGGATCGGCAGCTGCGAGAATGCGATGCCTTGCTCGGCCATCTTGTCGAGAAAAGCGCGGCGCTGGACCGGCGCCAGCGTGGCAAAGCGCGCGGCCAGCCGGGCCGCGGTATTGGCTTCGATCATTCAGACTGACTCCAGGGTATTGGCGAACGCTTCCAGCTCCAGCAGGGCGGCTTCATCGGCATGGCGTTGCTGCGCCGGCAGCGCGGCGGCCAGTTCAGCCAGCGTGGCGGCACCGAACAGCAGCGCCAGCGGCACCTCGATGCCAAGCTCGCCCTGGATGCGGGAGAGGAGCTGGACGGCCAGCAGCGAATGGCCGCCCAGTGCGAAGAAGTTGTCGTGGCGGCCCACGGCGGGCACCTGCAGCAGGGCTTGCCAGATCCCGGCCAGGCGGGTTTCCAGCTCGCCTTGCGGCGCTTCGCGCGACGCTGGCGCGGACGCTGCGGCGGCGTCCGGCGCCGGCAGTGCGCGGCGGTCGAGCTTGCCGTTGGCGGTGAGCGGCAGCGCGTCGAGCAGCACGATGGCTGCCGGCACCATATGCGGTGGCAGCGTGGCGGCCAGGGCGCGGCACAGCGCCGCGGGATCGGGCCGGGCATCCGTTTGCGGCACTGCGTAGCCGACCAGTTGCATGCCGCCGGCGGCAGGCGCGGCGACCACCGCGGCCTGGCGCACCTGCGGCAGCGCCGCTACCTGCGCCGCCACTTCGCCCGGCTCCACGCGGAAACCGCGGATCTTGACCTGGTCGTCGACGCGGCCCAGGTATTCGAACACGCCGTCGGCGCGGCGCCGCACGCGGTCGCCGGTGCGGTACAGGCGCGCGCCGTCGCCAGCGAGCGGATCGGGCACGAACCGGTCTGCCGTCAACGCGGCACGGCCGAGGTAGCCGCGCGCCAGCGCGGGCCCGCCGACATAGAGTTCACCGGCGATGCCGTCGGGCAGCGGGCACAGCGCCGCGTCCATCACGTAGGCGCCGGTGCCGCGCAGCGGTTGACCCAGCGGCAAGCCGAGGCCCGGCTGCGGCGTGGTGCCGGCCACATGCACGAGCACGCCCACGGTGGTTTCGGTGGGGCCGTAATGATTGACCAGCCGGCACGCCGGCCGTGCCGCGTGGAGCCGCGCGCGCAGCGCCGCGTCGGTGGCTTCGCCGCCCAGCACCAGGGTGTGGTCGGGCAGTACGTCCGCAAGCGGCACCCCGGCAGCCTGCGCGCCGTCGAGCAGGGCGCCCAAATGGCCGGGCACGATCTTGAGGACGCCGATGCGATGCTGCGTCATGTAGCGTGCGAAGGCCGCGGCATCGAACACGCAGCGGCGTGCCGGCAAGTGCAGCGCGCCGCCGCTGGCGAGCGCGCCGAACAGCACCGTATGGCCGAGATCCGCCGCCGGCGTCGACACCATGGCCATGCGCGATGCCGGCGCCAGCGCCAGTTGCGACAGCACGCCCTGCAGGTAATGCGCCAGCGCCCCGTGCGCGATGCCAACGCCTTTCGGCCGTCCGGTGGAACCCGAGGTGTAGATCACATAGGCCAGGTGGTGCGGATGCAGCGCCGGCGATGGGTTGGCGTGCTTGCCGTCATACAAGGCTGGCGTGCCCAGGTCGAGCACCGGCACGGCCGCTGGCAAGGGCGCGATGGCATCTGGCCGCTGCACCAGGACCAGCGCCACGCCGCTGTCCTCGATCATGTAGGCCAGGCGGTCGGCGGGATAGTCGGGATCGAACGGCACGTAGGCGCCACCAGCCTTGAGGACGGCCAGCAGGGCGACGACCATTTCGACCGAACGCTCGGCCAGCACGCCAACACGCACGTCCGGTCCCACGCCCCGTGCGGCCAGGCGATGCGCGAGGACATTAGCGCGGCGATTGAGTTCCCGGTAGGTGAGTTGCACGTCGTCCGCCGCCAGCGCCACGGCATCCGGTGTCGAGGCCGCATGGGCTTCGAAGCGATGGTGGGCAAGCTGGGCCGCAGTTGATGCGACCGCGAGAGGTGCGTCAGCCGTAGCGAGGCCGATCCGGCCCAGCGGGCGCGCCGCATCCGCGGCCAGCTGGCGCAGCACCGAAAAAAGGCTGTGCGCCAGCATTCGCGCCTGCGGTTCGCCAAGCGCGGCGCGGTCGAAGCGGCAGGTCAGGCGCAGCGTGTCGGTGTGCGCGAACACCAGCGCCAGTGGGTAGTTAGTCTCGGCACGGTTGCGCACGCCGGAGAACGACAGCCCGGCTGGGGTGCGGCGCAGCGCCGCATCGACCGGGTAGTTCTCGAACACGACGATCGAATCGAACAGCGCCTGACCGGCCTGGCCGGCCCAGCGCTGGATGTCGTAGAGCGGGGTGTGCTCGTGCTCGCGCAGCGCCAGGTTCAGCGCCTGCACCTCGCGCAGCCACTCGCCCACCGGCTGCTGCGGACGCGGTGAGGCAATCACGGGCAGCGTGTTGATGAAGAGGCCCAGCATCTGCTGCGCGGCCGGCAGTTCGGCCGGTCGGCCGGCCACGGTGGCGCCGAACGCCACGCACGGCTGGCCGGTGCAGCGCTGCAGCAGCAACAGCCAGGCGGCCTGCACCAGCGTGTTCAGCGTGACCTTCTGCGCGCGGGCGAAGCTGGCCAGCGCGGTGGTTTCGGCAGCGTCGAGTTCGTGGTGATGTTCGCCCTGGCCTTGGCCTTGCTCCGGCGCCGGCAGCGCCGCCAGCAGGCGCGTCGGTGCGTCGAGCGGTGCCAGCTGCGCTTTCCAGAAGGCTTCGCCGGCGGCGGCGTCGCGCGACTGCAGCCAGCCGATATAGTCGGCAAAGCGGCCGCCGCTGGCGGGCAGCGCTTCGCCGGCATAGTGGCGCAGCACTTCGCCCAGCAGCTGCGCGGTGCTCCAGCCGTCGAGCAACAGGTGGTGCACGGTCCAGACCAGGTGGTGGCGCTGCGCGCCGGTACGCAGCAGCGCCAGGCGCGTCAGCGGCGGTCGCTCCAGGTCGAAAGGCTTGGCCAGCTCGGCGGCGGCAAAGCGGTCCAGTTCGACGGCATCGCGTCCGCTCCAGTCCTCATGGATCACCGGAAGCTGCACCGAGCGGGCCACCCACTGCAGCGGCTGCTCGCCACGATGCAGGAAACCGCAGCGCAGGCTGTCGTGTCGCACGAGCGCGGACTGCCATGCCGCGATAAAGCGCCCCGGGTCGAGGCCGTCGATATCGACGCGCAGCTGGTTGGTATAGGCACTGCCCTCGGGCGCCAGCACGCTGTGGAAGAGCATGCCGGCCTGCATCGGCGACAGCGGGTAGAGGTCCTGCACCTGCGCCGGATCGAGCTCCAGGGCATCCAGCCCGGCCTGCGTCAGCCGCGCCAGCGGGAAGTCGCCGGGCGTAACGCCTGCGGCGCCGGAAGTGCAATGGGCGATCAGCGCTTCCAGTTCCTCGCGCAAGGCTTCGGCGAGTGGGTGAACCGTCTCTGCCCGATGGCGTGCGCGGCTGAAGGCCAGCGTCAGACGCAGTTCGCCATCCAGCACCTGACCGCTGACCGACAACGGATGCGACAGCAGCGCTGCGGGATCCTGGTTGGCGCCCGCGCTGCCGCTCGACAGCCGCCACGGGCTGTCCTCTGCAAAGCTGGCGTCGAGCTGGCCCAGGTAGTTGAACACCACTTCAGGTTTGGGCACCCCGGCCAGCGCGGCCTGTTGCGCGGGCGAGCCGAAGCGGCGCAGCAGGCCGAAGCCGATGCCTTCGCCAGGCACCGCGCGCAATTGCTCCTTGACCGCCTTGATCGCGCCATCGGGCGTGCCGCTGCCATCCAGAGCGACCGGGAACAGGGTCGTGAACCAGCCGACGGTGCGGCTCAAGTCCAGCGTGTCGTCGACACCGGCGACACGGCCATGGCTTTCCAGGTCGATCAACACTTGAGTGCGCCCGCTCCAGCCACTCAGTGCCCGCGCCAGCGCGGTCAGCAGCAGGTCGTTGACGCGCGTGCGGTACGCCGCCGGGGCGCGCTGCAGCAGCGCCTGCGTCAGGTCGGCCGGCAGCGTCAGCGTGACGGCATCGCGTTCGGCGATGGTCAGGGAGCCGGCCGGATCGTCGCAAGGCAGCGTGGCATCGACTTGTGCCAATGCCTGCCAATGCGGCAGTTCGGCGTCGCGCGTGGCGGCGTTGGCGCGCAGCGCCTGCGACCAGCGCTGGTACGAAGCGGTGCGAGCCGGCAGCACGGCCTGCTGGCCTTGCCGGCGTTGCTGGTAGGCGTCACGCAGGTCCTCGACCAGCACGCGCCACGACACGCCATCGACCACCAGGTGATGGATCACCAGCAGCAACTGCCAACGCTCGCCACATTGCAGCGCGACGGCACGCAGCAGCGGCCCTTCGGCGAGATCGAGACTGCGCTGGGCGGCCTCGCAGTGCGCCAGGCGCTCGGCTTCGGACGCGGCGTCGCGCACCCACAGCAGGTCCGGGCAGGGTTCGGTGTCGGCATACGCCTGCTGCCAGGCGCCGTCGCGCTGGCCGAAGCGCAGGCGCAGCGCGTCGTGATGCGCTACCAGGTCGCGCAATGCTGCTGCCAGTGCGGGCAACTCCGGTGCCTCGCGGCAATCGAGCAGCACCGACTGGTTCCAGTGGTGGCGCCGGTCCACCGGCGTGTCGAAGAAGTCGGCCTGGATCGGCAGCAGCGGCACTGCGCCCTCAGGCACGACGTTGTCGTCGGCGGCGTCCTGCGCCACCGGGGTGGCGACCGCCGCCAGTTCGGCCAGCGTCTGGCGCTCGAACAGCTGCCGCGGCGTCAGCACCCAGCCGGCGGCGCGGGCGCGGGCGACGATCTGCAGGCTCAGGATCGAATCGCCGCCGAGTTCGAAGAAGTTGTCGGCGCGGCCGACGCGCGGCAGGCCCAGCACCTCGGACCAGATCGCGGCGAGCGCGGTTTCGGCGTCGCCCTCGGGGACGACGAAGTCCTGGGCGCTGTCGAAGGCCGGTGCCGGCAGCGCACGGCGGTCGAGCTTGCCGTTGGGCGTCAGCGGCAGGGTGTCGAGCACGACGAAGGCGGCCGGGACCATGTAGTCGGGCAGTTCGGCGGCCAGCGCGGTGCGCAGTGTCGCGCCCTCGACGGTGGCACCGGCAGCGGGCACCACATACGCGACCAGCCGCGCCCCGGACGGTCCCTCGGCAGCGATCACCGCCGCGTTGGCGACACCGGTCTGCGCCAGGATGCGCGCCTCGATCTCGCCCGGCTCGATGCGGAAGCCGCGGATCTTCAGCTGCTGGTCGATGCGTCCCAGGTATTCGAGCTGGCCGTCGGGCAGCCAGCGCGCGAGATCGCCGGTACGGTAGAGCCGCGCGCCGTCGCCAGCGAACGGATCCGGCACGAAGCGCTCGGCGGTCAGGCCCGGCCGATTCAGGTAGCCACGCGCCAGGCCGTCGCCCGCAATGTAGAGTTCGCCGGCCACGCCGGGCGGCACCAGATTCAGTCCGGCGTCCAGCACGCGCACGCCCAGGTCCGGAATGCGTTCGCCGATCGGGCTGCGCGCGCGGCTGGACGGATCCAGGTCCGCTCGCGTGATCGGGCGGTAGGTCACGTGCACCGTGGTCTCGGTGATGCCATACATATTGACCAGTTGCGGCGACGCATCGCCGAAGCGGTCGACCCAGGGCCGCAGCGCTTGCGGGTCGAGCGCCTCGCCGCCGAAGATGACATAGCGCAGCGCCAGCGGCGCGCCGTACAGCTCAGGCTGGGTCAGCAGCGCGCGGAATGCCGACGGAGTCTGGTTCAGCACGGTGACGCGTTCGCGCTGCAGCAGCGCGATGAATTCCTGCGGCGCGCGGCTGACATGGAAAGGCACAATCACCAGTTGCCCGCCATGGCACAGCGCGCCAAAGATCTCCCAGACCGAGAAGTCGAACGCGTACGAGTGGAACAGCGTCCAGACATCGGCCGGGCCGAAGCCGAACCAGTGCTGCGTGGCGGCCAGCAGGCGCGACAGGTTGCCGTGCTGCAGCTGAGCGCCCTTGGGCCGGCCGGTGGAGCCGGAGGTGTAGATCACGTAGGCCAGGTGTTCGTGGCGGACTTCGACCGTGGGCGCGTGTTCCGGCCACTCAGCGCCGTCGTCCTGCGAGTCGAGTTCCAGCACCGGCAGGCCATCGCGCTGCGGCAGCAGGCCGCGCAGCGCGGGCTGGGTCAGCAAGGCGGCAATGCCGCTGTCCTCGAACAGGTAGGCCAGGCGCTCGGCGGGATAGGCGGGGTCGAAGGGCACATAGGCGCCGCCGGCCTTCAGGATGGCGAGCAGGCCGACGATCATCTCCGGCGAACGCTCCATGGCAATGCCGACGCGCACTTCGGGGCCGACGCCGAGCGCGATCAGCCGGTGCGCCAGCCGGTTCGCGCGCCGCTCCAGTTCGCCATAGGTCAGCGTGGTGTGGCCATGGCGCAGGGCAACGGCTTGCGGCTGTTGTTCGGCATGGCGCTGGATGCGGCGATGGGCGAGTTCGGCGGCAACGTGCCGCGCCGGCTGGCCGGCGGCGTGCTGGTGCGCCAGCGTGGCGGCGTCGTCGTCGCCGAGCAGGGGCGTGGTCGCCAGCGGCAGTTCGGGCTGGTCCAGCAGGCCGCCCAGCTGGCCCAGGTAGTGGCGCAGCATGCGCTGCGCCGTGGCCGCATCGAACAGCGCGCAGTCATACTCCAGGCTCAGGGCCATGCTGTCGCCACGGTCCTCGACGTCGAGGATCAGGTCGAACTTGGCGCCAGTCTGGCGCGCTTCCACGGCCTGCACCTGCAGGCCCGGCAGCGCCAGCGCGCCAGGTGTCGTGGTCGTGCGCAGGTTGAACATCACCTGGAACAGCGGGCTGCGGCCGGCGTCGCGCGGCACCTGCATGCCGTCGAGCAGCACTTCGAACGGCAGCTCGGCGTGGCCGAGCGCGCCCAGCGCGTCGGCGCGCAGCTGTTCGCACAGCGCGCGGCCAGTGATGCCGGGTGCGGTACGCGAGCGGTAGACATGGGTGTTGGCGAAGAAGCCGACCATATCGTCCAGCCCGTCGCCGTCGCGGCCCGCGTGCGGCACGCCGACGGCGAAGTCGTCCTGGCCCGCATAGCGGCTCAGCAGCGCCTGCCATGCGCCGAGCAGCACCACGAACGGCGTGCAGCGCTGTGCTGCGCAGAAGCGCCGCAACGCCTCGAGCAGCGGCAGGTCCAGTAACGCATCGATGCGCCGCGCAACGCGCGGAACCGGGCTGCCGTGCGGGCGGTCGGTCGGCAGCTGCAGGGCCGGCACGTGATTGCCCAGCTGGCGCTGCCACCATGCGCGCTGGGCGTTGAGGTCACCGCTGGCAAGGCGTTCGCGCTGGCGGCTGGCATGGGCGGCGAAGGTCGTGGCCGGTGCGGGCAGCGTGATCTCATCGTCCGCAAGCGCCTGCGCGTAGGCCATGCCCAGGTCGCGCGCAATCACCACATTGGAGACCGCATCGGAAACGATATGGTGCAGCGACAGCAGCAGCACATGGTCGTCGTGGCCGCGCGTGAGCAGCGTGGCGCGCAGCAGCGGCGCCTGGCCGAGATCGAAGGGGCGCGCGGCTTCGGCGTCGAGGCACGCCTGCAGCGCATCCGGGCCGGCGGTGAGCGTTGCTTCGGCCAGCGCAAAGGCCGGTGCGGACTCGACCACCTGCCGCGGCAAGCTGCCGGGCGCGGCGTCGTCCGCGACGAAACGGGTGCGCAGCGCGGGATGGCGGGCGATCACGGCGCGCAGCGCGGCCTGCAGCGCGCGGCGGTCGAGCGCTCCGCGCAGCACGAAGGCGCGGGTCTGGTTGTAGGCCGTGCTGCCCGGCTCGTATTGCAGCAGGAACCAGAGGCGCTGCTGCGAGCAAGACAGCGGCGCCGCGGCGGGCGCGGGGCTGGCCGGCGCGGCCGCCGGCTCCGCATCCTGCTCCAGCAGCAGCGCCAGCAGCGCCGCCTGCCGGGCAGGGGTCGGGGATTGCGTCATGGATGCGTTCTAGGGAAAAAGACGTTATGCGGTGGCGTTGGCCGTGGCGGAGGCACGCAGCGCGGCGCGCGCCTCGGGCGACATTGCCGCCAGCTGGCGCTGCAGGCCGGCCAGCGTTTCGAGGCCGTCGGGGTCGGCGCTGGCGTTACGCAGCGCCCGGGCCAATGCGGCCGCGTCCGGGGCATCGAAGACCATGGCCGGGGCGATTTCCAGCTTCAGCAGCTTGCGGATGCGCGCCACCAGCTTGATCACCAGCAGCGAATGGCCGCCGGCTTCAAACAGGTCGTCGCGGACAGCCAGGTCGGGCGCGCCGAGCAGGTCGCGCAACTGGTCCAGCAGCAGCGCTTCCAGTTCGCTTGCCGGTTCGCGCGCGGCGCCGGCAGAGGCAGAGGGCGCCGGGCTTGCCGCTGCGGCTTGCGCCAGCGCGCGGCGGTCCACCTTGCCGTTCGGCAGGCGGGGCAGCGCCGGCACGGCGAACCACAGCGCGGGGATCATCGCTTCGGGCAGGCGCTCGGCCAGCGCGTAGCGCAGCGCATTGCGCACGGCAGCGGCGTCTGTGGCCGTGGCATCGTCGGGGACGATCCATGTGGCGAGCTGGGGCGCACCACCGGCCGGTGCGGCCAGCATGACCACCGCCTGCCGTACGCCGGGCAGCACCGCCAGCGCCTGTTCGACCTCGCCGCATTCGATACGGAAGCCGCGCACCTTGATTTGGTGATCGGCGCGCCCGACAAGCTCGATGCCGCCGCTCGGCAGGTAGCGCGCAAGGTCGCCGCTGCGGTACAGGCGCTGGCCCGGGCGTTCGGGGTGCGCAACGAAGGCCGTCCCGGACACCTCTCCGCCCAGATAGCCTGCGCATAGTTGCGCGCCGCCGAGCCAGAGTTCGCCGGTTTCGCCGGCGGCGGCCAGGTTGCCCGTGGCGGTGCGCACATAGGCCTCGCAGTTGGCCAGCACCTGCGTCAACGGCAGCGGCGCGTCCACCGCGTCCGCCGCGCGGCCGGCATCGTGGAACAGGATGCCCACCGTGGTTTCGGTCGGCCCGTAGTGGTTGCACAGGCGGGCCTGCGGCATGCGCGCGTGCAGCCGCTGCAGCAGCGCCGTGGCCGCGGCTTCGCCGCCCAGCACGATGGTGGCGTGCGGCGGCAACGGCAGCGGCGCGGTGTCGCCGTCGAGCAAGGCGTCCAGGTGCGAGGGCACGATCTTCAGGCAATCGACGTGCTCGCGCGCCAGGAAGGCGGTGAAGGCGGCGGCGTGCCGCATGTCGGCCTCGTCGGCGACGCACAGGCAGGCGCCATGCCACAGCGCCCCGAACAGGGTGGTGTTGCCGAGGTCGGCGGCGACGGTGGAGGTCAGCCCGAAACGCTGGCAGCGGTCCAGGCGCAGCGCCTGGCCGGAGGCTGCCGCGTAGTTCAGCAACTGGCCATGGTTGATGGCGACGCCCTTGGGCGTGCCGGTCGAGCCGGAGGTGTAGAGCACGTAGGCGGGCTGCGCGGCGTCCACCGTCGGCAGCGTGTCGGTGGCGTCGGCGGTGGCGTCGGCGGCAGTGTCGGCCGCCAGCAGTGCCGCGATCTCGGCATGCGGCAGCGGCCCGGCGGTACACGCATGGGCCGCGTCGGTCAGCACCAGCGTGGCACCGGCGTCGGCCAGGATCTGCGCGCGCCGTTGCGGCGGCCATGCCGGATCGAGCGGCAGGTACGGCGCACCGGCACGCATCACCGCCAGCAATGCCACCACCAGTTCGCCCGAACGCGGCAACAGCAGGCCGACCGGCTGGCCCGGGCGCAAGCCCAGTGCCGGCAACTGCCGCGCCACTGCGTCCACGGCGCGGGCGAGGCCGGCGTAGGTAAGCTGCAGGCCAGGGGCCGACAACGCCGGCGCATGCGGGCGCTCGCTGGCCCAGTGGGCCAGCCGCTGCGGCAGCATTTGCGTGCCGACATGCAGCGTCGGCGCGTGCATGGCGTTGGCGCGCGCGCGCTCGGCGGCGGTCGCCAGCGGCAATGCGCCGACGGCGGTGTCTGGCATTGCGCGCAGCGTTTGCAGCAGCGTGCGGTACTGGTCAAGCAGGCATGCCATTGCATCCGCGTCGTGGATGCTGTCGGCATGGTGCAATACCAGCTGGCGTGGCGCGCCGTCTTCCACGTGGACCTGCAACGCCAGCGCCAGGCCCGGCAGCGGCGCACGCGGAGCGTCGGCACGCCAATGCAGGGTGCCATGCCGCCATTGCATGCTGGAAGGGCCGCGGCAGCAGAAGCCGACGCGTGCAGGTGCGCCCGCGCTGGCATCGGCCGGGCAATGCTCGCGCCAGTCGAGGTGCTGCTGCAACTGCGCGCCGAACGCGGCAAGCCAGTCGGCAAACGGCGCTGCCATGTCCGGCTGCACCGCGACCGGCAGCAGCGCTTCATAACGGCCTACCGCGCCGGCCAGTACGTCGAAGTCGTCGCGGCAATCGTGCTGCCAGCCGGCGCAGAACGCCGCGGCCGGATCCAGGCGTGCCAGCAGCAGCCACCATGCCGCCTGCAGCGCGTGGGCCAGCGGCTGGCCCACTGCGGCAGCCCATGCGGCCACTGCGGCGGCTTCCGTCGCGGGAAGCTCGACACGCTGCGCCGCCAGCGCTTCGCTCGCCTTGCCGGCGCGTTGCCAGGGCAGCCTCGGCGCATCGAGGCCGGCCAGCCGCTCACGCACGGCTTGCCAGTAGCCCGCGCCGGCTTCGGTGTTCTCTTGCGCCAGCCCGTCGGTCCAGTCGAGGTAGTCCGCATAGGGCAGCGGCGCTTCGCCGGCCGGGGCGCTTTCGTCGGCGTAGGCCTGGGCCAGTTCGCGCAGCAGCGTGACCAGGCTGGGGCCATCGGCCGCCAGCGGATGGGCGGTCAGCGTCAGTTGGGCGCGGTTGTCGTGGAGCACCTGCAGTGCAGCCTGCAGGGCTGTTTCCGGCGTGCCTTGGTCCTGGGCTGCCGGCGACCACGCCGGCAAGGCTCCGGCGAAGTGCTGGCGCAAGCCGCGCAAACCTTCGACACGGCCGAACACCAGCCCCGTAGCCGGATGGCGTGCGGCGACCCGGCACAGTGCCCGCTGCAGGCGCTGCGCGTCCAGCGGTCCCTCGATGGTTGCCGACAGCGTAACCGGCGTGGCCGCGTGCGCCGACAGCGCGCGCTGTTCGCGTCCGAGCGCGCGGGCGTGGCGCGCAAAATCCTGGGTGATGGCGTCCATCGGCTCAGCCCTCCAGTGCGGTGTCGGCCGCCGCGATGGCGTCCTGTGTGGCCGCGTTCTTCGTCAGCGGCGGCAGATCCTTGCGCTCGAACATGTCGCCCATCGCCACCACGATCTTGCGCGGGCCCTGGTAGGGGTCGCGCGCATGGGCAGCCAGCATGTTGTCCAGCATCACCACGTCGCCCTGGCGCCAGGCAAAGCGCACGGCACAGGCTTCATACAGTTCGCCGATCAGGGTCATGACGTCGTCGCCAATCGGGCTGCCGTCGCCGAAAGTCACCTGGCGCGGCATGCGCTGCGGGCCGACGATGTCCAGCAGGTCGCGTCGCACTTCCGGATCGAGGCAGGCGGTGTGGTGCAGCTGCACCTGGTTGAAGAAGCTGCGCTCGCCGGTGACCGGGTGCGTGATCACCGCCGGGCAGTGTTCGCGCGTCTGCAGCGTGTCGGCGTCCAGCCAGGCAAAGTCGGTGCCGGAAGCGCGCAGCCGCGCTTCAACTTCCTCGCGTGAATCGGTCTTGAAGAAATCGCGCCAGCTCACGTCGAGCTTGTCGTTGAAGGTGCGCACATAGCGCAGGCCCTTGCGCTCGAAGCGCTCGGCCAGTTCGCGCGGCAGCCGGCGGTACATCTCGCGGCAGTCGACGATGGGCGTGGCGCCGCCGACCGGCGACGGCAGTTCGCAGAAGAACCACTGCTTGCGCGGCCAGCGCGGCAGGTGCGCGCTTTCGTTGTGGAACAGGATCATCTCGCGCTCGGGGTACGGTGTGGAGCGGTAGGTGTTGCGGCCGCCTTCCTTCTTCGGCAGGTCGCCGTAGGCGCCGTACAGGCCGGGCTCGATCGATTCGGCGAACTGCTCGAATTCCTGCGGCGTGCGCAGGCCGAAGCCGCGCAGCAGGATGCCGCCGTGGCGGCACAGCGTGGCCTCGATCTGTTCGCGGTGGGCCAGCGCCCATGCGACCGGATCGAGATCGGGCGAGGCGGGTTCCATCACGATCGGGAAGGTCTGGCCCGGTGCCAGGAACGAGGTACGCACCAGCGCTGCAGCGGGCGCCGCAGGGGTTGCCTCGGCGGCGCGCCGGGGCAGGCTGGCGAGCTTGCCGAGTTTGTCGAGCTTGCTGGGGCGAGGCGCGGTGGCAGTCATGGCGGGCACTTCCGGAGCGGGTTCGCACAGGCCGGCCGGTACCTGGAGGCCGGCCAGTGGAGAGTCAGGGGCGGCCAGCGCTTGCGCCAGCACGACACCGTAGGCATCGGCGAGACGTTGCATCGCGGCACGCGGGAACAGCGCGGTGGCATAGACCCATTCGGCACGCAGGCCGTCGTCGCACGGCTCAAGAAACACGGCCAGGTCGAACTTGGCCGCATGCACCGGCGTGGGAAGCCGCGCCGCGTGCAGGCCGTCAAACTGCCGCGCCTGGGCGGGGGTGTTCTGCAGCACGAACAGCACCTGCACCAGCGGATGCCAGGCGCGCTCGCGCGGCACGCCGGCGGCTTCGACGATGCGCTCGAACGGCAAGGACTGGTGGTCGAAGGCGGCCAGCGTGCGCGTACGCACCTGGGCCAGCAGTTCGGCAAAGCGCAGACCGCCGTGGCATTGCGCGCGCAGAGGCAGCACGTTGACGAAGAAGCCGACCAGTTCCTCCAGTTCGCGGCGCGGGCGGCCGGCGACATCGATGCCGACGAGCTGGTCTTCGGCGCCGCCGACCCGGTGCAGCAGGGCGTGGAAGGCGGCCAGCAGCACCATGTAGCGCGAGGCGCCATGGGCCTGCGCCAGCGCATCGGCCTGCGCCAGCAGCGCAGTGGGCAGGGTGGTGCAGCAAGCGGCACCATCGCTCGATGCCACCGGCGGGCGCCGGTTGGGCGTCGGCAGCGTGGGCAGTTTCGGCGCGTCGCGCAGCGCGGCGCGCCAGTAGTCGGCATCGGCTTGCTGTTGCGGGCCGGTGTCGGCTGCGCGCTGATGCGCCGCGTAGTCGGCGTACTGGATCGGCAACGGCTGCCAGTCGGGCGCGACGCCGGCCCATGCCGCGTTGTAGGCGGCGGCGAGCGTATCGAGCAGGATGGCGACGGACCAGCCATCGCCGACGATATGGTGCAGCGTGAGCAGCAGCGCGTGGTCGTCTTCTGCCATCCGCACCAGCCTCGCGCGCAGCAGCGGCGCCCGGGCCAGGTCGAATGGCGTGCGCGCCTGGCCCTCGGCCAGTTCCTGCAGCGCGGCATCGCGTTGCGCCGCGCTCAGCGCCGACAGGTCGCTGAAGGGCAGCTCGAGCGCCAGTTCGGCTTCGATCCGCGCATAGGGGGTGCCCTGCGCATCGGCGGGGTAGCTGGTGCGAAGGATTTCATGGCGCGCCACCAGTGCGTTCAGCGCTGCGTGCAGCGCTGCCGTGTCCAGCGCGCCGGTCAGGCGCAGCCCGCCGGCCATGTTGTAGGTCCAGCGATCCGCTTGGGCGGCAATGCGGTCGGTCAGCCAGAGCCGCTGCTGCGCCGGCGCCAGCGGCATTTGCGGCAGGCGTGGCACCGGCGCAAGCGGCGCTTCGGCGGCATCGCCCTGCAGCTGGTCGAGCGCGGCCGCGCAGGCTTGCAGCGTGGGATGCTCGAACAGCAGGCGCATCGGCACCGCGGCGCCATATTGCTCGCGCACCCGCGCCACGAGCCGCGCCGCTGTCAGCGAATTGCCGCCGCTGGCAAAGAAGTGCGCATCGCGGCCGGCCGGCGCGATGCCGAGCAATTCCTGCCACAGCGCGGCCAGTGCGCGCTCGGTTTCACCGCGCGGCGCAAGGGCCTGCGCAGGTGCCGGGTCCGCGGCTGCCATGCCGCCGCGCGCAAAGCTGCCGTGCGCCCAGACCGCGCACGCGTCCAGGCTGTCATCCAGCCAGCCGGCGCGGCACGCGCTGCGTTGCAGCTTGCCGCTGGTGGTTTTGGGCAGGCCGCCGGGATTGAGCAGCAGCGCGACCGCCAGCGGCTCTCCGCAGGCGTTGCCGACCGCTTGCGCCAGTGCCTGCACCAGGGCAACGTGGCCGACGCGCTTCTGATCGGGACGGGAGATTTCCACGGCGATGCCGATGCCTTCCCCGTCCGGGCCGTCGGCAGCAAACGCCGCCACCCGGCCGCGGCGCGCGGCGGGGACCTGGTCTTCGACGGCGCGTTCGATGTCCTGCGGATAGAGGTTCTGGCCGCGCACGATGATCACGTCCTTGCGCCGCCCGGCGATATAGAGCTGCCCGCCATGCCACAGGCCGAGGTCTCCGGTGCGCAGCCAGCGGCCTGCCCCGGCATCGTGGCCGTAGGCCGCGGCACTGGCCTCGGCATTGCGCCAGTAGCCGCCGCACAGGCTTGGCCCGGCGATCTCGATGTCCCCGATCTGTCCGTCGGGCAGTGCCTGCCGGTCGGCGCCGGTAATGCGGACGGCATGGCCGGCGCGCGGGAAACCGCATCCGACCAGTTCCATGCCGTCCTGCGACGGTTGCGCGTTGCCACGCGCCAGCGCGGCCGCATCGAAGCGCGTGCTGACCATGCCGGCGCCGCGCTCGGAACCCGTGGCGAACAGCGTGGCCTCGGCCAGGCCGTAGCACGGATACAGCGCCTGCTCGCGGAAGCCGGCCGGGGCAAAGCGCTCGACAAACGCGCGCAGCGTGTCGGCCCGCACCGGCTCGGCGCCGGAGTACGCCACCGCCCAGCTCGACAGCTCGAGCCCGGCCAGATGGCTGTCGCGCACGCGTTCGACGCACAGCCGGAAGGCAAAGTCCGGGCCGCCCGAGAGCGTGCCGCGATGCCGGCTGATCGCCTGCAGCCAGCGCACCGGCCGCTCCAGGAAGAACTGCGGCGACATCAGCACCACCGGAATGCCGCTGTGGACTGGCTGCAGCAGCCCGCCGATCAGGCCCATGTCGTGATACAGCGGCAGCCAGCTGACCATCACGTCGCCGGGCCCCACGCGCATGCCTTCGGCAATCGCCACCTCGTTCGCCATGACATTGCCATGGCTGACCATGACGCCCTTCGGCGAGGCCGTCGAGCCCGACGTGTACTGCAGGAAGGCCAGGGTTTCGGCGCGGGCGGGGTAGGGCTGCCAGGATTCCGCCGCGGCGGGAAGGGTGGCATCGGCAGCCACCACTGCCGCGCCGGACGCAATCTCGGCCAGCGCCTCGGCGTGGTCGCGGGCCTGCGCGCCGGTGGTCAGCAGCAGCGCCGGTTCGGCGTCAGCGGCAATGGCGAGCAGCCGCGCCACCTGCGCGGAGCGCACGGCGCCGGGCTCGAACGCCGGCACCGCGACCAGTCCGGCGTACAGGCAGGCGAAGAAGGCGGTGACGTAGTCGATGCCGCTGTCCATCAGCAGCAGCGCGCGCGCGCCTGGTTCGGCCTGCGCTGCGAGGTGTGCCGCCAGGGCCCGTACGCGCGCGTCCAGCGCGGCGTAGCTGTAGCGGGTATCCCCGCCGGCATCGACGATGACCAGCGCCGTGTCGGCGCCGCGCTGTGCGGCCAGGCGGCCGAGGTGGGCCACCAGCGTGGCCGGTAGATTCGGATCGGACTGCATGCTTGGATCGCTCTTCAGGAAGACGGTTGGCGTTGGGTCGTGCGTCGCGGCGCGGGTCAGGCTGGCAGCAGGGTGGCCGATGCCGGCGCTGCGTTCAGGCAGGCAATGAGCCGGCCGACCACCTCGGCCTGGCTGTCGTGCAGGAAGAAATGGCCGCCGGGAAACCAGTCGAGGGTATGGCCGGCGCGGGTCTCGATCGCCCACGCGTGCAGGTCGGCCGGTGCAATCGGGTCGTCAAGGCCGGCAAAGACGTGGACGGGCAAGGGCAGGGCCGGCGCGTCGCCGCAGCGGAAGCTCTCGCACACGCGGTAGTCGGCGTCGAGCACATCGAGCGTCAGCCGCAGCAGTTCGGCATCGGCGAAGACCGCCTCCGGCGTGCCCCCGTGCTTGCGCAGATCCGCGCTCAGCGCCGCATCGCCACGCAGTGCCGCCAGCCGGCCGGAATCGCGCCGGGTGGGCGCGGCACAGCCGGACACCACCAGCCGCTGCGGCAGCGCATGGCCGCGCTCGCGCAGCAGGTGGCAGAGGCGCCAGGCCAGCAGCCCGCCCATGCTGTGCCCGAACAGGACATACGGCCCGGCGTGGCGCTCGCGCTGCCGGCACAGGACGTTGGCCATTTCAGCCGCCAGCGCCTCGAAATCGCGCAGCAGTGGTTCGTCGAGCCGCGCGCCACGTCCTGGCGGCTCCAGCGGCACCACGCCGACGTGCGCCGGCAGCAGGCGCCGCCAGCGCAGGTACGCCGTGGCGCTAGCCCCCGCGTAAGGCAGGCAGAACAGCTGCAAGGGCGCCATGGTCAGGCGCCCGTCTGCGCTTGCGCCTCCATGAAGCGGCGCAGGCTGAGCGGACGCATGTCCACCCATGTGCGCTCGATATAGTCCAGGCAGGCCTGCCGGTTGCCGCTGAAACCCGCCGCACGCCAGCCGCCGGGGACGGCCTTGTAGTCCGGCCAGATCGAATACTGTTCTTCGTGATTGACGAGGACCAGGAAAGTGGCGTCGTCGCGATCGAAACTCATGGCGGGCTCCCGTTCAGTGCAAAGTGTGCGGCGCCATCTGGCGCATCACCCTGTTGGACGAAGGCGGAACGGGAATATTTAGGAGGGCAGGGGGGCGGGGCGGTTAGCGGCCAGGCTGGGCGTTACCCTGCTTGCCCGCGTAACGGGGAAAGGCGGGGAAAGGCCCCGGATCCGGCCGCGATCTGGCAGGCCAGTCCGCGACCGGGACGCAAGCCGTCATGCCTGGGCTTCGATAAACTCCTTGAATCGCTTCAGGTCGCCCTCGACCCGGCGCTTCAGCACGCCGGCAGCGTCGCCGACCGCCTCCACCACGCCTTCGGTCTCGTAATCCATCCGCACCGACACCCGGGTCGCGCCCGCATCCAGCGGTGTGAAATTCACCTGGCCCGCGTTCTGCGCGCCGGCGACGCTGCGCCACGCGATGCACTGGTCGGCGACATTCTGCGTGATCTCGGCATCCCACTCCTTATGCTTGCCCCCGACCTCGGCGCGCCAGTGCAGACGGCGATCATCCAGCTGTTTCACCTCTTCGACGCCTTCCATGAACCGCGGAAACTCTTCGAACCGGGACCATTGCCGATACGCAACCTGCGCCGGCACCCTGACGTCAATCGACTCTTCGATGGTTGACATAGCACCTCCTATTCAAAAGGCGCGCAAACCGGTGCAAGTCTCATTCCAGAGGCGGGGCGTCACGGTGGCTCCTGCCGCGGCAAGGGTCGCAGGGGGCGGTGCAGATATTACGCGCAGGGCTGGAAGAACAGGACGGGAATAGCGGACGCGTTTGAGACGGCGGCGTGCGGATGCCGCCACACGCAGCCCTCCGGGCGAATCACTGGGGCCTGACGCCGGCCGAAAGGGATGTCGCATTGCTGATGCTGCGCGCCTCCTGGCTCGGCCATGCCTTGCCTACACCGCGGCCAGCAAGTCGTCCGGATGCATCATGAGCTCGCGGACCTGACGCAACGCCGCAAGCTGGTTAAGCACGGCACGCCAGCCGGGCGACTCCAGCAGCGCCAGCCAGACCGGCTCGAGATCGCTGGCGTCGGCGGCCGATGCAACCGTCAGCTTGACGGCGAAGTCCAGCGTCGGCGTTGCCGACAGCAGCTGCATCCGGCTGGCGGCACTGAGCAGGCGTGGTGTCGGCTCGGCAGGCGCGTCGCAACAATAGAGCACCGTGCGGGACAAGGCCGTAGACGCGGTGGGCAGGGTATGCAGCGCGGCACCGCGCAGCGGCACCGTGCCTTGCCGGGTCGCAAACGGATAGACGGTGTCCTGGTCCGCATGCGCGAGCAGGCGCAAGCCACGCAGCAGCCGCGGAAAATCCGTGGCGGCGGCGTCGACCGAGGCCTTGACCTCGACCAGCAGGCACACGTCCCAGGCCGGCGTACCTTCGGCGGTGTCGCCGGCAGTGTCGCCGACTGCGGCTGCTTTCCGCAGCAGCACCACATCCCATTCGCTCTTGGCGTGTTGATGCGCGGCCGGAATCGCGGCCGGTACGCGCATCGACGTCACCGCGCGGTAAGGCGCCGATGCGCCCGTCGCGGCGTTTAGCCGCTGCGCCAACGCCTCGAGCGCGCGCGCCGCGAGCGCCTCAGCGGCCTCGCCACGCTGCCGCGAAGACCGACCCTGCGCGACAGCCGAAGCGCTGCCCGAGCGCGGACCGTACCGTTCCCACAGCGACCGGTATTGCGCGACGAGCGGGTCCGACGCCAGCGTATCCAGGCGGCGCAGACGCGCCAGCGCCGGGTGTTCCCGCAATTGAGCCAGGCCGCGTGTTCCCGGCGGTTCGCCAGCCATCGCGGGCGTCTGCGGCATCTCCGGCAACTGCTGTACGGCGTCGTGCAGCTTGTTCCAGGCCGCAGCGCCGGCGTAGGCATGCAGCCGGGCCAGCGCCTCGCGTTGCGGGCCGGGGCCGAGTCGTTGCTGCTTGCCAGGATGGGCGACCGCATTGACGGCAGCGCGGACAGCGCGGCGGTCCTGGTCCGCGCGCGCGGACAGCGACGCGTACTCCCGCACGGACGCGGCCCGATGCCGCAAGACCATGGCCTGGAACACCGGATCGCCGCCGTCCGCACGCATCGCTTCACGCACCAGGCGCTCTAGCGCATTGGTAAAGCGATCTTTCAAAGCCGCACCCGGCATCTCGCCACGTTCCAGTGCGGCGCGGGCCTGTTCGATTACGAGCGCCAGCGTCGTCGCCGGACTGGCATCCACGGGTAGCGCGCAGGCGTCGTCGAGTTCCGGCAACCTATAGCGGCGCGGAACGGTGCGCAACATCGCATCGAGCAAAGGGTCCGGGGGCAGCGCGGGCTTGTCCATGTACGGGGAATCGCGTGAATGAGGATCAAGTCTCTGCAATCCCGGGTGGGTTTTACAAGTGGCTTGTTGGGGCTGTATGGTTGGTATTTGACATAACACTTATTATGCGAAAATTGCTTGTTGGGGATTATTAGTAATGTCACCTTTGGGATGATTAGAAATGTCATCCCCCGTTGCCCAGGCTGGCATGCTGGCGACTTTCCGCCTGTCCGTGACCGTAGGCCGCGATGCGCAAGCCCGAGACCATCACCGCGCATGACCAGATGGTGGCAATCTCCGCGACCCTGAATTTCTGACACGCCCCTACAGCGCAAGTGTCACGACGCGCAGCGTGGCATCGTCCGGACACGGTACGTCGGCAAATCCAAGCCGGTGCGCCAGTTGCCGCATGGCGGTATTCGACGACAGGACATAGCCCTCCATGCATCGATAGCCGCGGCGCCGGGCGACATCGACCAGGACGGCCAGCAGCCGCCTCGCGAGGCCGAGCCGGTGCCAGTCATCGCTGACCGTTACGGCGAACTCGCAGGTATCGCTGCCTGGCGCCGCGGCGTAACGCGCCCCGGCCACAATGCCCGGCGCGTTGCCTTCGGTGGCGAGCGCCACCAGGGCAAACTCGCGCTCCGCGGACGGGTGTGTCGCTTGCTCGAGCATGGCTTCCGGCAGTTGCGCCATGGCTGCCATGAACCTGGCGTAGCGCGCATCGGCGGAAAGCCGGTTGAAGGCCGCCAGCAGGCCGGCCTTGTCGCCTTCGGCAATCTCGCGCACCAGGACGTCCCGTCCGTCGCGCAGCCGCAGGGTGAACGGCTCGAACGCGGCCGGGTCAGTGTTGCCATGCACGGCCTTGGCTGCATCCATGCCGTCCTCCACAAAAAGTGTTGCCACGCCATAGCCTTACAGCATGCGCGCAGCGTCATCAAGCAATTGCATGGGCGACAGCATCCCGGCCCGGGCCACGCGGACCAGCGCAAAGGTGCGGACCAGCGGCGGATCGCCGGGGATATGGGCGCTCATCAACAGCAGGTTTTCGCCCGGCTCGGCACTGCCCGGCGCCAGCACGACATTGAGGCGGCTTAGCCGGACCGGCTCCCGCTTCACCGAGAAGCTGGACTGCGCATGCGAGAGTACCTCGACCAGGGCCTGCAACTGGCGCTCCGGCATGCCCGCCCTGCCGCTGGCCACGCCCAGGCCGGCAAGCGCCGATTCATTCTGCGCCACCTGCTCGCGCAGCCGCGCGGCTTCTCCGGCATCGGCCTCGTCGCCATTGCCGAGGACGCCGCGCATGCCGACACCCTGCCTTTCAAGCAGATGCAGGCGTGTGGTCAGCAAGACTTGCTCTTGTTCGACGAGGTCGCGCCGGGACTTGCCGCTCGCAACCTGCGCCAGTGCCTGCAGCGCAAGCTGGTCCAGCATGCGCCCGGCGATTTCTTCACGCAGCGCCGCGTCGCTGGCTGCGCAGATCCGGACCCGGTGGTCGGTGAAGCTGAGCGTCAGCTGGGGCACGTCCGAGCGCATCACGTCCCCTTCCAGGGCGAAGCCCAGGGTGCGCCGTTCCTGCTTTTCCATGCCCAGCACGGCATAGGCCTCGGGCGCCGGCGCCGAGCGGCTGAAATAGTCGCGCAAGTCGGCCGACCGGCTGAGGGCGGGCATGACATCCTGCGGCGTGCCAAAGAAGGCATGGATGTACGGGTCGCTCTCCCACGCCGCGTCGCTGGCGATGGAGGGCTCCGGCAAGCCTGCCACCACATCGCGCAAGTACTGGTGGGCGACTGCCAGCGCCGGCGCAAGCTGCTTGCGATAGCCGGGCACCAGCCGCACGTACGGGCACGGCCGGGTCACGCGCTCCGCCAGCGCGGCAGCCGCGTGCCTGCCGTCCCCGTCCTGACGGGGTCCGCGATGCCGCAGCCAGTTCAGGATGTTCATTGTGCAGTCCCCCGGGGATGCGGTTGCGCCACCCCGGCGTATGGTCCGGGCAAGGCGCGGGCCAGCCTGCGCGCCCTGCCCGCTTTCCGCCGGATCCAATGTCCGGTTTGTCTCAACGACAGCGGCCTTTCACTGCGCATTATTGTTGCTATTGTTAAGCGGTGAGCCTTGCGGGCTTCCCGGCCAGTCGTTGCCGGCACCAGGGCCACGTACTTCAACGCCTGCCTCGCGCAAGCACTGGAACGCAAAAACAATGTAGGAGAATCATGGCCAAGAAGAAAGACAAGCACCAGGCCCGCGCCCGCGACGAGGCAGCGCCGCCGGACGGCGATGAAAGCCGCGGCGAGGCACCCGGGCCTCAGCGGACCGAGCGCATGGACGAGAAGGCTTACCAGAAGCAACTGTTCCCCCTTCACGTCGAGCTGGTGGCACTGCAGCAATGGGTGCAGGCGAGCGGCACCAAGGTCTGCGTGATCTTCGAAGGCCGCGACGGCGCGGGCAAGGGCGGCACCATCAAGGCCATCACCGAACGCGTCAGTCCGCGCATCTTCCGGGTGGTCGCGCTGCCCGCGCCGACCGATCGCGAGAAGACCCAGATGTACTTGCAGCGCTATCTGCCGCATCTGCCGGCCGCGGGGGAGATCGTCATCTTCGACCGCAGCTGGTATAACCGCGCGGGCGTCGAGCGCGTGATGGGGTTCTGCACCGAAACCCAGGCCGAGGAGTTCCTGCGCGCCGTGCCGCTGGTCGAGCGCGCCATCGTCAACTCCGGCATCATCCTGATCAAATACTGGCTCGAGGTCAGCCAGGAGGAGCAGACCCGCCGGCTGCAAGGACGCATCAAGGACGGCCGCAAGCTCTGGAAGCTCACGGAGATGGACTTGCGCTCGTACAGCCGCTGGTACGACTATTCCCGCGCCCGCGACGCCATGTTCGCCGCGTCCGACAGCGACTTCGCCCCCTGGTATGTCGCGGACTCCAACGACAAGCGGCGGGCGCGCCTGAACATCATCCGGCACATGCTGGACCAGATTCCCTACGAGAAAATCCCGCGCAAGCCGGTCAAGCTGCCGCCCCGGCAGAAGGCCGAGGGATACCGCGAGCCCGACTATCCCTACCGGCTTGTCGAAGCGCGCTACTGACAGCGTGCGTCCGGCGCGGCGGGCAATCAAGGGGATTTGCCGAGATAGTCATCCACCGCGCTGCCCACCGTCGGGTGGAAATTCCGGTCGCCGATCGCTTCCAGCAGCTCGAAGCGCCTGAGCTTGTCGCGCACGGGATCCTTCATCTCGGCAAAATGCAGCGCGATGCCGCGCTCGCGCAGGATGCCGCCCAGCTCCCGCAGCATGTCGGCCGAGGTCACGTCGACGCTGGTCACCGGCTCGGCTGCCACCACGACCCTGCGCACCGGTGTCGGCGATTCCTCGATCGCTTCCATCAGGCGTTGCTGGAACAGTTCGGCATTGGCGAAGAACAGCGGCGCATCCCAGCGGAACAGCACCAGGCCATCGATGCGCGCCGCGTGCGGGTAGCGCTTGGTGTCGTGGTAGCCGCGCAGGCCCTCGACGCGCCCGAGCACGGCGAAATGCGGCCGCCAGCCGTCCCAGAGGAACTCGATCACGGCAATCACCACGGCAAGGAATATGCCCGGGATGGCGCCAAACACGGCCACCGCGGCAAAGCACACCATGGAAAGCCAGAATTCCCACTGCTGGATGCGGTAGATGCGCTTCAGGTCCGCCACCTCGAACAGGCCGATGGCCGCCGCGATCACCACCGCGGCCAGTGCGCTGTTGGGCAGGTACTGCAGCAGATTGGGCGCGAACATCAGCAGCGCCGCCACGGCCAGCGCGCCCACCACGCCGGTGAGCTGGGTCTTCGCGCCCGCGGCCTCCGCGACTGGCGTGCGCGAGGCGCTGCTGCTGATCGGAAAGCCCTGGAAGAAGCCCGCGGCCAGGTTGGCGGCGCCCAGGCCGACCATCTCCTGGTTGGGGTCGACCCGGGTGTTGGTGCGCGCGGCGTAGGTGCGCGACAGCACGCTGGTATCCGCGAACGAGATCAGCGCCACCGCACACCCGCCCAGCAGGATCTCTACCAGGTCCACGCCGCTCAGCCAGGGTACGACAAAGCCAGGCAGGCCTTGGGGAATCGTGCCCAGCACCTTCACGCCGGCCTGGTCCAGGTGGAGCGCGCTGACCAGCAGCGTGGCGACAATCACGGCGATCAGGATTCCGGGAACGCGCTCGAAGCGCTTCAGCAACAGGATCAGCACCAGGCTGCCGGCGCCGACCGCAAAGCTGGTCCAGTTGGCCTGGCCCGCTGCGATCGCCTGGCCCAGGCTGAGCAACTCGCGCAGCGGGCCGGCGTCCTCGACCGAAATTGCGAACAGCTTCGGCAGCTGGCTGACCAGCACGGCCAGGGCGATGCCGTTCATATAGCCGTAGCGTATCGGCTTGGACAGCAGTTCGGTGATAAAGCCCAGCCGCAGCAGGCCCAGGATGATACAGAACGCGCCCGAGACGACCGCCATCATGCTGGCCACCAGGACCGCCCGGCCCGGATCGCCGCCTGAGAGCTGCAGCACCACGGCCAGAATCGGCGCCGCCAGCGCGGAATCCGGACCCAGCACCAGGATCCGGCTTGGCCCAAATACGGCGTACGCCAGCAGGGGAATGATGGTGGCATAGAGGCCGTAGACACCGGGTACGCCGGAAGCTTCGGCGTAGGCAATGCCGACCGGCACCAGCATGGTGGTCAGCACCAGCCCGCCGGCGATGTCCCGGGGCAGCCAGGCCGGCTGGTATGACTTCAGCATCAGCAGACCAGGCAGCCAGCGCAGCCAGCCGGGCGGCTTGCTGACTTCGCGCCTCACTGAGGGAGAGATATCCTGGGGTTCCATGGGAGCTTGCAACGCTGGCGCGGCCGCCTCCGACTAGCGAGCCGCCTTCGCGGCCCGGTCATCGGTGAAGTGGTAAAGAGAGAGCAGCAGCCTCATCATCATGATCTCCCGGCCCTGCACGGCTTGCGGATGCCCATGTCGGATGTCCATGGTGACCCAAGCTGACTGTGATCACTAAGCACTATAGTCAAGAAAGGCGCGCGCGACAGATAATGGCTCCGGATGCCGGTTCCGCCCGGCACGCCGGTGTTGCAGAATCGTGGCATCGCATCGACGTTGCAGGCAAGGCATACCCTACCGCATGAGCAAAGACATCCTGGTACTTGGCGCCGGCATGGTTGGCGTCTGCACGGCGCTGGCGCTGCGCCAGCGCGGCCACACGGTAGTGCTGGTCGACCGGCAGGCGCCGGGCCGCGAAACCTCCTACGGCAATGCCGGCATCATCCAGCGCGAGGCGGTGCAGCCTTACGCCTTCCCGCGCGAGTGGACCGCCGTGTTGCGCGTGATGGCGCGGCAAGGCAACGATGTCCATTACCATCCGCGCGCACTGGCCGGCCTGATGCCCGCGCTGGCGCGCTACTGGCACGAATCCGCACCGGTCCGCTATACGCAGACGGTCGCCGCATACAGCGCGCTGATCCGGCACTGCCTGACCGAGCATGCGCGACTGATCGCGCTGGCCGGCGCGCAGGACCTGGTCAGCAAGCGGGGATGGCTTCAGGCCTATCGCACCAGCGCGGCGTTCGAGCGCGATGCGGCGCAGGCCGAAGCGGTGTCGCGCGAGCACGGCCTCGATTGCCGGATCCTGACCGGCGCCGCCCTCGCCGCCGCGGAGCCGGCGCTGCGCGGGTCGCTGGCAGGCGCGGTCCATTGGCGCGACCCCTGGACCGTCGCCGACCCTGGCGAGCTGGTCCAGCGCTACGCTGCCTGCTACGAGGCCGCCGGGGGCATCCTCAGCCGCGGCGACGCCACCACGCTGACGCCTGCCGGCGGTGGATGGAGCGTGTCCACGGCCGACGGCATGGTCACGGCGCAGCACGCGGTCATCGCCCTGGGCCCCTGGGCGCCGGCGCTGACCCGGCCGCTCGGCTACCGCATTCCGCTGTTCGTGAAGCGCGGCTACCACCGCCACTACGCTGCCCCTGCCATGCCCGCCCTGCCGCTGCTCGATACCGAAAACGGCCTCTTGCTGGCGCCGATGAAGCGGGGCCTGCGCCTTACCACCGGCGCGGAGTTTGCGCGCCACGAGGCACCCCCTACCCCGGTGCAGCTGCTGCGGGCCGAACGCTATGCCAGCGAGCTGCTGGAACTCGGCGCCCCCGTCGAGGACACGCCGTGGCTGGGGGCGAGGCCCTGTGTCGCCGACATGCGCCCGGTCGTCGGCCCGGCGCCGCGCCATCCGGGCCTGTGGTTCCACTTCGGACACGCGCACCAGGGCTTTACCCTCGGCCCTGCCACGGCGCGGCTGCTTGCCGAGCTGATCGACGGCGAGACGCCGTATGTGGATGCCCGACCGTACGATCCGGCACGCTTCGGCCCTTGAGTGCCGGTGCCAGGAAGGCCGGCCTGCGGGCAACGCAGGCGGCTGGTGCTAGGCCTGCCCTGCCCCTGCCCGAAGGTCCGTCATGATCTGTTCGGCGAGGAAATCGCAGGGCGGCCGCTTGGACTTCGCGCTGCGCGCGAGAATCAGCTCGAGCGGCGGCAGGTCGGGCAAGCCATGGGCCTGGCCGAGCACGGTCAGTTGCGGCGGAATCGCGCAGCGGGCCAGTGCGGCGACGGCCAGGCCGGCCTCGACCATGCTGAGCAGACCCAGCAGGCTCGGGCTCTCGTACGAGGTGCGATGCGCGATCCGTGCGCGATCGAGGCTGCGTATCGCGTTTTCGCGCGCCACGCTGCCCGGCATGAACACGGCGATGGGCAACGGCCGGTCCTCCCAGACTTGCGGCCCGTTGGCCATGGCGGCCCATGCCATCGGCTCATGGCGGATAAAGTCGCCAGACAGACCCTTCACGCGCGTGCCGCAGACCAGGTCGACGGTCCCGTCCTTGACCAGCGGCGCGAGCGCGCTGCTGGGCAGGCCGATGACCTGGATCTCCACTTTCGGGTACGTCGTCGAGAATTTTTTCAACACCGACGGCAGCAGCGATGACGCGTAGTCGTCGGGCACACCAATCGCCACCTTGCCCGTCACCTCCGGCCGTACCACGGCCGCCCAGGCTTCGTCGCGCAGGGCCAGCATCCGCCGGGCGAAGCCCAGCAGCACTTCGCCCTCGTGCGTCAGCACGATGCTGCGCGGCCGCCGCACGAACAGGGGCCGGCCCAGCGCTTCCTCGAGCGCCCTGATCTGCATGCTCACCGCCGATTGCGAACGGTTCACCGCTTCCGCGGCCCGCGTCATGTTGCCGGTCTCGGCGACGGCGATCACCGTCGCCAGGACATCATGGTCGAGCATCTTCATAGCTATCAGAAAAACTGAACGCAACGATCAATATTATGCGTTTTCCTTCTGGGAAACGGCATGCGATATTTTTGCAACACCCGACAGAACGCACGTGGACAGCAAACCGGCGCCGCGCCTGACCGTGCGCTTCCGGCATCCGCCCTGCCAGCATGGACAACCCAGCCGCTTCGCTACTCGTCGACCACCCGCTACGCGCTTCCCTCGTCGCGGAATTGCATGCCCGCCCCTTTCTCCGGCTCAGCGGCAGCGTGTCCCTGACGCACTACGCCATCTACTCGGACGAGGATCCTGCGATCCACGAGTCTCTGGTGCGCACACTGTGTGAACAGACCGGCATGGCGCTGCCGGCGGACGGCGTCACGCACTACGCCGTGCAATCTGCGTTCGGCTGGCATCTGAAATGGGAGCGCCACACCGAGTTCTCCACGTTCACGTTCGTCAGTCCGCGCGACGACACCGACTACTTCAACGACCTTGCCATCCACGGCGTTCCCGCAGACTGGCTGGCGCTGCTGGCCGGCAAGCGCTTCCATGCGGTCCGGATGGAGCTGCTGTCTGGCCAGGCGGCGGCGGCCGTGAGCGGCAACCTGCGCGATTGGCTCGACGGGCCGGTTCTGGTCGGCAGCGATGTCCTGGGCGGCGGCAAGGTCTACTGCGACTGGAACGTGCGGGCCGACGGCTATATGCGCATCCTGGCGATCGACGAAGACTTCCGCGAGGAACAGGGCGGCAGGCTGCTGCAACGGCTCTACGAGATCGAGACGTACCGGATGATGGCGTTGCTGGCGTTGCCGGTCGCACGCAAGCTGGGGCGCGAGCTCGACGACATCCACGCATCGCTGCAGGAGCTGATGCGGGCCATGGACGCACGTCGCGCCGGCGAAGACGATGCCGGACTGCTCGACAGGCTTACCGAACTGGCCGTGCGCGTGGAATCGCTGTCCGGGCACAGCGGGCGCTTCAGCGCGTCGCGCGCCTATGAGCGCATCGTGCTGGCCCGCATCCAGGAGTTGCGCGAGCAGCGCATCGAAGGCATGCCGACCATCGCCGAGTTCATGGAGCGGCGTTTTGGCCCCGCCATGGAGACGTGCCGCAGCGTCTGGTCGCGCCACGAACAGATCGCGGCGCGGGTTGCGCGCGCGGTGGACCTGCTCCGCACCCGCGTCAACCTGGCCCAGGAGCGGGACGTCACCAGGCTGCTGGCCGGACTGGAACGTACCGCGCGCAACCAGTTGCATCTGCAGCACGCCGTCGAGGGGCTTTCCGTGGCGGCGATCTCCTATTACGTTCTGTCCATCGCGGCAGCGGGATTGAAGGCATTGCATGTCGTCCGGCTACCGGTGGACCCTGAACTGGCCGAAGGCCTGCTGATACTTCCGGTGGTGCTGATCGTGTTCGGCGTCATCAAGCGCAGCCGGACCCGGACACCCCAAGATGGCCCGGTCCCGGCAGGCCATTCCTGAAGCGTCCGAGACACCTGAATGACATTCCATCGAGACACGCTTATGCACGCCATCACCACCGTTGCCCCCTCGCCTGTATCGTTGCCTGGCGCTGTCCGGCAAGCGCCGCAACCCGGCCCCAATCGCGCGGGCAAGCCCAGGACCCCCACGGAAGTGCTGACAGACAACTCCAACGACCGCCCGGACGTCGCGACAATCGCGGTGCTCGGCTACAACTAAGGCAAGAACACCCGCCCGGATCCCGGGCGGGCAGACCCTCCACGTCAAAATTTCTCCGGACAGTTCCGTCCGCCCCTCCCCGGTTCCATCCGCGCAGCCGTCCTGCCAGGTGCTACCATTGCGCGGCATGCTGAACGACGGCCAGCCAATCCGTCCATCGCCGCGGCGATCGCGTCAGGCGATGCCATCGAACCTTCCATGGAACTGCGTCAACTCCGCTACTTCACCAAGGTCTGCGAACTCGGCAGCTTCGGCAAGGCAGCGCTCGAACTGGGACTTGCGACCTCCGCGCTCAGCCAGCAGATCAGCAGGCTCGAGCGCGAACTGTCCACGCGCCTGCTGCAGCGCCAGTCCACGGGCGTGGTGCCCACCGATGCCGGACTTGCCTTCCTTCGGCAGGCGCAGCTGACGCTGCGCCACGCCGACGATGCGGTACGCGCCGCGCAGCAGGCACGGCTGTCCGGCCATGTCAGCATCGGCCTGGCTTCTACGACCGCCGCGGTGCTGGGCGTGCCCCTGCTGCGCGCCATGGCGACACGCTATCCCGACGTGCGGGTCCACGTGGTCGAGGCGCTGTCCGGGCACCTGAGCGAGATGCTCAATGCGCGCCGGCTGGACCTGGCCATCGTGTTCCGCACCGAGACCGCGCGCCGCTGGAGCGTGACCCCGCTGCTCGACGAAAAGCTTTATGTCCTTGGCGCGGCAGGCTTGCCGGGACTGCCGGCCAGCCAGCGTGCCCGTCTTGTCCAGCTGGGCGAGTTGCCGCTGATCCTGCCAAGCGCCACCCATGGCCTGCGCGCCCTGCTCGATGCGGCCTTTGCGCGCGTGCGCGTGACGCCGAACGTGGTGGCGGAGATCGACGGGCTGTCGATGCTGATGGATGCGGTGCGCGCGGGCTTTGGCGCCACCATCCAGCCAGGCGCGGCCACCGCGCGCCTCAATGATCCGACCCTGGTGCGCTCGCTGGTCGCCGATGCCCAGGTGGGACGGCACAATCTGCTGGCCAGCCTTTCCGACGATGAACTGTCGCCCGCGGCACTGGCGGCGCGGGTCGTGCTGGCCGATACCGCGCGCCGCCTGGTGCGGGACGGCGCGTGGTTCGGCGCGACGCCGCACAAGGATTGAAAGCGGGACGCCTGCCGCGGCCCGCCTGAACGCCGCGATTCGCCGCCACGTTGCACACGTGCGGCGCAATGCTTCGAGCGCCAGGCCTCAATCGACCGTGATCTTCCGCTCCCGGACGATCGCGCTCCACTTTGCGCTCTCCTTCTTCATGAACGCGAGCAGTTCCGGACGCGTGGTCGGCTGGGGCGTCAGGCCATGCTTGTTCAGGGCGTCTTTCACCGCGGGATCGTTGAGCACCTTGACGATCTCCTGGTTCCAGCGATCGAGGATGGGTGCCGGCGTCTTGCCCGGGGCCACGAAGGCATACCAGTTCAGCGCCTCGAACCCCGGATAGCCGGATTCCGCCACGGTGGGCACGTTGGGCAGGTACGCCGGCCGCACCGGGCCGGTAGTGGCCAGCGGCACCAGCTTGCCGGCCTCCACCTGCGGCATCGCCGTCGGCGGCGCCGCGAAGTACGAGGTCACGCGCTGGCCGAGCAGATCCTGCAGCGCCGGCGCACCGCCCTTGTACGGGATATGGACCATCTCGATGCCGGCACGCTGGTTGAACAGTTCGCCGGCAAGATGGGACGCGGAGCCTGCGCCGGTGGACGCGTAGTCCACGGCCCCGGGCTTCTTCTTCGCCAGCGCAACCAGTTCGGCCAGGGTCTTCACGCCGGCGCCCTTGTGCACCACCAGCATATTGGGAAAGTTCACGCCGCCCGATACCGGGGCCAGGTCCCTGAACGGATCGTAAGGCAACGTCATCAGGTGTGGCGCGATGGTCAGCGGCCCGATCGAGCCGAACAGCAGCATGCTGCCGTCTGCCGGGCCGCGCGCCACCAGCTGGTGGGCGATATTGCCGCCGGCACCGCCGCGGTTGTCGACGACTACCGGCTGGCCGAGATTGTCGGCCAGCTTCTTCGCGATCAGCCGCGCGGCGGCATCGGCCGCGCCGCCAGCGGCAAAGCCGACCACCAGCGTGACCGGCTTGCCGCCGGCGATGGGCTGCGCTTGCGCAACGCCCGATGCAAGGGGAAAACAAAGCGCGGCAAGCAAGGTGGCGCGCAGGATCAGTCGACGGTCCATCGAATCGGTCTCCGTATTGTCGTTCTGGAAAGGGTCGTTCTGGAAAGCTGTGGGGATCGGCCGGCGGGCGGCCGGTCACTCCGCGCCGAGCCCGATCGGGTTCGGGCGGCGTTTCTCCACCGCATGGCGCAGCAGCGCGGCACTGCGAAACACGCCGTGTGCAAATTTCCCGTAGGGCATGGTGGCGAACAGCGCCATCACGGCACCCAGGTGCAGGCACAGGAGGATGGCCAGCGCCGGCGTGCCGCGCCCCAGCCACAATGCCAGGCCGCTGGTGGCGGTCAGGAACAGCAAGGCGATGAAGCCCAGGTCCATCTGCCGCTGGCCATGAGCCAGATGCAAGCGATGGCGTTGCAGGTTGAGCCACCCCAGGCCCGCGGTGCCAATCGCGAGGCTGACGCCGCCGAGCGCACCGAGCACCTTGGGCAGGCTCGGCAGTTCGTATGGCGCGTGCCAGCCGAAGGCATAGTGATAGATCGTCGCCACGGCGGTTGCGGCAAAGCACAGCAGGAATCCGTAGAACGTCAGGTGATGGAAACGCCGGCGCGACAGCGTGAAGGCGTCGTCGGCGTTGTTGCAGCCGGCACCGTGGCCGCCGTCGAGGTATTTCAGCCGCAGCACCGCGGCCCCGGCTTCCGCCGCCGCCGGCGCGCTCACTGGCTCGCCGCTGGTCGCCGGGGTGACTTCACGCCAGAACCGGCGCACGCCCATTGCCAGCGCCAGCACGACGAACCCGAATACCGGCGCAAACATCGACACCAGCAGGTGATGCGGGAACAGCGCGTAGAAATTACCCCTGGCCGGGCCGCCCCACAACGTACCGTTGAGTGCCACGGCCAGCAGCAGGAACAAGCTCAGGCCGAGCGCCAGGGCCAGCGACATGGCAAGGCCGTTGCGCCGGTACAGCGCGCCGAGCGCCGGCGGCCAGGCATAGTCCTGGTAGGTCTGGCCACGGACCTCGGCCATCGCCACCGGGACGTTGACGGCGAACTCGTGCGGCGGCGCGTACTGGCAGGCATGCAGGCACGCCCCGCAGTTGTGGCACAGGTTGGCCATGTAGTGCACGTCGGCGCGGCCAAACTCGAGCCGCCGCGTCATGGCGGGGAACACCGCGCAGAAGCCTTCGCAATAGCGGCAGGCATTGCAGATCTGCAGGATGCGCGCGACTTCCCCTTCGGCAGCCGTCAGTGGCAAGACCGGATGGATCGGAATCACGCGTCGCTCCGCCCCGCCCACGCCTTGCGCGTCGGCACGAGCCTGATCGACCAGCTCAGCTAGCGATGGCATTGGACTGCTCCATGTCGAAATCGGGATGTTGGAAGCCGCAGGCACGGGCGGCACCCGCGCCGGCGATGCGGCCGAACGCCGTGCCGATCGCCATGCCGACGCCGGCGGTATAGCCCTTGCCCAGCACGTTGCCGGCCATCATCTCGCCGGCGACGAACAGGTTCGGGCTGGGCCTGCCGCCGAAGTGGACCTGCGCCCGCTCGTTGACCTTGAGGCCCAGGTAAGTGAAGGTCACGCCGGGGCGCAGCGCGTAGCCGATGTAGGGCGGCGTGTCGAGCGGCCGTGCCCAGTGCGTCTTGGGCGGCGCAATGCCAGCGGTGGCGCAGTCGTCCAGCACCGTGTGGTCGAAGGTGCCAGGCCGGCACGCGGCGTTGAATTCCTGCACGGTGCGCACGAAGGTGGTTTCGGGCACGCCGAGCTTGCGCGCCAGTTCGTCGAGCGTATCGGCACGCGTGCCCGGAAACACGGGCGGCATGAAGCGGCCGATGGCCTTCTGATCGATGATCGAGAAACCGATCTGGCCCGGTTGCTGCGCGACCAGCCGCCCCCAGATGGCATATCGCTTGGGCCAGAAGTCCTCGCCCTCGTCGTAGAAGCGTTCGCCGTCGCGATTGACGACCACGCCGAGCGAGACACAGTCGATCCGCGTGCAGATGCCGCCGTCATAGAGCGGCGCGCGGGCGTCGATCGCCACCATATGGGCCTGGGTGGGATCGCCGATCGCATCGGCGCCTGCGTCGATCATATGGCGCAGCAGCACGCCCTGGTTGAAACGCGTGCCCCGGATCAGGAAGTTGTCCGACGGCCACTCGCCGCGTTCGTTCTGGCCCCAGGCTTCGCGCAGCCAGTCCCGGTTCGACTCGAAACCGCCGGCGGCCAGCACGCAGGTCCTGGCCTCGATCCGTTCGCAGGACGCGGTCACGGCCGCGACGAAGCGGTCGCCATCGCGCTCGATGGCAACCACCGGCGTGTCGTAGCGGATCTCGGCGCCAAGCGCCTCGGCACTGCGGAAATAGGCATTGACCAGCGCCTTGCCGCCGCCCATGAAGAAGGCATTGGTGCGCGCCACATGCAGCGCGCCCGACAGCGGCGGCTGGAAATGCACGCCGTGCCGGCGCATCCATCCCCGGCAGCGCGACGACGCGCGGATCGTCATGCGCGCCAGATGCTCGTTGGTGACGCCACCGGTGACCTTCAGCAGGTCCTGCCAGTATTCCTCTTCGGGGTAGGCATCGACCAGCACATCCTGCGGCGCCTCATGCATGCAGCGCAAGTTGCGGGTGTGCTGCGAATTGCCCCCGCGCCATTGGCGCGGCGAACCCTCCAGCAGCAGCACCGACGCACCCGCCTCGCGCGCCATCAACGCGGCGCACAGCGCGGCATTGCCGCCGCCGATCACCAGCACATCTTTCATGGGGGAATCTCCTTGTGGGCCCGACTGTAAGCAAGGCCCGGTGGAGACGAAAGATGATGGCGATTAAGGCGTGTTCAGTTTTTGTGAAGGGTTGGGGCGCCCAAACGCCAACAGCGGGGCCGGCCCAAACCGTACCCCGCTGCCGTCGTCCTTCCCCAACCCCCTCAGGGCTTGACCGCGATCGCCCCGATCTCCACGGCAACGTCGCGCGGCAGGCGCGCGACCTGGACCGTCGCCCGTGCTGGCGCAACGCCGGTGAAGTAGGTCCCGTAGACCTCGTTCATCTTGGCGAAGTCGTTCAGGTCCTTCATGTAGACCGTGGTGGAAACCACGTCCGCCATCGTCATGCCGTCGGCCGCGAGCACCGCCTTCAGGTTGTCCAGCACCAGCCGGGTCTGGGCCTCGATGGGGGCGTCCTTGAGCAATTCGCCGGTCTTGGGGTGGATCGGGATCTGGCCGGCAAGATACAGCACGTTGCCGGCGCGGATGGCCTGGGAGTATGGGCCGATGGCCTTGGGGGCGTCGGCCGATGCGACGGCGCGCAGCGTGCCGCCGTGCTGGGCGCAGGCCGACAGCGAGGCCAGGCCGCAAAGGGCCGCGGCAATCAGGGGGACAGATCGTTTCATGGTCTTGACTCTTGTCGTGGTGAAGCGGGACCGGCTACGCCATGGCGCCGGACAGGGTCCACATCGATTCCACCAGCCGGTCGATGTCGTTCGCGTCGTGCCACAGGTGCGTGGAAATGCGAATGCCGTAGTGCTGGGCCGGCGCGCCGATGACCTCGAAGTTCACCGAGCGGATCACGAAGCCCGGCGCAAAGTCGCTCAGCATGCGGTTCACGAACATCGTGGCCTTCTGCTGGTTCATGGCATCGTCGCGGTTGCGGAACGGATTGAAGCAGGTCAGCGCGGACAGCAGTTTCGGATCGTCCTTGGGCGAGTACAGCGACTCGACGCCCCAGCGTTCGACGATCTTCTCCTTCAGGTACGCGGACAGGGTCAGGTCATAGGTCTCGATCTTCTTCCTGCCGATGGTGTCCCACATCTCGCAGGCGCGCGCCAGCGCCCGGAACATCGGCACGTGCAGGCTGCCGCAGGACGTCACCGTGGCGGCGATGTCGTAGGCGCCGCGCGCCTGCCTGACGTAAGAGCTGGTATGAATCGGATACCACTCCGGCAGCGGCAGCGGATTGGACGGGCGCATCTTGTTGCGGATCACCAGGATGCCGGTGGAACCCGGGCCGCACTGCCACTTGTGGCCGGCGCCGGACATAAAGTCCATGCCCAGCGCGCCGTAGTCGTACGCCATCATGCCAGGCAGGTGGGCGCCGTCGACGATGCTGATCAGGCCATGGGTCTTCACCACCTGCATCAGGTCTGCAATCGGCAGCATGGTGCCGGTCTTGTAGGTGGGCGACGACCACATCATCGCGCGTACCCGCTTGCCCTGCCCCTTCAGCGCGCGGATGCGCTCGTCGAACAGCTGGACATAGGTGCTGGCGGTCTGGTTGTTGCCGACCGGCAGCGCAATGGTCGAGATCTCGATGCCGTAGCGGTCCACCGCGATACTGAGCGGGGTCAGGCCACCGCCGTGCTCGTGGTTGGTAGTGACCACCACATCGCCCGGCTCCCACTTGATGCCGAGGATGGCGTGGCACATGCCCGACGACGTATTGCCGGAGAACGCTACTTCGTCGCCGTCGACGCCGAAGCCCTTGGCCACGGCCGCGCGCAGGTCTGCAAGGTTGCCATAGCCGCTGGAAGAGTCGGCGGCCTTGGCCAGGTTCTCCTGGCTGAAGACATCGAGCACCACCTTCGGCATCGAGCCGCCAGTGCCGATGTTCATGTAGACCTTCTCGGGCTTGAGCACGAACATGCCCTGGACCTCGTTCCAGAAGGCTTCATCCTGTGCCAGCTGCGAGCGCAGGTCGGACGAAGCCGCCGACGCGTCGTCGGAGCACGCGCTGATCAGCGGCGCAAGCGCCAGCGACCCAGCGCCGTAGGCCAGCATGCGCAGGAATTCGCGCCGTTTCGGCGTCCACGTCGCCAGTTCTTCCGCATGCGGTGGTGTCGCGACAGCCGCTCTCTGCTTTTGCTTCAGCTCGTCCATGATGCTCTCCCGTTGTGTCCGACGACCGGCGCACTGGCAGATCCGCTTGCCTGGCGCCTGTTCTTCGAAAAAAGTCTACGCAAACAACGGCCGCGACAGCAGCACGACTTTCCCCTACGCAGTAATACAGAGAGCGTGTTTCGCGCCCCAATGATGGTGCGCACCACCGCCCTGCCCCGGTGCCACCGCACCAGGCATGGACACATCGCACGGGTCCGGGGCAATCAGCAGTCCGCGGCCAGCGCCGCGTCGGCCAGCTCGATGGGATGCAGGTCGGAGAAGTGCACCGCGTACTTCACCAGTTCGGCACGGCCGCCAACCCGGAGCTTGCGGCGCAGGTGCAGGCGGTGGGTCTCGACGGTGCGCACCGAAGTGCCAAGCCGCTCGGCGATCTCCTTGTTGGAGCGGCCCTCGGCCAGCAGCTTCAGCACCGTGGCCTCCTTCGGCGTCAGCGCGCGGCGTGAGGACGGCGGCGGTTCGTCGGTGTGCAGGAAGGCCTGCAGTTCGGCGTTGAGGTAAGTGCCGCCGGCCGCGACGGTGCGGATCGCGGTCACCAGCTCGTGCGCGGGCGCTTCCTTGAGGACGTAGGCCGCCACGCCGAGGGCGAAGGCGCGCCGCACGTATTCCGGGTCCTTGTGCATCGACAGCGCGATCACGCGCACGGACGGAAATTGTTCGGCAAAGCGCGCGGCAAGCTGCAGGCCGTTGGCATCGGGCATGTGGATGTCCGAGACCACCAGGTCGGGCGCATGCCGCCCGGCCAGGACGATGGCTTCCTCCACGCTCGCCGCCTGGCCTATCACGGTCATTTCGCCAGTGGCCTCCAGGCGCAGGCGGACGCCGTCCAGTACGAACGGATGGTCATCGACCAGCAGCACACGAAGGTTGGCGGTCATGCGGCAGGTCTCCTTGCAGGGGAATGATGGCCAGGCCTGCGCGCGGCGCGGGTCCTGGCTTGTGTGGCGGGCTCTGGCTGCGCCAGGCGCAGCCGTGCCTCGACACGCGTGCCGTCGGGGCCGGTATGCACGGCAAAGTCGCTGCCTTCCAGGCTTTCGATGCGTTCGCGCATATTGCGCAGGCCGATGCCGCCCTTGCCGTCGGCGCGGACCTTGTTCAGGTCGAAGCCTTGGCCGTTGTCCGCGATCGTCAGCGCGACGTGATGGGCGCTGCCGGCCAGCGTGACCTGGACCCAGCCGGCCCGCGCGTGCGTCATGGCGTTATTCAATGCCTCCTGCGCAACCCGGAACAACGCGGTCCGCTGGGCCTGCGACAGCGCCGGGATGGCGCCTTGCTCGGTGAAGCGCAGGTCGACGGCGCGCTGCGGGCGCAATTGCTCGACCAGCATGCGCAGCGCGGCGGCCAGTCCCAGGTCGGCAAGCAAGGCCGGATGCAGGCCGTGCGAGACGCGGCGGATTTCTACCAAAGCCTCCTGCAGGCGGCCCAGCCCCTGCGCCAGCAGCGCCTGCGGCGCGTGGCCGCGCGATGGCGGGCGCTCCTGCGCCGGGTTCTTCTGCAGCGCTTGCGTGGCGTCCTGTTCCAGATGAACCTGCGCTGTTTCCAGCAGATACTTGGACGACACCAGCACCTGCACCACGCCATCATGCAGTTCGCGTGCCACGCGCGCCCGTTCCTCTTCCTGCGAACTCACCACGCGGCGCGCCAGGCGCCGCAGTTTCTCGCGGGAGATGCGCGAGTTGCGCAGGTTCCACGCCAGGCCGGCAAGGCTGATCAGCATGACCGAACCGATTGCGAAGGCCGTCAGCCGCATCTGGGTATCACGCAGCGTGCGCGACGCGTTGGCATCGAATGCCGCCAGTTCGCGCTCGATGTCGTCCATGTAGAGGCCAGCGCCGATGATCCATCCCCATTGGTCGGCAGTCCTCACATACGACATCTTTGGCGCTTCGGCCCGCGAGGACGGCTTGATCCAGTTGTATCGGACAATGCCGCCGCCCGCGTGGGCCTGGCTGATCAGCATTTTGGCCTGGTCGCTGCCGGTATCGGCGGGGTCGCAGAAGTCGACCCCGTCGATGCCCATGCTGCCCGGGTTCAGCAGCACGTTGCCGAAGCGGTCGTAGACAAAGAAATAGCCGTCGTTGCCAAAATGCATGCGCGAGAGCGCGGCGAGCACCTGTTGCTGCAGCGCAGCTTCCTCGCCGCTGCCTTGCGCGATGCGAACCAGCGCGGCATGGCCGAGTTCGACGTAGTGGCGCAGCTCTTTTTCCTTGCTGGCCACGTAGACGGCCTGGACTTGTTTACGGTCCTGCCGGGAATGGCTGACCATCTGGTACGAAACCATCCAGGTCACCAGCAGAAACACCACCAGCATGAAGACCGCCGACAGGGCAAACGTTCTCATGCGGATCGTCATGCTTTGCACACGCGGGGGCAGATGGATCATCGCGGAGGCACAGGGGAGCCGGTCATACTCGGGCTGGCAGGCCGACTGCATGGCCGCCGACGCAACACCGAAGCGGCGTTGGCCGGAATGCCCACGCCGCCACGACAAATCGATTCCCTCCCAGTCCGATTTATCGAAACCGCCCCGTACGCGCGTTCTGGTGCCGCGCTTTGCCGGGTGGTTTCTCGACCCCTGATGCAGTCGGTGAACGGATGGGTCCAACCGATATGCATGAGGAAACCTATGTCGTTTTGTGGCAAAAAGCAAGCAGCGTGCCGGAGCGGCCAGCGCAGGATGCCAGCGCGCTGGCACGTCGATTGGGGCGATTACCGATAACAATGCAGACATGCACCGCGGGCGCGCAAGGAAATGCACCAGAAATATGTGCTGGCGTACTAAGTGGCGCCCCGAAAGCTGCCAAAGTCCCCCTTGCCGGATGTTCGCGCCCTCACGATTTCCCTTCGCGCCGCATAAAGACCCATGCCTGCGAAACGCTTGCCATCGCACCACATTGCCTTGCGCCGGACCGTGAACCTGACGTTCGCCGTCTGCGTGGTCGTGCTGGCAACGGCCGGGTGCGAGCGCGAGGCCGACCGGCGCACCGCGGCACCCTTGCCGCCGGGGACGGCATCCGTGGCGGCTGCGTCCAAGCCTGTGCCCGCGCAGCTGCCCTCGGAACGACCGGCGCCAGCGCCGGCAGCACCACCGCGACCCTGGTTCGACGACATCCTGGATGCCGACGGCAAGCTGGTGCGGGACGCCTACCTGGCCATTGCCTCCGACTACAGCAGCGACGAGGCCATCGCCTATCGTTATGGCCCGGCCAATACCCGGCCGGTGGCGTCGGCGCCCACCCACTGGCAGCCGGGCGACAAGACCTTCTATCCGCATGCCAACGCGTGCTACCAGAAGGAATTCCCCAAGGCCGAGCTGGATTACAGCCTGAAGGTCATCTATCAGCTGGGCCAGCTGGATTGTTCCCGCAACGATTACGGCAGCAATATGGGGGATGTCATTTATCGCGGCGATGCGGCCTCGGACCCTGGCGTGACCTCGCTGCTGACGCTGGCCCTGAGTGCCGGGACGGTCGCCGAGAAACCGCAGCTGCCGTGGGTTTACGGGCATGTCGCGACCGATCCCCAGCTGAACAATCACATTGCCGCCAACGGCGGCGAATTGCCCAGGCGCCCGATTGCCATGGGACGCTGCAGCGAACACGACTGCGCCCAGGCGTTGATCGCGTTCCAGAACGGGTTGATTGCCTCGGTCGGCAGCAATACCGCCTCGCACTCCGCGGCGGTGAAATTGCCTGCGGGCAAGGTGCCCACGGCGATTGCGATCACGACCAATTCAGAATTCGCGCTGGTCACGGTGTGGGATACCGCCAGCTTCAAGGGCCAGGTAGCCGTGCTGGCGCTGGGCAGCCTGGCCGATGGCAGCAAGGTCGGCGGGCCCTATGATTCCAGCGCGGGTTCATGGCCAGGCCTTTACCCCGGCCTGCGCAACATGTCCAACTTCGTCTTTATCAAGCTGCTGGGCTTTATCGACCTGCCCGGCATGGTGGCGCCCACGGACATCTCCGCGGTAACGGATTTTGGCGTGATGCAGGACAACAGCACGCAAGGCTGGCTGATCGACCCGGTCGGCCGGCGCGGCGCCAGCCGGACCATGACCGACGTGAACCCGGCCACCAGCGGCGCCAACCAGAAGAGCTTCACGCGCACGGGCATCAACGGCAGGCTGGTGTCCCGGGCCGGCGTCGCGGCGGTGATCTCGAAGTCCGAGAAAAAGGTGATCTTCCTCGACATGAAGCCGCTGTTCGACAAGGTCAACCGGGCCTACTTCGAAAGCAGCCACGCCGCGCTGCAATCGACGCTGGCCAACACCGGCCTGGGCGATGCCCAGTGGCCCCCCGTATTTGCCGTCGACAATTTCGCGCCGACCATCGTCAAGTCGATCCGCTTGCCGCAGAAGCCCACGGCGGTCAGGATCTCGATCCTGCCGATTCCCGGCCGCGCCTGGGTGGCCACGGAAGAAGGCAAGATCCGCGCGTTCTCCGTGGCCGGCCTGCAGTCCGGCCGCAATCCGGACCCCCGGCTGATCGAGGAGATGCCGAGCGTGCAGGTCGGCAAGAACCCCACCAGCATGAAGCACCATGTTAACGTGGGACTGGGCAATTCCAACACCAGGCTGTGGGTGGTATCTCGCGGCGCGCAGAAGGTCCAGCTGGTCGACATGGTGGGCCTGACCGTCGAGAAGACGCTGCAGGACTCGCGCATCGTCGATCCCATCACGGTCGACGAGACCCAGCAGAACCCGCTGCTGACCAGCGTCATCACCATTACGGACTACACCGGCAGGCAGGTGATGAACTACCGCTATGCGCCGATTGCCCTGCAAGGCGGCAATACCGCGCTGCATATCGGCGTTGGCAAGTCGGGCAATGCGCCCTTCGAGTTCGGCGGCGCCTATGACGTGGCCGGCAAGCCGTTCGATTTCACCCAGAGCAATGTGCCTTGAGCGCCCGGCCCTTTGCCGGCACCCTACGGCGCGCTGACCAGCACCGCGTTGGCCGGGTCCGGCGCCGCGGTCCCCTCCATCACCACCAGCTGCACCGGTGACGGCGCCTGCGGCGACAGCGTCGGCACCACCTCTCGCAGCGGCCCGATCGCGGTGCCGTTGGCCATGCCGGCCGGATTGGTCCGCAAGCTTGCCACCGGCGTCTTCTGCCCGCCCACGTAGATGCTGTATTGCGTTTCCGGCTTCAGCTTGAACAGCGACACCTCCAGCGCGTCGACCACGCCCAGGTTGCGCGCCACCACGAAGCCCCTGGCATCGCCGCGGACCGGCTTGAGCGCAACGTTGAGCGGCTCGGTGTTCGCGCTCGGCACCAGGTTGGCGCTGCCTGCGCCGCCGGGCACGGCGTTGCTGACATAGACCAGCGCCTGCGGCGCCTGGCCCACCGGTACGCGCGCGATGACGCGGTTTTCCGCGGTGTCGATCACATCGACCGCGTCGCCGTTCTCCAGGCCGACATAGACGCGCGAGCCGTCGTCGGCGGCCCAGATGCCATGCGGCAGCGCGCCGACAGGGATGGTCGCGGTCAGCGTGGGCGTGGCGTCCGTGGTGAACACCTTCACCACGTTCTCGCCGCCGACTGTCACGTAGGCCAGCGTGCCGCGCGCGGTACGGGCAAAGGCCAGGTGATTGGTGATGAAGCCGGTATCGAACACGCCCTTCACTGCCAGCTTCTCGGTATCGATACGCGTGACCTTGCCCACGTCCTTGTGCGTCATCCAGACTTCCCTGAAGTCCGGCGAGAATTGCAGGAATGGCGAGAATGGACTGGCCACGTCGAGCCGCTTCACCACCTTGTGCGCCCTGACGTCGATCACGTCCACCACCGGATTGAAGCTGGACACGACGAAAGCCAGCTTGCCCGCCGGGTGGAACAGCACCATGCCGGGCCCGGCCGTGGTCGGGATGCGCCGGGTCTCGCGGAACGTGGCGGGATCGATCACGGAGATATAGTCTTCGCCGCGCACCACCACCCATACCTCTTTTCCGTCGGCAGTGAAAAAGCCCTCATGCGGCGAGCGCCCGATATAGGCGATGCCCTTGACCCGGTTGGTGGCGGTATCGATAAACGCGACCGAGTTGGAGCCATTGGAGATGGCGATCAGCGTCCGGTGGTCCGGGGAGAACCCAAGGCCGTGCACGTTGAGCTCCCCCTTGTACAGCGGCGACAGCACGTCGGGCCGCGCATTGCCCAGCCGGATCTGTCCCAGCAACCGGTTGCCGGCGGGGTCGATCACCGACACGGTGTTGCTGTTCTGGTCCGCGGTATAGACGCGGTCCTGCGGTTGAGGGGCGGCGCCGGCGATCGGCGCGCCGAGTGAAATGGCCAGGGCGGCAAGCGTTCTTTTGTACATGGCAGTTACGGGGCGGGATACGGGTGGCATGGGGCGCAGGACCGGCACAGGCAGTCAACGCGGCTGGGATTGGGACGGCTGGGGCGGCATGGACTGCGGCAGCGTGGCCTGGTAGCGCAGCAGCCACGCCTGCATCAGGCGAATCTCGTTCTGCTGCTCGGTGATGATGCCCTGGGCCAGGTTGCGCAGCGCCGGATCCTTGCCGTACAGCAGCAGCGCCTTGGCCATGTCGATCGCGCCCTGGTGGTGCGGAATCATCATGGCGACGAAGTCGTGGTCGGGGATGCCGTTGGTCGGGGCCTGCGTCATGCCGTGGTGCATTACGTTCATGGCGTCGTCGATCAGGGCGGCATAGGGTTTCGCGGTGCTGGCGATGAAGGGCGGAGGTGCCGCCTGGCCCGGGTGCTGGTGCGCGTTCTCGGCCGGCGCGGCCAGGCTCGCGGCCGACAGGCACAGTGCCGCCAACGCGTGCACCGCGGTGCGGGCGCCATGAGATGAGGAACTTCGTTGCATCGCGGGGTCTCCGGTTGGCCACGGACTGGCGTGGGCCTGGGTCGGGATGGTTTCCTGCGTATACACCTGAGGTGTCTGGACTATTCCGTCACTGACGAAAATTTTTGGTGCTTCCAGGCATTACGGCACTGCATTGCGATGTCGCTGGCGATCCCTTCGGCTTTTCTCCCCCCTTCAAGGCTTGCCCTCCCCCACCGGCTGTCCGTCCAGATACTGCAGCACCTTGAACGCCGCCTTCACGCGCTCCGCGACCGGGTAGTTCTTGTTTGCCAGCATCACGATGCCAATGCGCTGCGAAGGCACGTAGGCAACGTAGGTGCCGAACCCATTGGTCGAGCCGGTCTTGTTGACCAGCATGCCGCTGCGCGCCGCCTGCGGCGGATCCAGCCGCGCCACCGGGTTGGCCTCGAACACCACCTGCGGCGAGCTGCCGGCGAGGACGCTGTCGCGCTGCGCCGGCCAGGCGTACATTTCCCACGCCAGCCCTTGGACCATGTCGCCGACCTTGAAGTAGCCGGTGCGGGTCGTGGCCAGCGCGCGCTGCAGGGTATCGTCCAGCCCGCTGCTGTCGATATTGGCCATGACGAAGCGCATCATGTCGGACGCGGTGGTTTTGACGCCGTAGGCCTCGGCATCCAGCACCCCCGGCGTCACGCGGACCGGCTTGCCGTCCTTCGCGTAGCCATAGGCATAGTCCCCCATGCGCGCCTTCGGCACCGTGATGTAGGTGTTGCGCAGCCCAAGCGCAGGGAACAGCATCTTTTCCATCAGCGCATCGAACGGCTGCCCCATGCTGCGCGCCGCCAGGTAGCCGAACAGGCCGATGCTGGGGTTCGAGTATTGCCGGTGGGTCCCGGCGGCAAAGCGGGGACGCCAGTTGCGGAAATAGTCGACCATCTTGCCGGTATCGGTGACGGCCTCCGGGAACTGCAGCGGCAGCCCGCCGGCTGCATAGGTGCCCAGGTCCAGCAGGCTGGTCGCGCCCACGCTGCTGCCCGCGAGTTGCGGCAGGTATTTCGCTGCATTATCGGCCAGCGACAGGTCGCCGCGCGCCTGCGCATACGCCGCCAGGGTCGCGGTGAAGGTCTTGCTGACCGAACCAATCTCGAACAGCGTGTCGGCATCCACCTTGCGGCCGCCGGCTTTCGCCGCGACGCCGTAGTGGAAGGCATACTGCTTGCCGCCGGCGGTGACGGCCACGGCCATGCCCGGCACATCGTGCGCCTGCATCACCGGCTGGATCGCCGCGTCGACGACGCGCTTGAGCGCGGCCGCATCGACACGCTCGGCGGCATGGGCACCGGCGCCGTAAAGCAGCGCCGCGGCGGCGGCAATGGCTGGCATTGCCTTTTGAAAAATCTTGTTCATATCCAATCGTTGTACCGTGATGCGCCGGCAAGCAGCGCCGCCGGCGCGGGAAATAAGCGAGACTTTACCGGCTCCCCGTCCTCGATGGCCCAAACCGGTGGTCGAACACCGTTGCGGATCGGTCCGCCAGTCATCGTTCTGTCATCCACCCCCGCCAGAATGCGCAGGTCATTCACAGGGGAGACGACATGACGCACGCAATTGAAGTCCGCGGGCTGACCAAATCGTTCCGTGCGGACCGCAAGGCGCTTGACGATGTCACGCTGCAGGTCGCACCGGGCGAAATGGTCGCCCTGCTGGGCGCGTCCGGATCCGGCAAGTCTACGCTGCTGCGCCACGTGGCCGGCTTCGTCACCGGCGACGCCGGCGCCGGCGAGATCCTGGTCAACGGCCGCCACGTGCAGCGCAACGGCCGGCTGGCCGGCAACGTCCGCCAGGTGCGGCGCGAGATCGGTTTCGTGTTCCAGCAGTTCAACCTGGTGGGACGCCTGCCGGTGATCACCAACGTGCTGGTCGGCATGCTGGCGCGCGTACCCAGGTGGCGCGGGTTGCTGCGCATGTTCAAGGCCGACGAAATCCGCAGCGGGCTCGATGCGCTTGCGCAAGTTGGTATAGACGACTATGCCTTTCAGCGGGCCTCCACGCTGTCGGGCGGCCAGCAGCAGCGCGCCGCCATCGCCCGGACGCTGGTGCAGAACGCCAGCGTGATCCTGGCCGACGAGCCGATCGCCTCGCTCGATCCGGAATCCTCGCGCCGCGTGATGTCGCTGCTCAGGCAGATCAACCGCACCCGCAAGGTGGCAGTGGTGGTGTCGCTGCACCAGGTGGACGTGGCCATGCGCTACTGCCCCCGCGTCATCGCGCTGCGCCACGGCAAGGTGGTCTATGACGGCCCCTCGGCGGCGCTGACGCCGGCCATGCTGCGCGACCTCTACGGCACCGAAGCCGATGAACTGCTGCGCGATGCCGTGGCTGAAGACGATGCCGCGGCCGTGCCCATGCCGGCGCCGGCGCTGGTCACGATGAACCTGGCGGCCGCCTGAGCGGACGCTTCAGACTTGTTCCCCCAAAACCGCTTTCCACCGGAGTTGCCCATGCTTCGCAGAACCTTTATCGCCGTCGCGGCCTCGGCCGCGGTCGCCCTCCCCGCCCTGCCCGCCTTTGCCCAGGAGGCGAAGAGCCTGAACATCGGCTTTATCTCGACCGAATCGTCGTCGAACCTGAAAACCGCCTGGCAGCCGCTGATCGACGACCTGAGCAAGACCCTGGGCGTGCCGGTCAAGCCGTTCTTCGCCTCCGACTATGCCGGCATCATCGAAGGCATGCGCTTCAACAAGGTGCAGATCGCCTGGTTCGGCAACAAGTCGGCCATGGAAGCGGTGGACCGCGCCAGCGGCGAGGTCTTTGCCTCGGTGATCGACAAGGACGGCAACCCGGGCTACTGGTCGCTGCTGGTAGTCAACAAGGACAGCGACCTGAAAAGCGTCGAGGATGTGATCAGGCGCGGCAAGGACCTGACCTACGGCGCTGGCGATCCGAACTCCACCTCGGGCACGGCGGTGCCAGGCTTCTACCTGTGGAGCGCCAACAAGGTCGAGCCCAAGACGCTGTTCAAGGCGGTGCGCATCGGCAACCATGAGACCAACCTGCTGTCGGTGCTGAACAAGCAGGTAGACGTGGCGGTCAACAACACCGAAAACATGGAACGCTACCGCATCAACACGGGCAAGAACGCCTATGACCAGGTGCGCGTGCTGTGGAAGTCGCCGCTGATCCCGGCCGACCCGATGGTCTACCGCAAGGACCTGGCGCCCGAACTGAAGAAGGCGATCCAGAGCTTCTTCGTCAACTACGGCAAGGGCACCGATGCGGCGCGCGAGAAGCAGGTGCTGGCGAGCCTGACCTACCAGGGCTTCCGGCCCTCGAGCGATGCGCAGCTGGTGCCGATCCGCCAGATCGAACTGGCGCGCGAAAAGGCCAAGATCGAATCGGACACCACCCTGGCCGCCGCCGACAAGGAAAAGCGCCTGGCCGACGTGTCGCGCCGCCTGGCGGAGCTGGACAAGGCTGCAGGCAAAGCCACCAGCACGCAGTAACCGGCCCGCCGCACCCCACGCATGCTCCTGTCCCGTCGAGGCCGGCGGCCCCACCGCCGCGGCCTCGCACCGCTTTCACCTCTCCCCGCCGGATCCCGGACTGCTCCAATGACTGTCACCGCCACGCCTGGCCTGCCTCCCACGCCCCGAAGCCATGTGCGCCCGCCGCGCACGTCCCTTGCCGTGCCGCTGACCTGGGCGGTGCTGCTGGCCATGCTTGCCCTGTCGTGGCAAGGCGCCGACATGCGCCCGCTCGACCTGCTGCGCGATTCCGACAACATGGCCAGGTTCGCGGCGGACTTCTTCCCGCCCGATTTCCGCGACTGGCGCCATTACCTCGACGAGATGCTGGTCACCGTGCAGATCGCGCTGTGGGGTACGGCGCTGGCAGTGGTGATGGCGGTGCCGCTGGGCCTGCTGTGCTCGGCCAACATCGTGCCAGCCTGGGTCTACCAGCCCGCGCGCCGTATCATGGATGCCTGCCGCGCCATCAATGAAATGGTGTTCGCCATGCTGTTTATCGTCGCCGTCGGGCTGGGCCCGTTCGCCGGCGTGCTGGCGATCTGGATCCACACCACCGGCGTGCTGGCCAAGCTGTTCGCGGAAGCCGTCGAAGCCATCGATCCGCGCCCCGTGGAGGGCGTGCGCGCCACCGGCGCCGGTCCGATCGAGGAAATCGTCTACGGCGTGATTCCGCAGGTGCTGCCGCTGTGGCTGTCGTTCGCGCTGTACCGCTTCGAGTCCAACGTGCGCTCGGCGTCGGTGGTGGGCATCGTCGGCGCCGGCGGCATCGGCACCGTGCTGTGGGAAATCATCCGCAGCTTCCAGTACGGGCAGACCTGTGCCGTGATGATCATCATCATCGTGTTCGTCTCGGCCATCGACATCCTGTCCGCCCAGATCCGCAGGGTGCTGGTCTGAACGCCATGCCGGCCACCGGAGTCTCGCTGGCGCTGCGCGAAGTGCGCGGCTCCGACGCGGAGCTGCTGCACCTGTCCGCGCTGCTGGCCGCGATGGACGGCGAAGCGCCGCTGCCGCTGGCCACCATGCGCGAGCGCTATGCCACCATGCGCCGCTATCCGGACTACCGCTGCTACATGATGGTGGGCGCGGATGAGGTGCCGCTGGGCACCTTCAGCCTGCTGGTGTTCCCGGTGATGGTCCACGACGGTCGTCCCGAGGCCATTGTCGAAGCAGTGGTGGTAGCGCCGGCCGCGCGCGGCATGGGCATCGGCAAGGCCATGATGCGCGAGGCGATGCGGCTGGCACGCGAAGCCGGTGCGGCCAAGCTGGCGCTGTCATCCAATGCGCGACGCCTGGGGGCGCACCAGTTCTATCGCCAGCTCGGCTTTGCCGAGCACGGCATCAGCTTCAGCATCGGGCTCTGAACTCAGGCCTGGCGTGCCGCTGAAGGTGCAGCGCCCACCAGTTGCGCCAGGGCCGCCACCGCGCTGTCCAGTCCGCCGCTGTTGTCGATCTCGACCAGCCGGCATCCGGGCGGCACGGCGAACGCCTGCCGCGCGCGGGCCAGCCGTTTCGCAATCGCGTCTTCCGCTTCGCGTCCGCGCTGGCGCAGGCGCAGGGCCAGCACGTCCGGCCGCACCCGCACATGCACCGCGCACAGCCTGGGGTAGCGTGCCACCGCCTGCGGCAGGTACTCGCGCGAGCCGTTGACGATGACGGTCAGGCCCCGCGCCAGCCACTGCTCGATCTCGATGCCGATGCCGTAGTGCAGGCCGTGGCTGTGCCAGTCCAGCGCCAGGCAGCCCAGCGCCCGGCGGCGCTGGAATTCTTCCGGCGTCAGCGCCACCGAGGCCTCGTTGGCGTCGGCCGCGCGGGTGATGTAGCGATGCGCGATGACGATGCGGTGATCCGTTCCCAGGCGCTCGCGCAGCGCGCGCAGCAGCGAGTCCTTGCCGCTGCCGGACGGGCCCATCAGGTAGAACAGGCCGTGTCCGTCGGCCACGGTCGCCGCGCTCATGTGCCCAGGTACGCCGCGCCGGCGCCGTCCGTGATGCTGCCGTCGAAGCCGTAATGGCGGGCCGCGACAAAGTCTTCGCCCGCCGCGGGCTGCACGAACACGCTGAGGCGGTCGACATGCAAGGGCGATTGCAGCAGCTTGCCGCTGGCGGCTTCCAGTTGCGCCATCGCCGCGCGCTGGCTGGCGGCATCGAGCATGCCGGTCAGGGTGATATGAAAGACGAAGGAGCCGAACACATACGGATAGCCCCATGCGTCAAGCATGCGGCGCTCTTCCTCGCTCAGCTGGTGCGGCGTGCGCCGGGCCAGTTCCTGCGCAGAAGGCGGCGCGCGCAAGGGGTCGAAGGCCAGCACGCAGGCATCGGCCAGCGCCTGCATCGGCGCCGAGCCGCCATCGGCAAGTCCCCACGCGACAAAACCACGCAGCGCGCGCAACGCAAGCGCTGCGTCGAACGGTGCCTGCCGGCGCGCAAGCGCGCGGGCGGTGGCATCGACCATCGCCCCACTGGCGCCGGCGGCAAGCCGGAACGGGGGCTTCAGCGTGGCGTGCAGGCCGTAGTGGGCCGGTGCCCGGGTCCAGTCCGCCGGCACGGCCGGCATGTCGCCGGGCGGGGGCAGCGCGGCCCCGGTGTCGGCGTCGCGCCCCAGCCACTGGCTGCCGAAGGTGCGCAGCGGGCCGGATGGCGACAGGTAGATGGCGTAACGGTACGCGGCTTGAGTCATGCGGCAAGGTTACCAGCGGTGTCATGCGCGCGCAGGCGCAGACTGCCCCGGTTTGGTGGGGTTGACCGCAGACAGTAGCGCAGGCAGATGACAGCCGGATGTCTAGACCAATGCCGCGCCGGCGCTTCAGTCACCGTCGGACACCGTCAGCTGCACCCAGTCGCCGGCAAAGCGCACCACGCTGTACTGCACCGGGTTGCCGTCGATATCGACGTTCAGCGCCTCCACCTGCAGCACCGGGCGCGTCTTGGGCTGGTTCAGCATGCGCGCCACCGGCGCGCTGGGCATCGCCGCGGTAATGCGCGACCACTTGCGCGTGTAATCGGCAATGCCGAAATGCGCGAGCGCCCGCGACACGGACTGCCGGGCATGCAGCACCTCGTCGATGCCGGGAAAACGCTTGACCTCGAAGTAATGCTCGGCCACGTCGATGGTGCGGTCCTCGGCCTTGCCGATCATCTGCACATGGAGCAGCTCCGCGGTGCGCGCCAGCCCCAGTTGTCTGGCCACCTCCGGCGCGCGCACCACCTGGCTGGCGACGACCTCGGTGTGGCCGCGCACGCCCTGCGCCGCCAGGTTCTGCGAGAAGCGCGTGCGGCGTCCGATGGCGTAGTCGATCGCGTGCTCCTGCACGAAAGTGCCGCGGCCCTGCTCGATCCGCACCAGCCCGCTCAGTTCCAGCTCGCCCATGGCGCGGCGGATGGTGTGGCGGTTCACGGCGAAGCGGCTGGCCAGTTCGGGCTCCGGCGGCAATTGCTCGCCCGGCAGGTACAGCTTGTTGCGGATGTCGTCCGCCAGCGCCTCGCCGATCTGGCGCCAGACGGCGACGCCCGAACCCCGTTCCACTTCTCGATCCGACATCGTGCGCTGTCCTCTTGTCATCAAGTGTTAATCCATGTCGTGCGATTGTGCCTCAGCCATGCCGCGCTGGCCGCGTGCCCGAGCAATCCCCTGCCCCGTCATGAAACGTTCATTTGCCTGTGGTCTAGTGGCTGCGTGTTCCAGCAACGACATCTAAACGTATAGACGTATAGGGGTGATGATGCAAAGCGAAACCGCGCGGCCCGATGCGCCCGCCGCCCATGCCGCCCGTGCCAACTGGCTGCGGATCCTGGCCACCGCGCCGACCGATGCGCTCGACGGCGCTTACCAGCGGCTGGCGCAAGCGCACACCCTGCCCGCCTACCGGCTGCTGCGCAAGCCGGAGTCCGGCATGGCCATGGTGCGGGGCCGCGCCGGCGGCACCGGGGCCCAGTTCAACCTTGGGGAAATCACGGTCACGCGCTGCACGGTCGTGCTGGAGGACGGCGCCGCCGACGCGGCCGCTGGCGTTGCCTACGTCCAGGGACGGAGCGAGCGCCATGCCGAGCAGGCCGCGGTGCTGGACGCGCTGCTGCAGCGTCCGGCCTGGCACCAGAGCGTGCAGGACCTGGTGCTCGCGCCGCTGGCCGACGCACACGCGGCGCGTGCCGCGCACGCCGCGGCCACGGCCGCGCAGACGCGCGTCGAGTTCTTCACCATGGTCCGCGGAGAAGACTGAGATGCACCCGGATCAACCCATGCTGTCCACGCCGGCCGCCGCGCTGCTGCCGGGCTTCAACGATCCGGTCGATGACGCCCAGCAGGTGTTCCGCGCCGCGCTGCGGGCCTTTGCCCACCCGGGCCAGCTGCAGGCGCTGCCGGCCCGCAGCGGCTTGCCCGAAGGGCTCTCGCCGGCGCTGGCCGCGCTGCTGCTGACGCTTGCCGATGCCGACTCGCCGGTCTGGCTGCCCGCCGCCGTGCCGGCCGCGGCGCGCGCATTCCTGCGCTTTCACTGCGGCTGCCGGCTGACGGAAGCGCCCGGCGCCGCGGCGTTCGTCTGCGTGCCGGCAGGTCATGCCATGCCGGCGCTCGCGGACTGCGCGCAGGGCGACCCCGCCTTCCCGGACCGTTCGGCCACGCTGCTGGTGGAAGTGGCCTCGCTCACCGACGGCGAGACCCTGACGCTGCGCGGCCCCGGCATCGAGCACACGCAAGCGCTGCGCGTGACCGGCCTGCCCGCGGGCTTTCGCACGGCCTGGCGTGCCAACAACGCCGGCTTCCCGCTCGGCGTGGACCTGCTGCTGTGCAGCGGCGACCGGTTCTGCGCACTGACGCGCACCACCATCGTGGAGGACTGACATGTACGTAGCCGTCAAAGGGGGCGAGCGCGCCATCCTCAATTCCTACCGGATGCTCGACGCCTATCGCCGCGGCGATACCGCGGTGCCGGAGCTGACGCTGGCACAGATCCGCGAGCAGATGCCGCTGGCGGTGTCGCGCGTGATGGCCGAGGGCTCGCTGTATGACCCGCACCTGGCGGCGCTGGCGCTCAAGCAGGCCGCCGGCGACCAGATCGAAGCCATCTTCCTGCTGCGCGCCTACCGCACCACGCTGGCGCGCTTCGGCTATACGCAGCCGCTCGATACCGGCGCCATGCGCCTGCAGCGGCGGATCTCCTCGACCTTCAAGGACGTGCCGGGCGGCCAGGTGCTGGGGCCCACCTACGACTACACGCAACGGCTGCTGGATTTCTCGCTCGAGATTGGCCGCGCACCTCAGCCTTTTCCCTCCGAGCAGCAGCCACTGGCCGCGACCATGCCGCGCGTGACCAGCCTGCTGGAAGCGGACGACCTGGTCGAAGCCGACGAGATCCCCGCAGGCGACCCCGCGCCGCCAGACTTGACGCGCGAGCCGCTGACCTTCCCCGCCGGCCGTGCCGCGCGCCTGCAGAACCTGGCGCGCGCCGACGAGGGCTTCCTGCTGTCGATGGGCTACTCGACCCAGCGCGGCTACGGCAACTCGCACCCGTTCGCGGCCGAGATCCGCTACGGCACGGCCGAGGTGGAGCTGTTTGTCGAAGAGCTTGGCTTCGCCGTCACCGTCGGCGAGATCGAGCTGACCGAATGCCAGATGGTGAGCCAGTTCGCCGGCAATGCCGACGAGGCGCCGCGCTTTACGCGCGGCTACGGGCTGGTGTTCGGCTACAACGAGCGCAAGGCTATGTCGATGGCGCTGGCCGACCGCGCCATGCGCGCCGAAGCGCTCGGCGAGGCCGCCGACGCGCCGGCCAATGATATCGAGTTCATGCTGTACCACAGCGACAACGTCGAGGCCTCTGGCTTCGTGCAGCATCTGAAGCTGCCGCATTACGTGGACTTCCAGGCCAACCTGGAGTTGCTGCGCCGGCTGCGCGCGGATGGCGCCGACGCGCCGGACAGCGCCATGACTGCGCCCGCGGCGGCACCGCCGCGACCTCAACAGCAACCGCAGCCACAGCCCCAAGAGGAGACGCTGGCATGAGCGCCGCCGACACCACCATGGCCGCGGGCCTTGCCCGCGACGCGCACTACAACTTCGGCTATCTCGACGAATCGACCAAGCGCATGCTGCGCCGCGCCTTGCTCAAGGCGGTGGCGATCCCGGGCTACCAGGTCCCGTTCGGCAGCCGCGAGATGCCGCTGCCGTACGGCTGGGGCACCGGCGGCATCCAGGTGACCGCCGCGATCATCGGCAAGGACGATGTGCTCAAGGTGATCGACCAGGGCTCGGACGACACCACCAACGCCATCAATATCCGCCGCTTCTTCGCCCGCGTCACCGGCGTGCCGACCACCGAGCGCACCGCCGGGGCCAGCATCATCCAGACCCGCCACCGCATTCCGGAAACGCCGCTTCGCGCGGGCCAGACCGTGGTGTTCCAGGTGCCGATTCCCGAGCCGCTGCGCTGGCTGGAGCCGAGCGAAGGCGAGACCCGCACCATGCACGCGCTGGCGGAATACGGCGCGATGCACGTCAAGCTCTACGAGGACATCGCCCGCCACGGCCACATCGCCACCACCTACGACTATCCCGTGATCGTCAACCAGCGCTACATGATGCGGCCTTCGCCGATCCCCAAGTTCGACAACCCCAAGCTGGACCGCAGCCCGGCGCTGATGCTGTTCGGCGCCGGCCGCGAAAAGCGCGTCTACGCGGTGCCGCCCTACACCACGGTCAAGAGCCTCGACTTTGCCGACCACCCCTTCACCGTGGAGTCGTGGTCCAACTGCTGCGCGCAGTGCGGCGCCACCGACAGCTACCTGGACGAGATCATCACCGACGACGCCGGCACGCGCCGGTTCGTCTGCTCGGATACCGAGTACTGCGCGGGCCGCCAGGCGGCGCAGGCCGTCGAGTCCGCTGCCGGAGATGCGCAATGAGCGCCGCGCCACTGCTGTCGGTGCGCAACCTGACGCGCACCTGGGACGGCCTGCACGGCTGCCATGACGTCAGTTTCGACCTGTACCCGGGCGAAGTGCTGTGCGTGGTGGGCGAGTCGGGCTCCGGCAAGAGCACGCTGCTGCAGGCGCTGTCGATGCAGGCACCGGCGCAGCGCGGCACGGTCAGGTACGCCATGCGCGAATCCGGCCTGACCGACCTCGCCACCTTGTCCAGCGCGCGCCTGCGGCTGCTGGCGCGCACCGACTGGGGCTTCGTGCGGCAGCATGCGCGCGACGGCCTGCGCATGCAGGTCAGCGCCGGCGCCAATATCGCCGAGCGGCTGATGGCCGTGGGCGAGCGCCACTACGGCAACTTGCGCGCAGTCGCCGGCAACTGGCTGGAGAAGATGGAGATCGACCTGGCGCGGCTGGACGACGTGCCCGGCACGTTCTCCGGCGGCATGCAGCAGCGGCTGCAGATCGCGCGCAACCTGGTCACGCACCCCCGCCTGGTGTTCATGGACGAGCCCACCGCGTCGCTCGATGTGTCGGTGCAGGCGCGGCTGCTGGACCTGCTGCGCCGCCTGGTGGCGGACCTGGACCTGGCCGCGGTGCTGGTCACGCACGACCTGGCCGTGGCCCGGCTGCTGGCGCACCGCACGCTGGTGATGCAGGGCGGACGCGTGGTCGAGCAGGGCCTGACCGACCAGATCCTCGACGATCCCCAGCATCCGTACACGCAGTTGCTGGTTTCTTCCATCCTGCAGGGCTGAGCACGATGCACGCAGAACAACCACAGAAGCTGGTCGAGGTGCGCGGCCTCGGCAAGATGTTTACGTTGCACAACCAGGGCGGCATCCGGCTGCCGGTGTTGCGCGCGATCGATTTCGATGCCGCGCGCGGCGAATGCCTGGTGCTGTCCGGACCGTCCGGCACCGGCAAGAGCACGCTGCTGCGCTGCCTGTACGGCAACTACCTCGCCACCGAAGGCAGCATCCGGTTGCGCAATACCAGCGCCGACGGCGCTCCCTGGGTCGAGCTGGTCGACGCCAGCGAACAGCGTGTGCTGCAGCTGCGCCGCGACGTGATCGGCTATGTCAGCCAGTTCCTGCGCGCGATCCCGCGCGTGGGCGCGCTCGACGTGGTGGCCGATCCGCTGCGGCAGCGCGGCGCCAGCCAGGACGAGGCGCGCACCCGCGCGGCCGAACTGCTGGCGCGGTTGAACCTGCCGCGCCGGCTGTGGGACTTGCCGCCGGCCACCTTCTCCGGCGGCGAACAGCAGCGCGTCAATATCGCGCGCGGCCTGATCGGCGGCCATCCGATCCTGCTGCTGGACGAGCCCACCGCCTCGCTGGACCCCGAAAACCGCGCCGTGGTGGTCGCGCTGATCCGCGACGCGCTGGCCGAGGGCCGCGCGCTGATCGGCATCTTCCACGACGAAGCCGTGCGCGATGCCGTCGCCACGCGCCTGCTGCCGCTGCAACCCGCCACCGCCCTCGCCTGAACCGAACCGCCCCGAACGGAGCCAGACATGCCTGCGACCTACCTGACCCACGCCACCCTGGTGCTGCCGGACCGCGTGCTGCATGACAGCGCGCTGCTGATCGAGGATGGCCGCATCGCGGCGATCGAGCCGGCGCCCGCGGCCGTGCCCGCGCACGCCGCCGTGGTTGAACTGCATGGCCACACCGTGATGCCCGGCCTGGTGGACGTGCATTGCGATGCCATCGAGAAAGAGGTGGAGCCGCGCGCCAGCGTGCTGTTTCCGCTGGACTTCGCCGTGGCGCAGGTCGACCGCCGCAACGCCGCGGCCGGCATCACCACGCCCTATCACGCGCTGTCGTTCGCCGGCAACCAGTTCGGCGTGCGCAACGTCGACACCGCGGCCACGGTGGTGCGCACGATCGCCGCCTACCGCGAACACAGCCTGGTCGACAACCGCGTCCACTGCCGCTACGAAGTGGCCGACGCCGGCGCCGTGCCAGTGCTGGAAGCGCTGATGGCAGAAGGCGTGGTCGACCTGCTCTCGGTGATGGACCACTCGCCCGGCCAGGGCCAGTTCAAGACCATGGACGCCTACCTGGCCTACATGATGGGCAACCACGGCATGAGCCGCGACGCGGCCGCGGATGCCGCCCGCAAGAAGGCCGCCGCGATGGAGGGCGCGCACGAGCGCGTCAACCGGCTGGTGGCGGCGGCGCACGCGCTGGGCATTCCCACTGCCAGCCACGACGACGACTCGCCGCAGCGCATCGCCGCCATGCATGCGCTGGGCGTGCGCATGAGCGAGTTCCCGATCAACCTGGAGACCGCGCAGGCCGCCTGCGCCCGTGCGCTGCCGACCATCCTGGGCGCGCCCAACGTGCTGCGCGGCAAGAGCCAGAGCGGATCGATGCGCGCCATCGACGCGATCCGGGCCGGCGCCGGCACCATCCTGTGCTCGGACTACCAGCCGTCCACCCTGATCGCCGCCACGTATGCCGCCGGGCGCCAGGCCGGGCTGCCGCTGAACCAGGCGCTGGCGCTGGTCACCGCCCACCCCGCCGATGCCTGCCAACTGGCCGACCGCGGCCGCCTGGCGCCGGGCCTGCGCGCCGACGTGATTGCGGTTTCCGAGGTGGCAGGCCAGCCGATGGTCACGCACACGTGGTCGGCCGGGCGGCTGGTATTTGCGGCGGGTTATCCGTCGCTGCGGCCTGCCGGCGAGGCGGCCGTGCCGCGCCGGACGGCGCTGCGCGAGGTCGCGTGACCGGCCAGCCGGAGTGCATCAACGCGGAGGTGCCGAGCGCCTGTCCTGCGTTGCGCCCGGATGCGCCGGCGGCCGGCGTCACGCCGGGTTGAACCCCAGTGCCGCGCTGACCGCGCGCGCCTCGCGCCGCACGGCGCTGCCGATGGGCCCGTCGATGGCGGGGTCGAAGCCGCCCGTGGCGCCGAGCGCGGTCAGCACCGCGCACACACGCCCGGTGTAGTCGCGCACCGGCGCCGCCACCGCGCTGATGCCGGTCAGGTTGGTGTCGCGCACCCAGGCGCAGTCGTCGGCCTGCACCGCGCGGCGCAACGCGCCGATGGGGTCGCTGGCATCGAGCTGCGCCAGCCGCGCCGGGCTGGCCGCCGCCAGCTCTTCCCTGGCCTGCGCGTGTACGCCGTTTTCATCGAGCAGGCCCAGGAACACGCGCCCGGTGGCGGACCACAGCAGCGGCATCACCGAGCCCGCGCGCACGTTCACCGTCACCGGCAGTCCTGGTTCCTCGAAGCGCATGATGGTGGGGCCCTTGTTGCCCATCACCGCGACAAAGCAGGTCACCTCCAGGGTCTCGCGCAGGCGCACCAGCGAGGCTTCGGCCAGCCGGATCGGGTCGGCCTGGCGCATCGCGGCCATGCCGATCTGCAATGCCTCGAAGCCAAGGTGGTACTGCTGCGTGCCCGGTTCCTGCGCCACCAGGCCTTCTTCCACCAGGCTGACCAGGTAGCGGTGCACCTTGGCCGGACTTTCGTCGATATGGGCGGCCAGCGCAGTCAGGCTGGCGCGTCCGCCGAGCCGGGCCAGGCCCTTCAATACGGCCATGCCGGTGACGGCCGACTGCACGCGCTGGCGCCGTTCGCGGGTGCGCGTCGTGGCGGTTTCGATGACGGGGGCAGAGGCTTTGGATCCGGGCATGGCGGGACGGAGCTACGCGAAGCGTGCGGGGGTTCACGGCGACAGCGGACGATGCCACACCGTCACGTGCGGCCTGTTCAAGGTTAACCCGCATTCAATCATTACGCAATGCGTATATGATTTACGCAAAACAGAAAACACCGGGCCAGGATCCCGGTTCATCCTTCAGGAGACAACATGCCCCGCCCCCACCTTGCCCTTGCCGTGCGCCTCGCCATCGGCGCGCTGACCCTGCCGGTGCTGGCACCGGCTCACGCCGCGGATCCCTATCCCGCCAAGCCGATCCGCTGGATCGTCCCGTACGCCGCCGGCGGCGGCTCCGATTTCCTGGCACGCACCATCGGCCAGGGCCTGTCGGCCAAGGTCGGGCAACCGGTGGTGGTGGACAACAAGCCCGGCGGCAATACCGCCATCGGCGCGGCCGAGACCGCGCGCGCCGCCGCCGACGGCTATACCGTGCTGTCTGCCGACAACGGCACGCTGGTGTTCAATCCCGTGCTGTACAAGTCGCTGTCATACCATCCCGGCAAGGACCTGGCGCCGGTGACGCTGCTGGGACGCTTCCCGATGATCCTGGTGGTGGGCGCCGCCAGCCCGGCGAAGAGCGCCAAGGAGTTCATCGCGCAGGCCAAGGCCACGCAGGGCGGCATCAACTACGGATCGGCCGGCGCGGGCAGCCCGCACCACCTGGCAATGGAACTGCTGAAGGTGGAAACCGGCCTGTCCATGACGCATGCCCCGTACCGTGGCGCCGCGCCGGCGCTGTCCGACGTGGCCGCCGGCCAGGTCGCCGCGATGATGGTCGACTACGCCGCCGGCGCCGGCTTCATCAAGGGCGGCAAGGTGCGCCCGCTGGCCGTGGCCAATGCCACCCGCCTGCCGCAGCTGCCCGACGTGCCGACCTTCGCCGAGCTGGGCTTTCCGCGCGTCGAAGCCGCCGCGCTGGTCGGCATGGTGGTGCCGGCCGGCACCCCGCCGGAGGTGATCAACACGCTGAACAAGGACGTGGTCGCGGCCATCCGCGAGCCGGCGGTCAACAAGCGGCTGGTGGACTTTGGCGTCGAGCCCGTGGGCAACACGCCGGCGCAGTTCAGCGAGCTGCTGCGCAGCGAGTCCGGCCGCTGGACCAAGCTGATTCGCGACCTGAAGATCACGCTGGACAACTGAGTCCGGCCGCAACACCGCTGGCCGTCCGGCGCGCCCGGGCGGCAGCGTTTTTTGCCAGGCTTCGAAGTCTGCCAGGAGTACGTAGCATGACCACCCCCTCGCCCGGCGCCGCACGCGGCTGCCCGATCGACCACAGTATGCTCACCGCGCCCAACGGCTGCCCGGTCAGCCACAACGCGGCGCAGTTCGACCCCTTCGGCGACGGCTACCAGCAGGATCCGCCCGAATACGTGCGCTGGTCGCGCGAGCAGGAGCCGGTGTTCTACAGCCCGCAGCTGGGCTACTGGGTGGTCACGCGCTACGACGACATCAAGGCCATCTTCCGCGACAACCTGACCTTCAGCCCGTCGATTGCGCTTGAGAAGATCACGCCCACCGGCGACGAGGCCAACGCCGTGCTGGCCAGTTATGGCTACGCCATGAACCGCACGCTGGTCAACGAGGACGAGCCCGCCCACATGCCGCGCCGGCGTGCGCTGATGGCGCCGTTCACGCCTGCCGAACTGGCGCACCACGAGCCGCTGGTGCGGCGCCTCACGCGCGAGTATGTCGACCGCTTTATCGACGATGGCCGCGCCGACCTGGTCGACCAGATGCTGTGGGAGGTGCCGCTGACGGTGGCGCTGCACTTCCTGGGCGTTCCCGAAGAAGACATGGACCTGCTGCGGCAGTACTCCATCGCCCATACCGTCAATACCTGGGGCCGGCCGAAGCCGGAGGAACAGGTCGCGGTGGCGCACGCCGTGGGCAACTTCTGGCAGCTGGCCGGCCGCATCCTCGACAAGATGCGCGAAGACCCGTCCGGCCCCGGCTGGATGCAGTACGGGCTGCGCAAGCAGAAGGAGCTGCCCGAGGTGGTGACGGACTCCTACCTGCATTCGATGATGATGGCGGGCATCGTCGCCGCGCACGAGACCACCGCCAATGCCTCGGCCAACGCCATCAAGCTGTTGCTGCAGCATCCCGACGCGTGGCGCGAGCTCTGCGAAGACCCGGCGCTGATCCCCAATGCGGTCGAGGAGTGCCTGCGGCACAACGGCTCTGTCGCGGCGTGGCGCAGGCTGGTCACGCGCGACGCCGAAGTCGGCGGCATCCGCCTGCCGGCGGGCAGCAAGCTATTGATCGTGACCTCGTCGGCCAACCATGACGAGCGCCATTTCGCCGATGCCGACCTGTTCGACATCCGCCGCGACAACGCCAGCGAGCAGCTGACGTTCGGCTACGGCTCGCACCAGTGCATGGGCAAGAACCTGGCGCGCATGGAAATGCAGGTCTTCCTGGAAGAGTTGACGCGCAGGCTGCCGCATATGCGGCTGGCCGAGCAGACCTTCACCTACGTGCCCAACACCTCGTTCCGCGGCCCGGAGCACCTGCTGGTGGAATGGGATCCCGCGCAGAACCCCGAGCGCCGCGACCCCGCCCTGCTGGCAGTGCGCCAGCCGGTGCGCATCGGCGAGCCGTCGGCGCACACCATCGCCCGCACGGTGGTGGTCGAGCGCGCCACGCCCGCCGCCGACGGCGTGCTCCGGCTGCGGCTGGCCGCGCCGGACGGCAAGCCGCTGCCGCGCTGGGCGCCGGGCTCGCATATCGACGTGGAATGCGGCGACACCGGGCTGTCGCGCCAGTATTCGCTGTGCGGGGATCCGGACGACGCCGCGGCGCTGGAGATCGCGGTACTGCGCGATCCCGCCAGCCGCGGGGGCTCCGCCTGGGTCCACGACCACGTCAGGGCCGGCGACCGCCTGCGCATCCGCGGACCGCGCAACCATTTCCGCTTCGACGAACAATGCCGGCGGGCCATCTTCATCGCCGGCGGCATCGGCATCACGCCGGTGAGCGCGATGGCGCGCCGTGCCCGCGCGCTTGGCATCGACTACACCTTCCATTACTGCGGGCGTTCACGCCAGGCCATGGCCATGCTGGACGAACTGCAGGCGCTGCACGGCGCGCGCCTGCATGTCCATGCCAGTAACGAAGGCCGGCGTGCCAACTTCGGCAAGCTGCTGGGGCAGCCTGACGCGGACACCCAGATCTATGCCTGCGGCCCGCAGCGGCTGCTGGATGCGCTGGCCGAATGCTGCATGGCGTGGCCGGCGGACGCGCTGCGCGTGGAGCATTTCGTCTCGCGGCTGGGCTCCCTGGATGCGTCGAAGGAACAGGCCTTCACCGTGGAGCTGAAGGATTCCGGCCTGGTGCTGGAAGTGCCGGCGGGGCAGACGCTGCTGGGCGCGCTGCGCGGCGCCAATATCGACGTGCAGAGCGACTGCGAGGAAGGCCTGTGCGGCTCATGCGAGGTGCGCGTGCTGGCCGGCCAGGTCGACCACCGCGACGTGGTGCTGACGCGCGCCGAGCGCGACGCCAACCACCGCATGATGGCGTGCTGCTCGCGCGCCTGTGGCGGCGGCCGCCTGGTGCTGGAACTCTGAGCGCGCCGGCCTCAGGCCGTGGCGTTGAAGGCGTCGTGGTAACTCGCCGTGGTAACTGACGGTTCCGACCAGGCAGGCGCCGTCGAACGCCAGCGCCTGGAAGGACTCCGGCGGCACGCCGGCTGATCAAGCCGCGAGTCTAACGCTGCCATGCCAGACCAGGCCCGCCACGGCAAGCCCACGTTGCGGCGTAGGACAACGCCTGACAACGGCCACAAGGACACAGGGCTAAAGTAGCAGCGCAACCGCCGCCCCCGTACTGTCTGCGTCATGCCCCCTGACCCCGCCGCCGTCCACGCCGTTCCCGTCCCCGCTCTCTGCCGCTGGCGCCGCACCGCCGTCCACCTGTCGTTGCTGGCCACGACACTTGCTCTTCCCGCCACACCATCCGCCACACAAGCCGCCACACAGGCCGCGACCGTGGCCGCGCCGCCGCTGTCCGAGCTGGCCACGCTGCTGCTGGGCACCGTGCGCGGCAAGCCGACCGGCATGCACGGCGTCACCCGCCTGACCACCGGCGACGCCGACCGGCAACTGCGCCTGGCCTGCCAGGAGCTGATGCGCGCCGGCCCGGTCGATCTCGACGACACCACGCGCTTTGACGGCTGCGTGGCGCGGCCGGGCAAGATCGTCGACTTTCACCTGAAGGTCTCCGGCATCGATGCGAGCCGCGACGATACCCGTGATTTCATGGCCACCGCCAAGCCCATCCTGGAGCGTGGCATCTGCCGCAACCCGGATGTGCCGGTGCTGGGCAAGCTCGGAATCCGGCTGCGCTATCACTATGCGGCCGGACAGAAGCCGCTGGTGTTGCTCGACATCCCGCCCGACCAGTGCCGCGGCAAGTGAGCCGGCGGACTCAGCCCGCTCGCCCGGTCCCCAGTACCTCTTCGCATACCGCGAGCCACGCCCGCGCGGCGTGCGACAGGTAGCGCCCCGGCGACCAGATATGGGCCATGGTCCAGTCCACCGCGGGTTCGGTCAGGCGCGCCATGGCCAGCGTGTCCTGCGCCTGCAGGCGCTCGGCCAGCGGCTGGGGCAGGAAGGTGGTGCCCAGCCCCGCCGCCGCCATCGACGCCAGGAAGTCCCAGTGCCCGCTGCGCGCCACCACGCGCGGCTCGATGCGGGCTTCCAGAAAGGCCTGCCGCAGCTTGCGCGTCAGCGAAAAATCTTCGGTCAGCATCACCAGCGGCTCGTCGCGCAGCGCCGCCAGCGACACGGTGCGCCCGCGCGCCCAGGCCGCCTTGCGCGGCCCCACCGCCCAGATCGGATAGCGGCCGAACTGGCGCGTTTCCAGCGACAGGCCGCTGTCTCCGGGCAGCACGGTGGCGCCCACCTCGAGCTCGCCGCTGGCCACCAGTTGTTCCACCACCTGCCCGCCGTGCTCGTCCAGCGTCAGTGACAGGTTGGGATAGCGCTGCCGGAACGCGCTGACCGCCGGCGAGAAAAACAGGTTGACCATCGGCGGGATGCCGACCGTCAACTGCCCCCGCCCCAGCGAAGACAGGTCGGAGACCTCCAGCGTCAGCCGGTGCACCACGCCCAGCGCCTCCTGGCCGCGCTCGTACACCACGCGGCCCACATCGGTCAGGCGCACGCTCTTGCCTTCGCGGATCAGCAGCGGCTGGCCGATTTCATCCTCGAGTTGCCGGACCATCTTGCTGATGGTGGACTGGGTCACGAACAGCGACGAGGCGGCCTGGGTAAAGCTGCGCAGCCGCGCAGTCTCGACGAAATAACGCAGTGCGCGGATATCGATGGGCATGTTGGCGTGGAGGGCGGGCCCGCCGCTCCATGAATAACGCGAATGGGAAAGCCAATATTAAATCATGAATGGAATGCGAAAGGGGGCGCTACACTTCGCTCCCAACATGCCGCCCCTGCCCAAACCGCGCCCCCAATGAAGCGCGGAGCGGCAGGCGGCGGCACGCGCCCCCAACCTTCCCTTCAAGACCCCGCTCCATGGCTAGCTGGCCGAATGCACGACAGTGGCTGTTTTCGCTGAAGGCATTCGCTGCCGCCATGCTCGCGCTTTACCTTGCGCTGGCGCTGGGCCTGGCGCGGCCGTACTGGGCGATGGCGACGGTGTACTTCGTCTCGCATCCGCTCACCGGCGCGACCCGCTCGAAGGCGGCGTACCGCGTCGCCGGCACGGTGCTGGGCGCCACCGCGGCGGTGGCGACGGTGCCGCAGCTGGTCAACATGCCGCTCGTGCTGATGGGCGCGATCGCGCTGTGGATCAGCGTGCTGGTGTACCTCTCGCTGCTGCAGCGCACGCCGCGCAGCTACGTGTGCCTGCTGGCCGCCTACACGCTGCCGATCGTGGCCTTGCCCGCGGTCAGCCAGCCGGCGCAGATCTTCGACATCGCCGTGGCACGGATCGAGGAGATCGTGATCGGCATCGTCTGCGCCGGGCTGGTGGGCTCGGTGGTGTTTCCGGCCAGGGTCGCCCCCGCGCTGCGGGCGCGCGCCGCCACGTGGCTGGCCGACGCCGCGGCCTGGGCCGCCGACATCCTCGGCGGCAGCCCGCGCGCCGATCACAGCCGCCACCGGCTTGCCGCCGACATTCTGCAACTTGACCAGCTGATCAGCCAGCTGGCCTATGACACCGAAGGCAGCTACACGCTGCGCCATGCGCGCGCGCTGCGCCGGCGCATGACCATGCTGATGCCGCTGCTGTCGTCGCTCGAGAGCGTGCTGCAGGCGCTGCGCGGCCACGCCGACGGCATCCCGCCCGAGCTGCGCGAAGCGCTGGCGGCGACGGCGGCATGGCTCGGCAGCGATGCGGCCACGGCCCCTCCCGCGGCCCTCGAAGGCTGCGGGGTCCCGTCCCGCCCCGGCGCGCGCGGCTGGCATGACGGACTTGCCGCCACGGCAGCCGACCAGCTGCAGCGCCTGTGCGCGCTGTACGCCGAATGCCGCGCGCTGCAGCAAGGCATCGGCGACCGCAGCGCCGGCACGCCGCCGGCCCTTGGAGAATCCGGGCCGGAAGCGGCCGGCCACCACCATGACCACGGCATGCTGCTGTTCGGCGCGGTGTCCAGCGGACTCGCGGTGTTCTGCGCGGGGCTGCTGTGGATCTTCTCGGGCTGGGAGGACGGCGCCGGGGCGGTAGTCGTGGCGTCGATCGCCTGCTGCTTCTTTGCCGCCGTCGACGAGCCGCGGCGCATGGCCGGCGCCTTCGCGCGCTGGAGCGCGGTGTGCCTGGCAATCTCGTCCGGCTACCTGTTCCTGGTGGTGCCGCATGCGCACACCTTTGAAGCGCTGGCGGCGATGCTGGCGCTGCCCTATCTAGGCATCGGCCTGCTGGTGGCGCGGCCGGGGTTCCAGCTGATCGCGATGCTGCTGTCGGTCAACACCGCCGCGTTCGCCAACGTGCAGGCTGTGTTCGACGCGGATTTCCTCGCCATCTTCAATACCTGCCTGGCCAGCGCCGCGGCCATGTTGTTCGCGCCGCTCTGGTCGGTGGCGACACGCCCGTTCGGCGCCCGCGCGGCAGCGCGCCGGCTGGTGCGCGCCAGCTGGCGCGACCTGGCGCAGGCCGCCACGTTGCGTGCCGCCGATGGCGATGCGCGGCTGGGCGCGCGCATGCTGGACCGGCTGGGGCAACTGGTGCCGCGCCTGGGCGCGGCCGGCGACGCTTTGTCCGCGGACGGCTTCCATGCGCTGCAGGTCGGCTATTGCGCGCTGGCACTGCGCAGGGCGCTGCCGGACTTGCCGCAGCCAGCGCGCAAGCCGGTGCGCCGCGTGCTGGCCGCGCTGGCGCGGCATTTCCGCGCGCAACTGCGCGCGGGCCATCGCGTCCCGGTGTCAGCACGCCTGGCCGCCGCCGTGGACGACGCCATGGCGTCCATGGCGGCCAGCGGCCCCACCGGCCAGCGCGGCACGCTGGGCGCGCTGGTGGTGTTGCGGGTCACGCTGCTGCCCGCCCTCGCCATGACCCCGTCCCGCTGATCCCCAGGCCTGCGCGCTGCTCCCCATGCTTAGTGAAATCGACCTCTACGGCGTATTCGTGCCCGGTGTGCTGGTGCTGGCCGTGCTGGCCTTTGCCGTGGCCACGGCCGTGCGCATCGTGCTGGCCGCGCTGGGTTGCTACCGGCACATCTGGCATCGCTCGCTGTTCAACCTTTCCCTCTATGTGATCGTCCTGGGCGCCGTGGCCGCCGTTTTTGCCGCGGTGCCAGGACTGCCGTCATGACCTTCCGACTCCGACCCTTGCTTCCCGTGCTGCCGACGCTGATGGCCGCCATCGCCGCACTGCTGGTGCTGCGCCACCTGTGGGACTACTACACCGCCGCGCCCTGGACCCGCGACGGCCACGTGCGTGCCGACATCGTCCAGGTGGCGCCCGACGTATCGGGCCTGGTCACGCGCGTGGTGGCGCGCGACAACCAGTACGTCCAGGCCGGCGAGCTGCTGTTCGAGATCGACCGCGACCGCTACGCGCTCGCCCTGGAGCAGGCGCTGGCGACGCTGGCGACCCAGCGTGCCGCGCTGGCGCAGGCACGGCGCGAGGCCGCACGCAACCACAGCCTGGACGGCGTGGTCGCCGCCGAAGTCGCGGAGCAAGGGCGTGCGCGCGTCGAGCAGGGCCAGGCCGCGCTGGCGCAGGCCGAAGCCGCGGTGCGGCTGGCCCGGCTGAACCTGCAACGCACCAGCGTGCGCAGCCCGGTGGCGGGCTACCTCAACGACCGGCTGCCGCGGCTGGGCGACTACGTGTCAACCGGGCGACCGGTGCTGTCGATGGTCGACGCCGGCTCCTTCCACGTGGAAGGCTATTTCGAGGAAACCAAGCTGCACCGCATCCACGTCGGCAACCCCGTGGACGTGCATATCATGGGCGAGCCCCGCCGCCTGCGCGGCCATGTCCAGAGCATCGCCGCCGGCATTGAGGACCGCGACCGCAGCGCGGGTTCCAACCTGCTGCCCAACGTCAATCCCACTTTCAACTGGGTACGGCTGGCCCAGCGCGTGCCGGTGCGCATCGCGCTGGAAGACGTGCCGGCCGACGTGCGCCTGGTCTCGGGCCGCACCGCTACGGTGGCCGTGCGCGAGCCGGCTCCCGACCCTGGCGCCGCGCGGCGCACGGGGCCGCGATCGTGAGGCCGCGCAGCGCCTGGGCGGCATGCCTGTGCGCCTACCTGAGTGCCTGCACGACAGTGGGACCGGACTATCGCGTGCCCGATCGCGCGGCGGTGCGCGATGCCGTGGCCAATGGCCCGCTGCAAGGTGCGCAGGCACCGCACGTCGCGATCGCGCCCGTGCCCGATGACTGGTGGCGCCTCTATGACGACGAACGGCTCGACCGGCTGATCACGAAGGCGCTGGCGGCAAACACCGACATCCGCGCCGCCAGCGCCAACCTGCGCCGCGCGCTGGCGCTGCTGCACGAAGTGGAATCCGAAAACCTGCCGCAGGGCAGCGCCGGCGCCAGCGTTGCGCGCGCGCAGCTGTCGGGCGAGAGCTTCTTGCAGCAGGCCCAGCCGCCGGTGTTCAACCTGGGCGACCTGGGCCTCGGCGCCTCGTATCTGATCGACTTCTTCGGCAAGCTGGCGCGCGCCGACGAGGCCGCGCTGGCCGGCGCGCAGGCCAGCGAGGCGACGCTCGACATGGTGCGCGTCGCCGTGGCCGCGCAAACCGTGCGCGCCTACGTGCAAGGCTGCGCCGCGACGCACGCGCTGCACGCCGCGGGGCAACAGCTGGCAGTGCAGCAGCGCACGCTGGACGCCACCCGCCGCTTGCTTGCCGCGGGCCGCGCCGAGCCTGCCGAGGTGGCGCGCGAGCGTGCCCGCACTGAAGCGCTGCGCGCCACGCTGCCCCCGCTGCAAGCCGCGCGCAGCGCCGCGCGCTACCGGCTGGCGCTGTTGCTGGGCCAGGCGCCGGCGACGCTGCCGGATGCCGACGTCGCCTGCGATGCCGAGCCCGCGCTGCGCGCGCCACTGCCGGTTGGCGACGGCGCCGCGCTGCTGCGCCGGCGGCCCGATGTGCGCCAGGCCGAGCGGGAACTCGCTGCGGCCACCGCTCGCATCGGCGTGGCCACGGCAGACCTGTATCCGTCGATCCGCATCGGCGCCAGCGCCGGACTGACCGGCGTGCTCAGCCATCTGGGCAGCGGGCCCACGGCACGCTGGAGCCTGGGACCACTGGTGAGCTGGAGCTGGCCCACCAACGGCGTGCGGCATCGCATCCACGGCCTGGAAGCCGCCGCCGATGCCGCGCTGGCGCGCTTTGACGGCGTGGTGCTGCGCGCCCTGCAGGAGACCGAGACCGCGCTGTCGGCCTACTCGCGCGAACGGGAACGCCACGCGGCGCTGCACGCCGCCAGCGAGCACGCCACGCAGGTTGCGCAGCAGCAGCGCCGGCTGTGGCAGGCAGGGCGCGTGCCCTGGCTGGCGCATCTCGACGCCGAGCGCGACCTCGCCGCCGCACAGGCTGCCCTGGCGGCTTCAGCGGGCGAGGTTGCCGGGCGGCAGGTCGACGTGTTCCTGGCCCTGGGGGGCGGCTGGCAGACCGCCCGCAGGCTAGCTGTCGTCCCCGGGACGATGGATGAAAAAAACGACTGAATAGTGGACAGTTAAATCATCACGGGAATAGTTTCACTGACCTAAACTTCGTCCCCGTGCTGCGCAAATCTCCACGCGGCACCGCCCAAAAGGCGAACCCGGACGGCGCAGGCGGCAAACCCGCCATGCCTGCGCGGCCCCTCGCGGGCCAGCCGTCCCCACCTAAAAACAGCAGACATGCATAAAAACGCTCTCAAAGCCCTTCTTGCCACGTCCCTCTCCCTTGCCGCCATCGCTGCCGCCACCCCTGCCCTGGCACAAGGCCTGAACGACCGCGGCGTAGCCGGTGACCGCCATGGCTACGTCCTGCACAACGGCAAGCGCGATCCGTTCACCGACGGCGCGCGCGTCAACGACAAGCGCGACCCCTTCACCGATGGCGCGCGCGTCAACGATCAGCGTGATCCGTTCTCCGACGGTGCCCACCGTGCGGCCGGCCTGGATATCGCGGGCATGGACCGCAGCGGTGTGTCAGAGGCGCCAGCCCATCGCCGCGCACGCGCGTCCGCCGCGGCCTGATCTGGCTGCGACACCACGCTGCGTGCTACGGATACGCGCGCTCCGGTGCTAGATTGAGAAAGCGTGCCGCCGCCCGGCGCCGGCGCGCCTGACAAGCCACCCCACAACACCGCGAGGAGCCGCGCATGTCCCTTCCCCATCTTGCTTCCGGACAGATCGCCAGCGTGCTGCCTTTGGGCGCGCGGCTGGACCAGACCGCCACCCAGGCCCTGTTCAAGGAAGGTCCCCTCGAAGTCATGCGGCTGGTGCTGAAGGCCGGCAAGCATGTACCCCCGCATGCCGTGGATGGACCCATGACCGTGCAATGCCTGGAAGGCGAGGTCCGCGTGCGCGTGGACGGCAGCGAACGCCAGCTGCACCAGGGCGACCTGCTTTACCTCGGGCCCTGCGTGCGCTACGACGTGACGGCGGTGTCCGATGCCTCGGTGCTGGTCACGATGGTATTGCCCGGCAGCCGCTAGCCTTCGTGCGCCTCGGTGAGCTGCCGGCGCGCGCTGGCAGCCACGAAGGCGTCGATCAGCGCCTCGACCGGCGCGCGGCGCAGCGCCGATTCCCGCACCAGCACACCCACCTCGCGATAGAGCGGCCCGCCCGGCAGCGGCACCTGTACCACGCCGGCCGCCTCGCGCAGCGGCACCAGTTCGGCCGGAATGATGGCGCAGCCCAGGCCCGCCGCCACCATCTGCAGGATCACCGCCGGCTCGTCCAGTTCCATCCCTTCCCTGACCCACAGCCGTTGCCGCTTCAGGTATTGATCCACCAGCTGGCCGCCGGTGCTGTGGCGGTTGTAGCGGATAAACGGCAGCGCCTCGACCAGCGCGCGCAGTTCCCGCGGCGCACCGGCCGGCGCGATGCCGACGAAGCGCTCGCGCACCAGCGGCACCCACTTCAGTTCCGGCGGCAAGCCCAGCCGCGGCCGGATCAGCACGGCCACATCCAGCTCGCGCGCATCGACCTGCGTCAGCAGCTGGGTCGACATGCCGGGCACCACATTCACGTGCGAGTCAGGAAAGCGCTCGCGGAAATGCCGCATGGCCTCGGCCAGCAAGGTGGATTGGACCGTCGACACCGCGCCCAGCTCCACCGGCGCGGCATCGGCGTGCGGGCCGGCGCGGTCCTTCATTGCGGCGTAAAGCTCGACAAGGCGCCGCGCTTCCGGCAGCAACCGGTGCCCGGCTTCGCTGAGCACGACCGACTTGCCGGTGCGCTCGAACAGGCGGCAGTCGAGGTCTTCTTCAAGGCGCCGGATCTGCGTGCTGACGGCCGACTGGGTCAGCGCCAGCCGCGCCGCCGCGGCGGAAAACGATCCAGCTTCGGCAGCCGTCAGGAAGGTCTGGAAGTAGCGGATCATTTATAAAAATTTTCGATGCTCAGGGCAAAAATGATTCGCTTCATATTAAGGGTTGTGCTGACTACAATCAACGCACCGGCAGGCCAGCCCCGTCAAACCCCGTCAAACCCTTTCCCTCTCCTGACCAAGCCCCATGAGCACGACTTCCCCAATCCCCTTGTTCCACCTGGCGTTTCCCGTGCGCGACCTGGCCGAGGCACGGCGTTTCTATGGCGGTTTGCTGGGTTGCCCGGAAGGCCGCAGTTCCGAAGCGTGGGTGGATTTCAACTTCTACGGACACCAGGTAGTGGCCCATCTGTCGCCCGAGGAATGCGGCCACGGTGCCACCAGCGCCGTCGACGGCGACGACGTGCCGGTGCGCCATTTCGGCGCCATCCTGCCGATGGACCAATGGGAGGCGCTGGCCGCCCGGCTGCGGGCGGCCGGCACGCAGTTCGTGATCGAGCCGCACGTGCGCTTCAAGGGCCAGGTCGGCGAACAGGCGACCATGTTCTTCCTGGACCCGTCGGGCAACGCGCTGGAGTTCAAGGCATTCGGCGATCTGAGCCAGGTGTTCGCCAAGTAAGCCGGCGGGGGCGCCTGCAGTGGTCAGGCAATGCGGCGCATCGCCTCGCGGATCGGCTGCGCTTCGGTCGGGCGCACCAGCCTGGCCACTTCCTGGCCGTCGCGCAGGAATACCAGCGTCGGCCATAGTTTGATGCGGAAGGACCGGCCCAGCGGACGTCCGCTGCCGTCTTCGATCTTCAGGTGGCGCAGGTCGGGATGCACGGCAAAGGCCTCGGCCAGCGCCGGCTGTGCCCGCTGGCAGTAGCCGCACCAGGGGGCGCCGAACTCCAGCACGGTGGCGCCGGACAGCGTGTCCACTTCGGTGCGGGTCGGCTCGGTGGCCGCGTAGTGTTGGGTCATCGGCATGGTGTTTCCTTTCAAAGGGCGCGTGACGGTCTGCCTGCCTGCCAGATTCATTCCAGGCCAGTGCCGGGCAATGCGTGGGGCCGGCCATGGCTGCAGCATGCCGCATCCGCCGCGCCACCGTGTAATTTCTACGCCGCCGGTGCGATTTCCCACCATGACGGCAGCAAGCCGCGTACCTGCGCCGCGGCAAAGCGGTCGTCGATCAGATACAGCACGCCCTGGTCCTGCTGCGTGCGAATCACGCGGCCGGCCGCCTGCACCACCTTGCGCAGCCCCGGATACAGATAGGCATAAGCGTAGCCCTGCCCGAACGCCTGCTCCATGCGCGCGCGAAACTGTTCGTTGACGGCGTTGAACTGCGGCAGCCCCAGCGTGGCGACGAAGGCGCCGATCAGGCGCTCGCCCGGCAGGTCCACGCCTTCGGCAAATGCGCCGCCGAGTACCGCAAAGCCGATGCCCTCGCCGCCCTCGACAAAGGCTGCCAGGAACGCCGCCTGCGCGGCTTCATCCATGCCCCGTGCCTGGACCCAATGCGGGATGTCCGGGTGCGACACGGCAAAGCGGGCGACCGCCTGCTGCAGGTATTCGTGGCTGCTGAAGAAGGCCAGGTAGTTGCCGCGGCGCGCGCGAAACTGGTCCGCCATCAGCGCCACGATGGCCGGCAGCGACTGCTCGCGCCGCGCATAGCGCGTGGAGATGCGCGAGGCGATCCGTACCGAGAGCTGGTCGGCGCGAAACGGCGATGGCACTTGCACGCGCGCGCAATCGGCCGGCAAGCCCAGCGTGTCCAGGTAATAGTCCGCCGGATCGAGGGTCGCGGAAAACAGCGTGACCGAATGCGCGGCGGCCAGCCGCGGGCGCAGGAACGGCGCCGGGATGACATTGCGCAGGCATAGCCGGGCATGGTGGCCGCGCCGGCCGCGTGGCGTGCGCTGGATATCGAACAGAGAATTTGCATCGAGCTGCTCGGCCAGGCGGGCGAAATGCAGCGCGTCGAAGTAAAAACGCTGCAGCGCCGGATCGTGCGCGCCCGGATGCTCGGTCATGTAGGCCAGCGCCGCCGCACAGCATTCGTCCAGCGCACGGCGAAATGCCGCGGGCACGTCCGGCAGGACCTCGTAGGCATCGTCACCCTGGCGCGCAAGCGTGTTCCACTGCCGCGCCAGCCGCGCCAGCGGCCGGGACACCGCCGCAGGAGCACTGCGGCGCAGCGCCCGCAGCGCTTGCGGATCCAGCTCCGCCGTGTACATTGCGCGCCCGCGCTCGACCAGGTTGTGGGCCTCGTCCACCAGCACGCTGGCGCGCCAGCCATTGGCCACGGTCAGCGCATAAAGCATCGCGCTGCGGTCGAAGTAGTAGTTGTAGTCGGCCACCACCACGTCGCTCCAGCGCACCAGTTCCTGGGCCAGGTAGTAAGGGCAGACGGCATGTTCGCGCGCCAGCGCGCGCACCGCTTCCCGATCGCGCACCGGCACGGCGCGCGCCGCTTCGCGCGCGGCCGGCAGGCGGTCATAGAAGCCGCGCGCCAGCGGACAGGATTCGCCATGGCAGGCCAGCTCGGGATGCTCGCAGGCCTTGTCGCGCGCGGTCAGTTCCAGCACGCGCAGCGGCTGCGCGCCATGGGCGCGCAAGGCTGCGGCGGCGTGCAGCGCCACTGCGCGGCCGGTGGAGCGGGCCGAGAGGAAGAACACCTTGTCGAGCCGCTGGCCCGGCATGGCCTTGAGCACGGGGAACAGCGTCCCGACCGACTTGCCGATGCCGGTGGGCGCCTGCGCCAGCAGGTGGCGCCCGGCGCGGTTGGCGTTGTAGACCGCCTGGGCCAGTTCGCGCTGGCCCGGGCGAAAGCCCTGGTGCGGGAACGCCAGCTGCGCCAACGCGGCATCGCGCGCCTGCCGGTGTGCCATCTCGGCCTGCGCCCAGTGCAGGAAGCGCTCGCAGGACTGGACAAAGAATGCCTCGAGCGCTGGCGCGTCGAAATGCGCCACCACCGGATGCTCGCGCTGGCTGACGATGTCGAAATAGACCACCGCAATCTCCAGCCCCGGCAGCCCCAGCTTGCGGCACAGCAGCCAGCCGTAGATCCTGGCTTGCGCCCAGTGCAGGTGGCGGTGGTTGTCCGGCACGGCGGCATCGCCGCGGAACGTCTTGATTTCTTCGAGCCGGTTCGCAGCCGGATCGTAGCCATCGGCACGGCCCCGGACATGGAGCGGACCGAAATCCGCGGACAGCGCCACTTCGGCCTGGTAGCCCGCACCGCGGCGGCCGGTCACCACGCCGTGCCCCGCCACCCCGTCTTGCGCCGACGGGGTCGGCACGAAGCGCAGGTCCAGGTCGCCGGCCTTGGCGGTGAACTCGCACAGCGCGCGCACGGCGACCACGTACGCCGGTTGCGCTGGCACGGTGGCCGGCGCCGGGGTATCGGAAGTGGGAGGGATCACGGCGGACACAAGAATGCGGGACAGCGAAAAACTGTACAAATATACAGTATCTGTCCGGCGAGGAACGCCATTGCCGCCGAACGGCATAAAGAAAGAGCAAATGGTTATTTCCGTGTGCCCGACACGCCGCTCTATATTGTCCGGCTGACAAGACATCAAGCGCCTGCCCGCCCGGCAGCGGACACCACCGGAGACCGACCTTGACCCGCGGCATCACCCTTGGCGACACCCTCACCTGGCCCGCGCGCAACCTGCCGCGCAAGACCGCGCTGGTCACCGGCATCGGCACAGGGCGGCGCGCGTGGACGTACGCGCAGCTCGATGCCGAGGTCAATCGCCACGCGCATGCGCTGCAGTCGCTTGGCATCGGCAAGGGCGACGTGGTGGCGGCCTTCCTCTACAACACCCCGGCCTTTGTCTTTACCCTGCTGGCCACGGCCCGCATCGGCGCGGTCTATAACCCGGTCAATTACCGGCTGGCGGCGCAGGAGCTGGCCTATATCCTGAACGACGGCGGGGCCAGGGCGTTGCTGTTCGAACGGGAAGGCGCGGCCGTCGTGGAAAAAGCCGCCGAACTGGCGCCCGGCACCACGCTGCGCCTCTATGCCGATGCCGACCCGGCGCCGGCTTGTGCCACGCACCGCCTCGACGCGCTGGCGGCGGACCAGCCCGACACGCTGCCCGCGGTGATGGTCGACGAGAACGACCCCTGCATCCTGATGTACACCAGCGGCACCACCGGCCGGCCCAAGGGCGTCATGCACACGCATCGCAGCAAGCTGCAGCACAACGCGATGATGCACCAGGCCATGATGCTGTCGCGGGAGGACGTGGGCCTGTCGATCGCACCGCTGAACCACACGGCCGAGCTGCACACCAGCTTCCTGCCCCGGCTGCAGCTGGGCGCGACCCAGGTGCTGCAGCGCCGCTTCGACGCCGGCGAGGCCTGGCAACTGGTGGAAGCCGAGGGCGTCACGCATTTCTTCGCCGCGCCGACCATGGTCGCCATGCTGCTCAACCATCCGGACGCCGAAGCGCGCGACGTGTCCTCGCTGCGGCTGGTGGAATACGGCGGCGCGTCGATGGCGCCGCACCTGATCCGCGAATGGGACCGCAAGGTCGGCGCGGGGCTGGTGCAGGTCTATGGCACCACGGAAATGGGGCCATGCATGTCGGTGCTCTACCCGCACGAACAACTGAGCCACGCCGGCTCGGCCGGCCTGCCCGCGCTCGGACACGAACTGGTGGTCGCCAGGCTGCGCGAGGACGGCGCACCGACCGATCCGTCCCAGCCATGTGCGCCAGGCGAAGTCGGAGAAGTGCTGGTGCGCGGCCCATGCATGATGCAGGGCTACCTGAACCGCCCGGAGGCCAACGCGCGCGCGCTCGCGCACGGCTGGTACCACACCGGCGACCTCGGCAGCCTGGATGCCGACGGCTACCTGTGGATCCGCGACCGCATCGATTACATGATCAATTCGGGGGCCGAGAACGTCTATCCGCGCGAGGTGGAAGACGCCCTGATCGAACATCCCGGCGTGCTGGAAGTCGCGGTGCTGGGCGAGCCCGATCCTACCTGGGGCCAGGTGGTCGGTGCCTATGTGGTCGCACGCGGCGAGGAGACGCTGAGCGCGGACCAGCTCGACGCCTTCCTGCTGCAAGGCGACCGGCTGGCTGCTTACAAGCGGCCGCGCCGCTACCATTTCCTGGAAGCGCTGCCCAAGACCACCAGCGGCAAGATCCAGAAACACCTGCTGCGCGCCGCCGGCGCGACCTGATCGTGCCTCAGGCCAGGCGCGCGTCATACTGCCAGCGGCGAACCTTGGTATAGGTCAGCCGCCTGGCATCCGGGTGCAAGGGATTGACCAGCACGTTGACCTCTTCGGGAATCACGATGGAAGGCACCAGCAGCAAGGCGCTGGTGCCCCTTTGGACCCAGGCCTCGCCGGTGTCGAGGCTGGTCTTGCCGGCGGGAATGGCATCCCAGCCGACCGGCGCGCTGGCGGCCGTCAAGTGCCGAGCCGCGGCCCACAAGTCGTCGGGAATATCGATGCGGACCAGGTAGCGGTTCAGCGGCAGGCCGGCCGAGCCCAGGTGGACCAGCGTTTCCAGGCACGCCAGCGCGATGCTCGAGGCCGCGTAAATCAGGGGCGTGCCCTGCCGGTTCCAGCGCCCTCCGGTCGCCTTCGCGCCGGCGCCGCTGGCATCGTCCGCGGTGTAGAGAGGCGTGTCGGTCGCGATGCGCCAGGCCGGCCTCAAGCGTAGGCCCCGCTCTGCATCCTGGCCACCAGGTCAGAGACGATGCGCTGGCCGGCGACGGTATCCATCAATTCAGCAGGCCGCTGCCCGCCGAGCGCCGGGGACGGCTGCTCCAGCCACTGCGCCACCCACTGCGCCGCATTGAAGCCGCGCGCATCGCCCGAGCTTTCCACCAGCGCCTGCACCTGGCCCACCAGCCGCACCATGCCCAGCACGCGCTCGCTCTGCTCGCTCGACAGGTTCTGGTGCGCGCGCGCCTTGCGGTCGACGGTGGCACGCGGCAAATCCAGCGTCTTGATCAGTTGCTCCTTGCTCGTGCCCATGGATTCGGCCAGCCGGTTGAGGTCGGAAGCCGGCACGCCCTCGCGGATGGCCCGGATCACCGACATGGCGCCATCGGTCGAAAGCGTGGCCTCGTAGACCGCCAGGTAGCTATTGACGCTGAGTTCGCGGGCTGGCCGGCGTTGGTGTGCGTGCGGATAATGGCCTTCGGGTGTGAGCATGCGCGGCATGGCAAACCTCATCAAATGAGCCTTAAGTATAGCTCATTTGATTACCGCCAGCATGACGCTTTTTCCGGGCAGCACCGGCTGGCCTACAGCCGCTGGCTACGCCGTCGCCCCTTGCCGACGGACAGCGCCACGCGGGCCGGCCGGCTTCGCCGTGGTGGCGCCGCCGCGGCCGCGGATTCCGCGCCGGCCTGCTCCCGGTACTCTGCCAGCAGGCTTTCCCGCTGGCGCACCCGTTCCTCCAGCACCGCGATCGCCTGGCCGAGCCGGGTCATCTCGGTGCCCTGGCGCGACGCCGCCTCCGCGGCCCGTGCCAGGCGCTCGACCGCCGCCTTGCGTTCGGCGTCGAGCAGCGCTTGCGCTTCCCGCGCGGCCACGCGCGCTGCATCCAGTTCCAGCGCCATGCGACGCTCGTTGGCGGCGGTGCGCTGCGCGAGCGTTTCGCGCTCCTGGTCCCAGGCTGCGCGCTGTACGTCGAAATCGTTCTGCATGGCGTGGCGCGCGGCCAGCGCTGAGGCATGCTCGGCGCGCAGCGCTTCGGCTTGCTGCTGCCACGCGGCCGCAGCCGTTTCGGCGCGCGCGGCGCGCTCCGCCGCCTCGTCGCGCGCGCGTGTCAGTTCCGCCATGGCAGCCTCCGCGCCTTCAAGCCGCGCCCGCATGACCTGGCGTTCCTGCGCCAGCGCTTCGCGCTCCTGCTGCAGGGCCGCGCTGGCCGCCGCCAATGCAGCTTCCCGCTGCGCCAGCCCCGCTTCGGCCGAAGTTCTGGCGCTTTGCAGCGCAGCCTCCCACAAGTAGCGCGCGGCTTCGGCGACCGGTTCAGGACAGCCCGGCGCCGGCGCGAACCCTTCCGGATCCTGGATCCGCCCGCCCAGCGCCGCAAACCAGGCATCCAGGTGGGGGCTGACCGTGTTCGGCGAGCCTCGGCCCAGATGCAGGCGGATGCGTTCGATGGTCGGCCGCTGGCCGGCCTTGAGCAGGCTGTCGGCGGCTTGCCAGACGTCGTCGCGGGTGATCCCTCGGCTGCGCAGCGTTTCCATGATGAATATCCGGCGAATTCCTGAAAAGTCACAAATAAGGTCCGATAATGGAGGCTTATCGGTTGTTATTCCTTATCTATGTATGATATGATACAGCATACATCATATTTATTATGATTAAAATCCGCGACGCCCACGAGACCTATTTCCCACCGATTCCCGCTGATGTCGACTTACCGGCCCCACTCCGCACGTCCCAACTGGATCCTCTCGCCGAGCAGGCGGCCAACGCGTTGCGCCAGGAAGGTGAATCCCGAAACACGGTGGCAAGCTACCGTTCCGCATTGCGTTACTGGTCTGCCTGGTATGCCCTGCGCTATCGGCAGCCAGTGCGGCTTCCGCTCGCGCCTGCCGTCGTTATCCAGTTCATCGTCGACCACGCCACGCGCCAGACGCCGCAGGGCCCGGTCTGCGAGATGCCCGCGGCCATCGACCAGGCGCTGGTCGCTGATGGATGCAAGGCGCGACCCGGCCCGCCCGCGCTGTCCACGCTGACCCACCGGCTCGCGGTCATCGCCAAGGCCCACCGGCTGCAAGGCCTGCCCAACCCATGCGCCGATGCCAGCGTGCGCGAGCTGATGGCCAGCACCCGTCGCGCCTACGCGCGCCGCGGACACCGGCAGGCTCGCAAGGCCGCGCTGACGCGCGCGCCGCTGCTGCGCCTGCTGGATACCTGCGATGACACACTGGCCGGGCTGCGCGACCGCGCGCTGCTGTTGTTCGCCTGGGCCAGCGGCGGACGCCGCCGCTCGGAAGTCGCGCGCGCCACGATGGATCACCTCACGCGCGTGGGTCCGGGGGACTTTGTCTATGTCATGGGCTGGTCCAAGACCAACCAGTCAGGCAGCGAGCGCAGCGACATCGCCAAGCCCGTCACGGGTGCCGCCGGACAGGCCCTGGAGGCATGGCTGGCCGCCGCCGGAATCGACCGCGGCCCGTTGTTTCGCCGTATCCGGCGCGGCGGACATGTGGGCGAAGGCTTGTCCGATGCGGCGGTAAGCCGCATCGTCAAGGCGCGCTGCGCGCTGGCGGGGCTGGATGGCGACTATTCCGCGCATTCGCTGCGCTCGGGCTTTGTCACGGAAGCCGCGGCGCAGCAGGTGCCGCTCGCAGAAACCATGGCCATGACCGGCCACGCCAGCGTGTCGACAGTGGTCCGTTATTTCCGCGCGGCCGATGCACGGCGCTCACGCGCGGCCGACCTGCTGGCGCCGGATGCCAGCGAGGGGCCGTGAGCGACTCGCCATGTCCGCCAACCATGCGCCGGGACCGGCGCAAATACGGGTATTTCGCTAGCCGCCGCCTCTGGCTCGCCCTGCGGGGCCTGCCTATACTGGCAGGCGCGCGGGACAGTGCCGGCACAGGCTGCACGCCGCGCGCGGAATATCCGGCAGACAGTCACCGCGGCGCGAGCGCTGGCGGTACAGGCGCGCGACCACGCACCGCTGCCCGGACCCGATACCGTAGAAACGCGGAGAGATGGGCATGCCCAACGAACAATTCCTCGCCACGCAGGAAACGCGCCGCTCAGGCCTGAAGGCGCTGCGCGCGGCCCTGCTGCAGGTTCACAAGGAAGTCATCGGCTATGACCGGGCACAGTATGAACGGCTGAACGGGCCGATTCCGGCCGGCCTGTTTGTCCAGCTGGTGACTGAAGACAACTACTTCCGCTGGCTCGACCCGCTGTCGCGCCTGATCATCGAGATCGACGAAGAGCTGGAGGCAAAGGAACACCACGACGACACCTGCCGTGCCGTCGGACGCGCCGCGGAAAAGCTCTTCAGCGACGGGGCCGATCCCGGGTTCCGCAAGCGCTATCAGGAAGCGCTGCAAGACGAGTCCGGCGTGATCGTCGCGCACGGGCGGCTGATGTCCGTCATCGGTCAGCTGCGCCAGCTGCCCTAGCGCGTCCTCGCAGCGCAGGCGCGCTACTTTCCTGGCTTCGATTTCCCCGGCGCGCGCGGCACGTCGGGATCGACCGCGATCGGGTCGCTGGCCGGGAACGTCTCCTTCAGCGCCTCATCGAGCTCGCGCTCGATGCGTTCGTCCCGGGATGGCGGCTGCGCGGGCGTGGTTGGCTTGGGCTGCTGCTGTGTGGGCTTGCTCATGGTGACGAGCCTCCGTGGGCTGGCTTAGGCCGATGGTAACCCTGGCGGCTCAGCCTTGCCATCCGCGCGCCCTGCCTCTCAGTGCCCCCTCCCGCCGCCTCTGCTGCCGCCCCCGCCATGCCCGCCGCCATGCCCGCCATGCCAGCCACCTCGCCCCCCGTGGCCATGGCCGTGCCAATGACCACCGTGTCCGCCGCCGCCGTAAATGAACGCGAAACTGCCATAGGCAGGCCATGGACGGTAGTACGGATAGCCGTACGCCGGATACGCGGGGTAGGCCGGATAGGCCTGGTAGTACGGCGTCGACACTGTGTAGCCGGGATATGCCGGATACGGGTCCCCGGCATACGGATACGCCACGCACCCTGCCAGGGCGGCGGCGACCACGATCACTCCGATTCCGTATTGCATGATGCCCTCCGCGCCGTCAGCGTTCGGCCTGCCGGACCTGCCAGGCCCGGAAGTTAGACCACGCGGCTCGGCCTGCATTCCGCGGTGCTTCGCCACGGCATGGCATGCCAGGGCAAGCGAGGGGCGTGCGGGTGCCTATATCGGGACAAAATAAAAGCATATTTAAGAAGTGTCCGATATTCATATGAGAAACAACGGAATACATTGTTTCTGCACCCGACCCTGGGTGCCCGACAGAGCCAGGTTGCCCCCCTTCCTGGCTCCTTACGTTGCCACGATGGTCCCCGCCATCGTGGCATTTTTTTATGCCGCGGCAGCAGGGGTCGGTCGATACAGGCCCGTCGGGAAGGGCCTTGCTACAGGCCCTTCTCGACCATATCGAGCACGCGCTGGCCAAGAACCTCGGCCTGCTCGGTGGCGCGGCTGCGCAAGGGGCCGTCGATCAGCAAGATTGCCAGGCCGTGCACGGCCGACCACGCCAGATATTCGGCGCCCGGGCGCCGCTCGGCCGGCAGCACGCCTGCTTCCACCAGCTGGTCCAGCGCCGCGCCCAGCAGTTGAAACGGGTTCAGGCCGCTATTGCCTGCCTTGGCCGGGTCGGCGTCGTCTTCCACGGCATCGGGCACTGAGAACGCGGTGCGGAACAGGCCGGTCTCCGTGAGGGCAAAGCGCAGGTAACCGGTGCCCACCGCACGCAAACAGGCGCGCGCATGCGCGGCGGCGCCGCGTCCTGGGCGCAGCCCGCCGATTTCGGCCTCCATGGCGATTGCCAGCGAAGACAAGGCCCACGCGCGCACCGCCTGCAGCAGGTCTTGCCGGCTGGCGAAATGCCGGTACGCGGCATTGGGTACCACGCCGGCGCGCCGGGTCGCTTCGCGCAGCACGATGGCGTCGGGACCGCCCTCGCGCGCCAGGTCGATGCCGGCGTCGAGCAGCGCGCGGCGCAGGTCGCCATGTCGATAAGTCGTCCGCGCGGGCGGTGCGGAGGTCTCGCGGCTCATGCGGGCCTCCCGGAAAACGCATAACAGTTCATGATGTACACAGTCTTATAGTGAACAGTGTACACAATCAAACTGTCACAAGCTTGTGTTGTGGCGCCTGGCATGAGCCGCGGCACCGGCTCAGAGGATGGGAGCGAACAGCTTGGCAACGTGCATCGCCACGCGCAGCGGTGCCGGCGCGGCGAGGAACTCGTCCAGGCCGACACGACGGGCTTGCGCGAAGTCGGCCTCGAGCATGGCCGCCACTTGCGCCGCAAAGCCCTTGTCGGCGGTCAGCACCATCAGTTCGAAATTGAGCCGGAAGGAGCGGTTGTCCAGGTTCGCGGTGCCGACGGCAGCGGCCTCGTCGTCGATCAGGATCACCTTCTGGTGCAGGAAGCCCGGCTGGTAGCGATAGATCTTGATGCCCGCGGCAATGGCCTGGTGGGCGTACAGCGTCGAGGCGGCATAGACCACCAGATGGTCCGGCCGCGCCGGGATCAGGATGCGGACATCCACGCCGCGCAGCACCGCCAGCCGCAGCACCGCAAACACGGCCTCGTCCGGGACGAAATACGGCGACGTGATCCACAGGCGGTGGCGCGCCGACTGGATGGCCTCGACAAAGAACAGTGAGCAGGTTTCCTGCGCATCGGCCGGACCCGTTGGCACCACCTGGCAGGTCATGCGCCCGCCCGCTTCGGGCGGCGGCATCAGCAAGTGCGGCACCTCGCGCGCGGCCCAGTACCAGTCTTCGGCGAACGCCATCTGCAAGTCCAGCACGGCGCTGCCGCGCAGCGCGATATGGGTGTCGCGCCAGGGGGCCAGCGGCGGTCGCTGGCCCAGGTATTCGACACCGACATTGTGGCCGCCGACGAAGGCTTCGCAGCCGTCGACGATCACCAGCTTGCGGTGGTTGCGGAAGTTGAGCTGGAACCGATTGACAAAACCGCGGTGCGTGGAGAACGCCCTCGCCTCGACACCCGCATCGAGCAGCGTGCGCACATAACGGCGCGACATGGCGTGGCAGCCGATGCGGTCGAACAGGAAGTACACCTTGACGCCGGCCTGCGCGCGCTCGCACATGAGCGCCTGCAGGCGCTGGCCCAGCGCATCGTCATGGACGATGAAGAACTGCACGATCAACACCTGCCTGGCGCGCGCCATCGCCGCGAAGATCGCTTCGAAGGTCTGCTCGCCGTCGACCAGCAGGCGCACATCGTTGTTGGCCAGGCACGGCATGCCGGTCAGGCGCGGCAGCGCGCGCATGCAGGCCTGGACCGGCGCGTGGACCACGCAGGCGCTGCGGGCTTCGCGCTCGCGCGGGGTCATGCCGTGGCGGATTTCGCGCAGCCGGTCGTCGTTAAAGCGGCGCGCATCGACATAGCCGGCAAAGGTGCTGCGCCCGAAGATCAGGTAAGGCACCAGCGTGAAGTACGGCATCATCAGCAGCGAGCCGGCCCAGGCGATCGCGCCCGGCGCGGTGCGCACCGTCATGACGGCATGCAGCGCGGCCACCACGCCTACGACGTGAAAGGCCAGCACGATGATGGCAATGACGCTCGGGCTCTGCAGCATCGGTGGGCGTGTGTCCCTGACCGGGTCGCGATGCGCGCTATTTTGGCACAGCATGGTCCGGATGTAGGCGCCGCCCGTCGGCGCTGCCTTCTTTTTTGGCACGCCGATGGCATGACGGCGCCAGGCCGTTGTCAGGGCAGCGTCGACCCGCTTGTCCACAGTTCCTGTGGACAACTTTTCGTAGTGCCGGCAAGGCGGCCGCGGTCTCGCGATACCCATGCTCGAAGCACGCAGCGAATCAGAAAAATCGACAGATATTTCAGCAATGTCTGATTGTCTTTCTGACTGCACTTTTAATACGCTTCCGGGCTGGGCGCGGCATTGCGTTCGCCTGCCGCGCCCCCCCTCCGCTGTCCGGCCTTCGCCTTGCGGTTCGACTCCTGCCCTGTGGTCCGCCTTCGATGAATATTGCGCTGCTCATGGGCTATTCGCCCCAACTCCGAACCGTGGCCGAACTGCTGGAGGGCGCCGGCTTCCGTTGCCGCGTGTTCGAGACTGGGCGGGAGCTGATCCACTGCGTCAGTCGGGAGCCGTACGACATGGTGATGATCGACGATGCGCCGCCCGACCTGCCCGCCCTGGACGTGGTACGTGCGGTGCGCGGTGCCCGCGCGCGCGACGTGCCCATCATCCTGCTGGCTGCCGACAACTGCGAAGACAAGCTGGTCGATGCACTCGATGCCGGCGCCGACGACTACGTTTGCCGCCCGCTCAATGCGCGCGTGCTGATGGCCCGCATCGCGGCCCTGCGCCGGCGCGTGACCGGCGAACGCGTGCGCCAGGGCCTGGTGGTCCAGGCCGGCCCCTACCAGCTTAACAGCACGGGCCGGTTTGCCACGCTGCATGGCGAGCGCATCGCCATGACGCCGAAGGAGTTCGACCTGGCAATGATGCTGTTTTCCAACGTCGGCCGGGTGCTGGCCAGCGAGCGCATCCAGCAGGCGATCTGGCGGCACGAACTGCCACCGCTGTCGCGGGCGCTGGCGGGACTGATCTCGCGCCTGCGCAAGACATTGCGTATCGGCGTGGCCAACGGCATCGTGATCAAGGTGGTCTACGCGCACGGCTACCGGCTTGACGTGCTGGAAGAGAGCATCGCGCCCAGGCTGCCAAAGGCGACTGGCCGGACCACCGTGCCCGGATCATCGGGCAACTGAGCCACGCTACGCCGGCAGCGTCGCCGACAGCGCCAGGAAGTCGAGCACGGCCATGCCATCGGCCGAGCGCTTGGCCTCGCGCTTCGCCACGGCCGCCGCCGCACCAATCTGCTGGCTGCCGAGGCGCTGCAGGCCGGCTACGCCGTCGCCGCTGACGCACACCACGCCCACTGCCATCGATACCGGCGGAAAGAACACCGGGCGCCCGTGCCGGTCTTCGCCGTGCATGCCGCCGGCGGCGCGATCCGGCGGTGCATACATGGCCCGCGCCGCATCGTTGAAGCGACGGATCGCGGCGCGCATGCGCTCGGCCCAGTCGCCGCTCTGGTACAGCACGAGAAAATCGTCGCCGCCCACGTGGCCCAGGAAATCGCGGGCCGGGTCGCAGGCCTCGGCCAGGATCGCGGCCGCACCCTTGAGCATTTCGTCGCCTTTCCAGTAGCCGTACTTGTCGTTGAACGGCTTGAAGTGGTTCAGGTCGACATAGCAGGCATGGAACTCGCTGGCGGCGTCGATCAGGCGCTCGATATGCTGGTTCAGCGGGATATTGCCCGGCAGGAAGGTCAGCGGATTGGCGTAGCGCGCCGCTTCCATGCGTACCTCGGTGATCGCCCGGATCAGGTCGGCACCGGTGCCGAGCCCGATATAGCGGCCCTGGTCGGTGATCACGAAGCCGTCGGCGAGCGAGCGCGTATTCTCGCCCGACAGGATCTGCGCCATATCCTCCAGGCTGGCTCGCTGGTCGAAGCACGCCGGATCGCGATTGGCCATGGCAATGCACGCCTTTTTGCCATAGAGCTCGCGGTGGAACGGCGCCGCGTAGCGGTCGATAAAGGCCTGGCGGCCGATGATGGCCAGCGGCCGCCCTTCGTCATTGACCACCGCCACGGCTTGCAGGTCGGGCTGGTCCTGGAAGGTTCGCAGCACCGCATCGTTGCTGGCCGAGGGCGACACCGTGGGCGCCGGCCGCAGCAGCCTTCCCGCGGTAATGCCAGACCAGCCGGATCGCACCATCTGCGGAAACACGGCAATGCGTCGCGATGCCAGCGCCTGCCGCACGTGCAAGGCGACCTGCGCCGCAGGTCGCGCCACCGGTCGTCCGACGTAATAGCCCTGGGCGCCGGTCACGCCCAGGTCACGCACCACGGCCAGTTCATCCTCGTCTTCGATGCCCTCGGCAATCACGCGCCCGCCAAAGGCGCTCATCATGCGCAGCAGCGCGCGCAGGATCTCCAGCCGGCGCGAGCAGGACGCGATGCCGCGCACCAGCGACTTGTCGATCTTGACGAAATGCGGCGACAGGTGGGCAAGCAGGTCCAGGTTGGCGTGCCCGGTGCCGAAATCGTCCAGCGCGTACTGCATGCCGAGTTCGCGCAACACCGCCATGGCCATGCCGAAGCTGGCGGCGTCGCCGATGGGCGTCTGCTCGGTAATCTCGATCACCAGCCGTGACGGAGCGATGCCGGCTTCAAGCAGGGCCGCCATCAGGCGCCCATGGTCCGCCAGCAGGTGGCGCAAGGTCAGCGGGCTGAAATTGAGGAAGAGCTTGCCGGGCAGATCGAAGCTGCGCCACGTGGCCAGCGCGGTGCGCGCCGCTTCCACCTCCAGCGCGATGGTGGCGGGCACGCCTTGCGCCAGCCGGAACAGCGCGTCCGGTGCGGACCAGGGCGAGCCTACCGGCCCGCGGATCAGCGCTTCGTAGCCCAGGATGCCCCCGTTGTCGGCCTGCACGATCGGCTGGAACACGGCATGCAGTGGCGGCAGACGCGCCGGCGCCAACACGGTCTGGCCCGGGGCAACGCTGCCAGCGTCGGGCGCGGAATCGTACTGGAACGTGGCGACAGTCAGGCCATTCATAGGGACAGGCGGGGGATGGTGCGGGAGCGGTCAGGGACGCGGCGAGGCCCCACATTGCATGACATCCACATGACAGCACGATGACAGTGCATCTTGCGCGAATGTCACGTCGGCGTCACGTTGATGGACGACGATCCCGTGCGCCGCGGCGACTGTCCCGTACAGAGAGCGCAGCGCGAGCGGCGAATCGGGTCAAGCCCGGGCTGCGCAGGCTGGTCACGCCGGCGCGCCCGTCTGGAGTCCTCTCCGTGTTGCAAGTCTTCAAGACATCCCTGCCCGGCCACCGTCGGCCAGTTGCCGCCGCGCGCTGGCTGGCGCGGCTGGGCCGCCTGCCGCTGGTGGCGCGCCTGTGCGCCGCCTTTGCCCTGGTCTACCTATTCGGCGCCGCGGTCGGCCTGACCGGTATCGCCAACCTGGTCTCGATCAAGGCCCGCACCGATACCCTGTACCAGCACGACATGCACGGCGCCATCTCGGCGGAGCGGGCGCAATCGGCGCTGGCCGCGCTCGGGCGTGCCCAGCTGGCGCTCACCATGGCCACCAGCAGCACCGAGCGCGACGGCGCCGCCGACGAGATCGCGGCGGCGCTGTTGCAGCTGGACGCAGCCCTGGCTGGCGTGCAGCAGGCCGCCCCGGCCCAGGCGGCGCCGCTGCTGCGTGAACGCCAGCGCGCCGGCGAGCTGGCGCAGTCCTATGTGGCATTGCTGCGCAAGCAGCCGCTCGATCCGCTGCAGTTCGACAGCGCGGTGTCGGTCGACGGCCATTTCGTCACCGAGCAGCTGCAGCGGCTCAGCAGCCAGGTCGAGGCCGTACGCCGCCAGCAGGAACGACAAGCCGCCGCCACCGTCGCCAGCGTGGCCGGCAGCCAGCTGCGCGCCCAGGCCTGGATGGCCGCCCTGCTCTGCGCCAGCCTGCTCGCTGCCGTCGCGCTGGCGTGGATTGCCGCGCGCAGCCTGCGCGCCGAACTGGGCGGCGAGCCGCGCGTTGCCGCCGACATCGCCCGGCGCATTGCCGCAGGCGACCTGACCGCCCCGATCGCGCTGCGCCCCGCGGACCACAGCAGCATGCTGCACCATGTGGCCGGCATGCGCGACCAGCTGGCCGGCGTGCTGGCACGCATCCAGGCCAGCGCCCGCGAGATCACTGCGGCCAGCCAGCAGATCGCTGCCGGCAACCGGGCCCTGTCGGCGCGTACCGAGCAGCAGGCCCGTGCCGTCGACGCAACCACCGACAGCATGCAGGCTCTGGCGGCACGCGTGGCCGCCGCACATGCGCAGGCCACCGAATCGAGCGAGATGGCGAACGCGGCGCGCGCCGCCACCGATGACGGCGCTGCCGTGGTGCAACGCATGCGGGGCGCGATGGATGCCCTGCACGGGCATTCGCGCCATATCGCCGAGATCGTCGGCGTGATCGAAAGCATCGCATTCCAGACCAATATCCTGGCGCTGAACGCAGCCGTGGAAGCGGCGCGCGCGGGCCCCGCAGGCCGCGGCTTTGCCGTGGTGGCGCAGGAAGTGCGCGCGCTGGCACAGCGCAGCGCCGATGCGGCGCGCGAGATCGGCGGCATCGTCGACCATGCCACGCATGAAATCCAGCAAGGCGCGAGCCTGAGCGGCAGCGTGGTTGCGGCGATGGACCGGATTGCCGCGACGGTGGGCCACAGCCATGCACTGGCCGAGGGACTGCGCAGCCTCGCGGACGAGCAGGCCGACAGCGTGCAGGGCGCCACGCAGGCGGCGGCCCAACTGCGCCAGACGGCCCGGCAGAATGCGGCGCTGGTGGACGAGCTGGCCGGTCAGGCGGCGCGCCTCGACCAGCAGGCTGCCGCGCTAGCGGGCGACGTGGCACGCTTTCGCTTCGAGCAGCCCTGACGCGGCAGGCGCGGCAAAGATGTGTCGGGTCGAAACATTTGTCATGACGACGTAACCGGCATTTACGTCTTCCACGACGAAGTTACAGATATGTTGCAACTGGACCCGCCGCGGTAACGTGACAGCGCGGTTGTGGCGAGTAACCTTGTTTCACACCAACTGAACTGGGCACTCGCACAGGAAACCATGGCTGAACGACTCATCATGCTGGACGTACCCGGCGTCCTGTACTCCGACCGCTCCCGCGCCCGTCTGGGCGGCATTCCGGATACTGGCACGCCGCGCGACGTCCGGTTCTTTGACCCCGTCGCCCTTGGCTTCGTGCGCAGGCTGTTTGGCGTGGCCGGCGCCCGTGTGGTGGTTGCGGATGCGTGGCGCCGCGGCACCCCGGCGGCCATCCTGCAACAACTGGATCTGCAGGTCGAAGCCATGACGCCGCCCGTCGCCGGTGGACACGGCGCCGAGATCGAAGCGTTTTTTGCGCAGGGCGCTCGCCCCGTCCATTATGCAATCCTGTCCTGCGCGCCGGCCGAATCCATGCCCGAGGCGCTGCGCGAGCATCTGGTCAGGGTCGACCCGGCCATCGGCCTGACACTGGAGAATTTCCAGCAGGCGCTGGATATCCTGGGCGTCGCGTGCCCGTCGACGGTCATGCCGGCGCCCAAGCTGGACGCCGGCCTCAAGGCCAAGCTGGCTCAGCTGCAACAACTGGCGCGGGACAACCCCGCCCGCTTCGGCAGTGCGCTGGCACCCGCCCGCGAAGTGAGCGCCGTTCACGCCTGACCTGCCGCTGCCATGCAAACTCCAGCGGGGCGCCCACGGGTGCCCCGTTTTGCATCTGGCGACCTAGGCACGCGCGCGACCGGGTCGCCCGTTGCACAGGCCCTGGCGCCCGCCGCCGCAGCGATCCCGTATCATGCTCGCTGTCGCCGGCCCCGTGCCGGAGCTTTGCGCCAGGACCGCCATGCCTCACCTCGTCATCGAACTGACTGAAAACACCCGCCTGAACTGCTCGCAGGAAGAACTGCTGGATGAGGCCAATGCCGCCCTGCTGGCTTCCGGCCAGTTCCAGGAAGCAGACATCAAGTCGCGCTGCATCACGCTGTCGACCTATCGCCAGGGCATCGATGCGGTCGAGCGGGCCTTTGTCCACGCACGCCTGTCGATTCTGGACGGGCGCGATACCGCGGTCCGTCAGGCGCTGGCGCAATCGGTCTGCGATGTGATTGCCGAAGCCGTGCGCTCGGGTGGCGGTGCCGGGCAGAATGTGCAGGTGTCAGTGGAAGTGTGCGAGATGGCGCGCGCCACCTACGCCAAGCAATTGGTGGCCTGACCCGCCATGCCGTCGGGCGGCCGCCCAATAAAAAACCCGCGGCCATTGCAGCCGCGGGCGGAAGCTTCCGGAAGACGGAAGCTCTGTCATGGGGAGCGCCCCCGCACCCATGACGTAGTGGATTCTAGGTGGGGAATATCGCCACCGGCTTGACCTGGATTAAACGCTGCCGGATTGGCGCCGGCGGCAATAAAAAAAGGAGCCGGCAAGCGGCTCCTTTTCTTTCTGGACAACTGGCGCAGATCAGGCTGCGGCGTCCTTCAGCTTCTTCAGCGGACGGACCTTGACCTTGACGCTGGCCGGCTTGGCCGGGAACCAGCGCTCTTCACCGGTGAACGGGTCCTTGCCGAAGCGCTTCTTCTTGGCCGGCACTTGCTGCGCCGTGACCTTCAGCAGGCCGGGCAGCGTGAACTCGCCAGCGCCCTTCTTGTTCAGCGCGCCGACGATGGTGTTTTCCAGATGGGCCAGCACCGTCTTCACGGCCTTGGCTTCCAGCTGGGTCTGGGCTACCAGGTGAGCGACCAGGCTCGACTTGTTGAAGGTGTCCTTCAGCGGGCGCGCAACGGGTGCAGCGGCGGGAGCAGCCTTCTTGGCCGGCGTGGCCTTCTTGGCGGCAGCCTTCACGGGTGCCTTGGTTGCCGCAGCCTTCTTGGCGGCGGGCTTGGTTGCAGTCTTCGCGGTCGGTTTCGCTTTGGTCGCCATATCGATATTCGTAAGTTGAACAGATGGATGCCGGCAGGTGTTATGCATTGCTACTGAGCGTTGCGCAATCGCCTGATCGACGCCCACTGAATCATAGCGGAAAGTACCGTAAGTCAAGGGGTTTTCGTGCATGCGAAGCGCAAAACCCGGTGAAAACCCCGGGTTTTGTCGCGGCTTTGCCTCAGTGCAAGCGCGAAAGCGGCCTACGTCCCCCCGTTTTGGCATGCATGGCTGCCGCGAGAAGGCCCGCGCGCAACGCTGCGCGCGCGTCTGGACGCTACCGTTCGCGCTCGATCCTCGGTGCAGATTGCCAGCAGCGGGCCAGCCGCCAGCGCACCGAGCGCGACCAGCGGCAGGCTCGCATCGACATGCCGCCAGGCATACCAGGACGCGGGCCAACCGGCCTGCAGGCCGAACACGCTCGCCACGCTCAGCAGCAACAACGGTAGCGCCGCCGCCAGTACCAGCCGTCGAAAAAGCGCGGGTCTGGCGGCGGCTGACAACAAGCGCGGACAACGGACTGATGAAGGTGCGAACGGCATGGCTCGAGCTTTCCGGATGGCTGGACGGCCATTGTCGGCAGCGCCGGCTGAACGTGCCCTGAGCGCTGCGTTCAGCCCGCATTCAGCTGTTTTGGTGCAAACTGCGGCCCATGAACGCTTGCTTACACGCCCTGCTGCGCCCGCGCGCGCTGGTGGCCGCGGCGCTGCTGGCACTGGCGGCGGTACCCGCCGCGCACGCCGACAAGGATGCCGATCGCGCGCGCGCAGCCGTGCAGTCCGGCGAAATCCTGCCGTTGTCGCGCATCCTCGACACCGTTTCGGGCCAGTACGCGGGCGACGTGATCGGAGTGGAACTGGATCACGACGACGGCATCTGGCAATACGAGGTCAAGCTGCTGCTGCCCGGCGGCTCGGTGGCCAAGCTCGAATACGATGCACGCACCGCCGCCCTGCTCAAGGCCAAGGGGCGGGGGCTGGAAGGCGCGCGCCGCAAACCCTGACCCGGCCAGGACATCCATGCGCATCTTGCTGGTCGAAGACGAAGCCACCCTTGCCGCGCAGGTCCGGGCGAGCCTGGCCGACGCCGGCTACGCCGTCGACACTGCCGCCGACGGCCTGGACGCCTGGCACCTGGGCGCGGAAGAGCCCTATGACGCTGTCATCCTCGACCTGGGCCTGCCGCGGCTGGATGGGCTCTCGGTGCTGCGCCGCTGGCGCGCCGCGCAGGTGAATGCGCCGGTGCTGATCCTGACCGCGCGCGACAGCTGGACCGAGAAGGTCGAAGGCATCGATGCGGGCGCCGACGACTACCTGTCCAAGCCGTTCCGCATGGAAGAGCTGCTGGCGCGCATCCGCGCACTGATCCGGCGCGCGCACGGCATGCCCGCGCCCGAGCTGCAGTGTGGCCCGGTCCGGATGAATCCCCGCGCCGGCACGGTCAGCGTGGACGGCGCGCCGGTGGTGCTGACCGCCCACGAATTCCGCGTGCTGGACTACCTGATGCACCACCCGGGCGCGATCGTCAGCAAGACCGCGCTGACCGAGCACATCTACGCGCAGGACTTCGATCGCGACAGCAATACCATCGAGGTCTTTGTCGGCCGGCTGCGGCGCAAGCTTGGCGTAGACATCATCGAGACCGTGCGCGGCCAGGGCTATCGGCTGCGCCCGCCGCCGGAGGCGCGCCCCTAGATGCCGGCACGACTGCGCCGCTCGCTTGCGCTGCGCCTGCTGGCAGTGGCGGCGATCTGGCTCGCCGCGGCGCTGGGGGTCGGCGGCTGGCTGCTTTCGGCCTTGTTCGAGCGCCACGTCAACCATACCTATGTGCGCCAGCTCGACCACCAGCTCGCCAGCCTTGCCGCGGCGCTGGACTGGAGCGCAGACGGCAGGCTGGTCCTGAACCGCAGTCCCGCCGATCCCCGCTACGAACTGCCCTATTCCGGCGCCTACTGGCAGGCGCGGGCACCCGGCACGCTGCTGCGCTCGCGCTCGCTGTGGGATACCGAGATGCCGTCGGCGGTGCTGCACCGCCTGCCTGACGCGTCGGACGCCACCGATGGGCACGCCGACGTGCGCTCCGGTCCGAACCACCAGTCGCTGCTGGTGGTGTCGCGACAACTGGTGCTGGCCTCCGCCGATACCCCGGTGGAAATTGCCGTGGCCCTGGACCGCACCGAACTGCGCGCCGCGCGCCGCAGTTTCAACCAGACGCTGGCCTGGTCGCTGACGGCGCTGGGGCTGGGCCTGATGCTCGCGGTGGCGGCGCAGGTGCGTTTCGGCCTGGCCCCGCTGGCGCGGCTGCGGCGCGCGCTAAGTGCCATGCAGGCGCGGCGCGAGGCACGCCTGGGCGGTGCCTGGCCCGCTGAGGTGGAACCGCTGGTGACCGAGATCAATGCCCTGCTGGCACGCAATGCGCAGGCGCTGGAGCGCTCGCGCCGCCAGGCTGCCGACCTGGCGCATGCGGTCAAGACCCCGCTTGCGGTGCTGGCCAACGAGGCCGCGGCGTTGCCTGGCACCGCGGCGCAAGCGGTGTCGGGCCAGGTCGAAGCGATGCGGCGCCAGGTGGACCGCCACCTCGCGCGCGCCCGTGCCGCCGGCGCGGCCGCGGCCCGGGGCCAGCGCATCGAGGCCGCCCCCGCGGTGCGCGAGCTGACGCGCGCGCTGGCGCGCCTGCATCGGGAGCGGGCGCTGGCGCTGACGGTCGACGGTGGCGGGCATTTCGCCGGCGACCGCCAGGACCTGGTCGAGATGCTGGGCAACCTGCTCGACAACGCCTGCCAGTGGGCGCGCACGCGCGTGCGCGTCACGCTGCGCGAGGACTCAGGCGTGCTGGAGATTCTGGTCGAGGACGACGGCGCGGGCATGCCGCCCGAGGCACAGGCGCTGGCAACCGCGCGCTTTGGCCGGCTGGACGAGGCCGCCGCCGGCAGCGGCCTGGGGCTCGCCATCGTCACGGAAATCGCCGCGCTGTATGACGGCGGCCTGGTGCTGGCAGCGAGCCCGCTGGGCGGTCTGGCCGCCCGTCTGCGGCTGCCCGCCGGGCAGCCCTGATCAGTGCGCGCGCGCCGCCATGGCATCGCGCGTATCACGCGCCAGGCCCAATGCAAAGGCGGTTTCTGCAACCAGGAACAAGGGGCCGATCAGCAGGCCGACCAGGTCGTCGACGAACGCGGGCTTGCGCCCCTCGTAATAGTGGCCGATGAACTGGATCACCCATCCCACTACGAACAGCCCGATGCCGATCGCGAGCCACCAGTCCGTCGGCATCGCCGCGATATGCGCGCCCGCATAGAGGAACACCGCCAGGATCAACGCCATCGCCACCCCGAAGCCCAGCGACAGGCGCAGGTAGAACAGGCACGACAGGATGTACAGCAGCATGGCGGGCGTCAGGTAGGTATTGCCATCGCCCAGCGCCAGGGCCGGCCGCGCCAGCAGCGTGGTCACCGCCAGCACGATCAGCGGGATGCCCAGGAAATGGGTGAAGATGTTGCGCGGGTCGCGATGATAGGCGGCGTAGTTGGCGAGATGTTCGATCAGGGTTTTCACGGGGGCGTCTCCTGGACTGCGCTATGGTGCGCGCGCGGCGGCGCGAGGTGGATTTATAGTAGTGGTCGAGCACTGGCCGGTCTGTCAGGTTTTTGACATTCCGGCCGGCGCCAGGACATGGAGACCGGCATGGGACTGACGCGCCCGCCACACCCTGATCTCCTCGCCCCACACCCCGCTCAGGCGCAGCCGCGAATACGATGTCGAACCCCATGGTGCCATGCAGCGACCCACTTGCCGCGGTGCGCGCCGGCGCGTGGTTCAGCCAGTTGCCGCCAGCGCTGCGGCAGGCCCTGCTGGACGACGGCAGCCTGCGCCGGCTGGTCGCGGGCGAAACCCTGTTTGCGCGCGGCGATCGCTTCGATGGCCTGTATTGTGTCGCCAGCGGCACCATGCAGATCCACACCAGCGGCGAATCGGGCAAGGCCGCGGTGATGGGGCTGCTGGAGCCGGGCACCTGGTTCGGCGAGATCTGCCTGTTCGACGGATTGCCGCGCACGCATGACGCGCGCGCGGCCACCGCCGCCACGCTGTGGCATGTGCCGCGCGCCGCCCTGGCGCAGCGCCTCGCGCAGCAGCCGGCATGGTGGCAGGCGTTCGGCCAACTGCTGGCCGCCAAGACCCGCGAGGCCTTCCACTACGTCGAGGAAGCGCAGTTGTTGCCGCCGGCGGCCCGTGTCGCGCGGCGGCTGGCCGCGATGGCGCATGGCTACGGCAACCTGCCACACGCCAGCGCCGTACGCCGTGTGCGCATTGCGCAAGAGCAGCTGGCGCAGATGCTGGGCCTGTCGCGCCAGACCGTGAACCACGCACTGCGCGAGCTCGAAGCGCAGGGCCTGCTGCGTCTGCAATATGGCGGCATCGAACTGCTCGATCTGCCGGCGCTCGAAACGCTCAACTGACCGCACCCTACCGGAGTCCCGCATACCATGACTACCCTCGACGCCGCCCAACTGGACGCCTGGCTGGCGCGCCTGGGCATTGCCGCGCCGCCCTCGCCCACGCTGCAAGCGCTGGATGCGGTGCTGGCCGCGCACCTCGCCGGCATTCCGTTCGAGAACGTCGATCCACTGCTGCGCCGCCCGGTGCGCATCGAGCTGGATGCCGTATTCGACAAGCTGGTCACGCGCCGGCGCGGCGGCTACTGCTTCGAACTCAATACCTTGCTCGCCGCCGGGCTCGGCGCGCTCGGCTTCGAGGTAACGCCGCTGGCCGCGCGCGTGCGCTGGGGCGTGCCGGACGACGTGCCGACCATGACCTCGCACATGCTGCTGCGCGTGGAAGTGGCGCACCGCAGCTATCTGGCCGATGTCGGCTTCGGCGGCCCCACGCCGTTTCGCGCCATGGCGCTGTCGGAGCCGGCCGACGATGGCTTTCCCTACCGGCTGGCGCCCGCCCCGGCACAGGCTGGCGCCAGCGCCTTCCACACCTGTGATCTGCAGGCGCGCGGCGAGGCGGGCTGGATTCCGATCTACCGCTTCGACCTGACGCCGCAGCTGCCGATCGATTTCGTGGCGCGCAACTGGTATGTCTCGACGCACCCCGCCAGCGTCTTCCTGCAGCGCCTGATGGCCGCACGCACCGACGGCGGCACGCGGGTAACACTGGCCAACGGCGAACTGGCCGAACGGGCACCGGACGGCAGCGTGCGCCGTACGCACCTCCGGCATGCCGACGCGGTGGTGCAGGTCCTGTCGGACCGCTTTGGCCTCCTGCTGGACCAGGAGCTGCAGGACGGGCTGATGGCGGCGCTTCCCGCCTTGCTGGCACCCGAAGAGGCATCCGCGGGCAGCTGAAGCGCGCGGTTGCGCGATGCAGCATCCGCGCCATGCACGGCGCGCATTGCCCGCAGAAAGAATGCTGATAAGGCCGTTACGCGGCACTCCGCGCTGTGGACGCGGCCATGGCAGCGCCACATAATGTCCCGGCGATGCCGCCCCGCGGGCGCGTCCGCAGGACAACAGCGCGGCACGCCGCCGCCAGCACAAGCCGGCCAGCATCGCTGAGACCGGCACAGCCATACAGGAGACTCCATGTCATTGTTCGATCTGACGGGCAAGGTTGCCATCGTCACGGGCTCATCGCGCGGCATCGGCCGCGCCATTGCCGAGCAGATGGCGGTACAGGGCGCCAGGGTGGTGATTTCCTCGCGCAAGGCCGAGGCCTGCCAGGAAGTGGTGGATGCCATCAACGCCCACCACGGCGCCGGCACCGCGATTGCGGTCCCGGCCAATATCTCTTCGAAGGACGACCTGCAGCGCCTGGTCGACGAGACCAACCGCGCCTTCGGCAAGATCGACGTGCTGGTCTGCAATGCCGCCTCCAATCCGTACTACGGGCCGATGAGCGGCGTCTCGGACGACCAGTTCCGCAAGGTACTGGACAACAACGTCATCTCCAACCACTGGCTGATCCAGATGGTGGCGCCGCAGATGATCGACCGCAAGGACGGCTCGATCATCATCGTGTCGTCGATCGGCGGCCTGCGCGGCTCGCCCACCATCGGCGTCTACAACATTTCCAAGGCTGCCGACTTCCAGCTGGCGCGCAACCTTGCGGTCGAGTTCGGGCCGCACAATGTGCGCGTGAACTGCATCGCCCCGGGGCTGATCAAGACCGACTTCGCGCGCGCGCTGTGGGAAGATCCCGAGCGCTACAAGCAGTCCACCCAGGGCGCCCCGCTGCGCCGCATCGGCGAGCCCGTCGAGATCGCCGGCGCGGCCGTGTTCCTGGCCTCCGCGGCCAGCACCTTCATGACCGGCCAGGCCATGGTGGTGGACGGCGGCGTGACCATCTGAGGCGTTGACGCAAGCGTTGCAAGGCGGCCGGCGCTGACTGCGCCGGCCGCTTTCCTGCATTTCCCTCAATCTGCAGTGCAGTTCCGGGAGGCAGTCCATGTCGAGCAATCCGCAGTTGGCCGGCAACTGGCCAGTCATGTCGCTGGCCGACGCCCACGCCCGCCTGACCGCGCCGGGCGCGCCGTTCGAAACGGAAACGCGCGTGATCCGCGGCGTTCCCACCACCGTCTGGAAAAACGCACCGCCCACGCTGCGTGAGCTGCTGCTGGCCACGCGCGCGTTTGCCGATCGCACCTTCGTGGTGTACGAGGACGAGCGGGTCTCCTACGATGCGTTTCTGCGCGCCGCCATCGCCATGGCCCAGGCGCTGGTGCGCGACGGCGTGCGCAAGGGCGACCGCGTGGCGCTGGCCATGCGCAACCTGCCCGAGTGGCCGGTGGCGTTCTACGGCGCACTGCTGGCCGGCGCCATCGTGACCCCGCTCAATGCCTGGTGGACCGGCCAGGAGCTGGAATATGGGCTGGCCGATTCCGGCAGCCGCATCGCCATCGTCGATGCCGAGCGGCTCGACCGCATCCTCGAACACCTGCCCGGCTGCCCGGCGCTGGAACGCATCTACGTCTCGCGCGCGGGCGCCGCGCCGGCCGAGCCGCGCGTGATGGCGCTGGAAAGCGTGATCGGCCCTTCGTCGAGCTGGGCGGCACTGCCGGAGCAGGCGCCGCCCGCGGTCGACATCGACCCCGACGACGACGCCACCATCTTCTACACCTCCGGCACCACCGGCAAGCCGAAGGGTGCGCTCGGCACGCACCGCAATTCCACCTCGGTAGCCGTGGCCGGCGGCTTCAGTCCGCTGCGCAACCTGCTGCGCCGCGGCGAGCCGATCCCTGCGCCGGATCCGGCCGCGCCGCAGAAATCGATGCTGCTGGCTGTGCCCTTCTTCCACGTCACCGGCTGCATGGCGGTGCTCAACGGCGCCATCGCCACCGGCGGCAAGATCGTACTGCTGCACCGCTGGGACGCGCTGCGCGGCATGGAACTGATCGAACGCGAGCGCTGCACCGCGGCCGGCGGCGTGCCGACCATCGCCTGGCAGATCCTGGAGCATCCCGAGCGCGGCCGCTTCGACCTGTCGTCGCTGGAGAACATCAACTACGGCGGCGCGCCCGCCTCGCCCGAGCTGGTCCGGCGCATCCGCGAAGTATTCCCGCACGCCGCGCCGGGGATCGGCTGGGGCATGACCGAAACCTCGTCAACCTTTACCAGCCACAGCGCCGAAGAATACGTGATGCGCCCGGACAGCAGCGGCCCGGCGCTGCCTATCGGCGAGATGAAGGTGGTGGACGGCCGCGGCCAGGCGCTGCCGCCCGGCGAAACCGGCGAACTGATGGTGCGCGGCGCCAATGTCGTGCGCGGCTACTGGAACAAGCCCGAGGCCACCGCCCAGACCTTCGTCGATGGCTGGCTGCGCACCGGCGACATTGCCCGGCTGGATGACGAAGGCTACGTCTATATCGTCGACCGGATGAAGGACATGCTGATCCGCGGCGGCGAGAACATCTACTGCATCGAAGTCGAAAGCGCGCTGTACGAGCATCCGGCGGTCATGGACGCCTCGGTGGTCGGCCTGGCGCATCGGACGCTGGGCGAGGAGCCGGCCGCCGTGGTGAGCCTGAAACCGGGCATGCAGGCGAGCGAAGCCGAGCTGCAGGATTTCGTGCGCGCGCGGCTGGCAGCCTTCAAGGTGCCGGTGCGTATCCTGATTTACCACGACATGCTGCCGCGCAATGCCAATGGCAAGATCATGAAATCGAACCTGCGCAAGCTGTTCGACGCCGCCGCGTAAGCCGGGGCGGCGGGACTGCATCGATCCGATCCCTTACCAGGAAAACAAATTGACGGACCAAGCCAAGCCGGATTCCTCCCTCTCCCAACCCATGCGGATGCTTGGCGCGGCAGCGCTCGCCGCGCTGCTGGGCGGCTGCGCCGCCGGTGGCACCAACCTGGCCGCGGTGCCGGAGCTGCGTCCCGGGGTGCCGGCCGGCTACCTCGCCGCCGATGCGCGTCCCGACAGCCTGCAGCTGCTGCCCGCGCCGCCGGCATCTGGATCGGCCGCGCTGGCGCTGGATGAGGACGCCGCGCGCCAGGCCGGTCCGCTGCGCGGTTCGCCACGCTGGCAGCTGGCGTCCGACGATGCCGAGCTGACGTTCCCGCAGGCCGCCAGCACCTTCTCCTGCGCGCTGGGCGTGCCGGTCAGCGAAAAAGACACGCCTTACCTGAACATGCTGCTGCGCCGCAGCCTGGTCGATGCCGGCCTGTCCACGTACAAGGCCAAGGACCATTACAAGCGCACCCGCCCGTTCGTGGCCAACAAGACCCCGATGTGCACGCAGGCCGAGGCCGCCAAGCTGGAGAAGGATGGTTCCTACCCGTCCGGCCACAGCGCCATCGGCTGGGCCTGGGCGCTGATCCTGACCGAGATCGAGCCCGCGCGCGCCAATGAACTGCTGGCGCGCGGCCAGGCCTTCGGGCAAAGCCGCGTGGTGTGCAACGTGCACTGGCAGAGCGATGTCAACGCGGGCCGCACCATGGCGGCGGCCACCGTGGCACGGCTGCATGCCGATCCCACCTTCCGCGCAGACCTGGAACGGGCACGCAGTGAAGTGGCTGCCGCGCGCGCTGCCGGTGCGCGGCCATCGCGCGATTGCCAGGCGGAGACCGCGGCGCTGGCCCGCTGATGACGGGCCGCCCCGGCCGCTGCGCTTATTTCACCGGAATCACCGTGCCCGCCGGCACCGGCACCGCGGTCACGCTGTTCTGCGGGCTGCCGCTGACAATGCGGTCCGAATACGTCAGGTAGACCAGTGTATTGCGCTTGCGGTCGACCGCGCGCACCACGTGCAGCGCCTTGAACAGGATCGACATGCGCTCGGAGAAGACATTGTCCTGCTGCTTGATCGGCCCCTTGAAGCCGATCGGCCCCACCTGCCGGCAAGCGATCGAGGCCTCGGGCGGATCTTCCGCCATGCCGAGCTGGCCCTTGATGCCGCCGGTGCGGGCGCGCGACACGTAGCAGGTAATGCCGTCCACCTGCGGGTCGTCATAGGCTTCGATCACGACCTTGTCGGATCCGGTCATGCGGAAATTGGTGCTGACGCTGCCGATCTCCTCGGCACCGGCAACCGCGGCGGCGCTGGCGCAAGCGGCGGCGAACAGGAGTCGAACGAGTGGGTGTGGGGACTTCATGGCTGTATCACGCATCGATACTCAGTTCACCGACGACTTGATGTCGCCGTGGCGCTTTTCCATTTCCTGGCGCAGCGCGCGGCGCTGCTGCGCGGCGGCAAAGCGCTGGCGCTCGACCTCGTCGCGCGGCTCCAGCGGCGGCACCTCGGCGGGGGTGCCGTTGTCGTCCACCGCCACCATGGTGAAATAGCAACTGTTGGTGTGGCGCACCAGCTTGCTGCGGATGTTTTCGGTCACCACCTTGATGCCGATCTCCATCGAGCTGCGGCCGGTGTAGTTGACCGATGCCAGGAAGGTCACCAGCTCGCCCACGTGGATGGGCTGGCGGAACACGACCTGGTCTACCGACAGCGTGACCACGTAGCGGCCGGCATAGCGGCTGGCGCACGCATACGCCACCATGTCCAGGTACTTGAGGATGGTGCCGCCGTGGACGTTGCCAGAGAAATTGGCCATGTCCGGCGTCATCAGCACGGTCATGGAAAGCTGGTGGGACAGGTCATTCATGATGCGGGAAACGAAGATTGCGGGGGCGGGATTGCCGGCTGCGGGCGCCGGCAGTTTAACCCGGATCGCCGCGCCGTTGCGGCGTCATGGCGCCGCGTCGCCCCCGCTGGCGCAGGGACCGGCACATAAAAAAAGCGGCCTGCCAGGCCGCTTCTTTCGCTTTGGACGCAAACTGCTTACTTTTTCTTGTTCACGGCGTCCTTGAAACCCTGGCCTGCCGAGAACTTGACCGTCTTGGCGGCCGGAATCTTGATGGTTTCGCCGGTGCGCGGATTGCGGCCGGTACGGGCAGCGCGCTTGCCGGCGGCGAAGCTGCCGAAACCCACCAGCGTTACAGAATCACCCTTTGCCACTGCCTTCTTGATACTGTCCAGCGCTGCGTTGAGCGCACGCTCGGCGGCGGCATTGCTCAATTCTGCTTCCGCGGCGATGGCCGATACCAGTTCACCTTTATTCATGGCTGATTTCCCTTGTTGGTCGTCGTCACCGATGTGCCGGCCTCGCGGCCGGCCATCGATCGGCGCAGTCTAATCTGCCCGTCGCGCGTTGAGCAATCCCCAGTGGCACCAATGCGACAAAAAAACCCGCAAATCCTTGCTTGAGGCCGGTTAGCGGGCAATTTCCCCTGCTGTTCGCACTTGCCAGGCGCCCCATTTTGCCGGGCCGGGGCGGTTGGCCTGAAATCGCGCCCCCAAAACTACTCAGCATAGGACAGATTCCCCCAAATAGGGCGACGCACCACAACAGGTCGCGCAAAGCCCCCTTGTTCGCGCCATTTTGGCGCACGCGGTCCGGCCGCTGGCAGCTGGCCGATGCCACCATGCGCCAAGGGATGGACCGCCCGCGGCATGCCGGTGCGGATCTTTACCCGCTACGGTGCAGCCGGCACCAGGATGCGGCCGACTCTGGAATGCTTTTTGCATACGGATGCGCCCATTTTGAGCATGAGGTCACTATGGACAACTGGAAGACCGGCACCGACGCGCTGTTTATCCTGCTTGGCGCCATCATGGTGCTGGCCATGCACGCCGGCTTTGCCTTCCTGGAACTGGGCACGGTGCGCAAGAAAAACCAGGTCAACGCGCTGGTAAAGATCCTGGTGGATTTCGCGGTGTCCACCATCGCCTATTTCTTTATTGGCTACACCATCGCCTATGGCGTGCAGTTCTTTTCCGGCGCCGAAACGCTGGCCCAGAAAAACGGTTACGAACTGGTCAAGTTCTTTTTCCTGGCAACCTTTGCCGCCGCCATTCCGGCGATTATCTCCGGCGGTATTGCCGAACGCTCGCGTTTCAATCCGCAACTGGTTGCCACGTTCGTGCTGGTGGGTTTTGTCTATCCGTTTTTCGAAGGCATGGTGTGGAACCAGCGCTACGGCGTCCAGGACTGGCTGACGCGCATCGCCGGCGCGCCCTTCCACGATTTTGCCGGCTCGGTGGTGGTGCATGCCCTGGGCGGCTGGATTGCGCTGCCTGCGGTGCTGCTGCTGGGCGCGCGCCGCGGCCGCTATCAGAAGGACGGCCGCATCAGCGCGCATCCGCCGTCCAACATCCCGTTCCTGGCGCTGGGCGCCTGGATTCTTGCGGTGGGCTGGTTCGGCTTCAACGTGATGAGCGCGCAGACCGTCGACAAGATCAGCGGCCTGGTGGCGATCAATTCGCTGATGGCGATGACTGGCGGCACGCTGGCCGCCTGGCTGGCCGGACGCAACGATCCGGGCTTCGTCTACAACGGGCCGCTGGCCGGCCTGGTGGCGGTATGCGCTGGTTCGGACCTGATGCATCCGCTTGGCGCGCTGGTCACGGGTGCCGTGGCGGGCGCGCTGTTCGTCTATATGTTCACCCTGGCGCAAAACAGGTGGCATATCGACGATGTGCTCGGCGTCTGGCCGCTGCACGGGCTGTGCGGTGCCTGGGGCGGCATCGCCGCGGGCATCTTCGGCGTGAAGGCGCTGGGGGGCCTCGGCGGGGTCTCGCTCGGCGCGCAACTGCTCGGCACCCTGCTTGGCATCGTGGTGGCGCTGGCCGGTGGCACGCTGGTCTATGGCACGCTGAAGCGGCTGGTTGGCATCCGCCTCGACCCCGAAGGCGAGTTCAATGGCGCGGACCTGACCGTGCACCGGATTTCCGCGACACCCGAGCGCGAAACCAACTGGTAATCCGCGCCAGCGCATTTGCGATATAAACAGACAAGCCGTGCAAGGCGGCTTGTCTTAACAATTATTTGCTTGCACTTCGGCACGCGGCCTCTCAATAATTGCCGTGCCCGGTCATTGCGCGCAACGCGCAGGGGCTCGCACGCCGCAGCCGGCTGGTTCGGGGGATGTTGGGTCGGCGGCTGGCCGGTTACACCAACTCGAAAGGACTACGCCAATGGACGCCTCTACCTTCGATAACCTCAGAACCCTGGTGGTCTCCTACGCCACCGAATTCGGCGTCAAGATCCTGGCGGCGCTCGCCTTCTGGGTCATTGGCCGCTGGCTGATCCACTTTGTCGTGCGCATGGTGCAGAACGCGCTCGGCAAGCAGAAGGTCGATCCCACGCTGCTGCGCTATGTCGGTTCCATCGTCACCGTGACGCTGAACGTGGTGCTGGTGATCGGCATCCTCGGCTACTTCGGCATCCAGACCACCACCTTTGCCGCGCTGATCGCTGCCGCAGGCGTGGCCATCGGCATGGCCTGGTCCGGGCTGATGGCGAACTTCGCCGCCGGCGCATTCCTGGTGGTACTGCGGCCGTTCAAGGTCGGCGACTTCGTCACCATTGGCGGAACCACCGGCACCGTGCGCGAGATCGGCCTGTTCGCGACCACGCTGGACACGCCGGACAATGTGCAGACCGTGATCGGCAACAACAAGATCTTCAGCGACACCATCCAGAACTTCACCGCCAATGCGTTCCGGCGCGTGGAACTGAAAGCGCAGCTGGCCGGCAGCACCGACGTGGCCGAAGCCGCGGCGCTGCTGAAGACCCGCATTGCCGAGATCCCCAACGTGCTGGCCGAGCCGCCGGTCGACGTCGAGATCCTGGAATTCACGCTGGTCGGTCCGGTACTGGCGGTGCGGCCCTATTGCCACAACGATCATTACTGGCAAGTGTATTTCGACACCAACCGCATCATCCGCGAGTGCTTTGGCCAGGCCGGCTACGCGGCGCCGATGCCGGCTCACATGGTAGTGGTGCAACAGGCCGGGTTGCCGCACGCCGCCGCGGAGCATGCCGCAGCACAGCAGGCCGCCTGAGCGGGCGCGCGGCGCCGGTTGTCAGCGGGCGCCCGGGCGCGCGCGCGCACCCGATCGCCCGTAATGGCGCATCAGCACCGCGCCCGCGCCGCAGGCCGCCATCACCACGCCCAGCGGCAGCGCGCTGCCGTCGCGCCACACGCTGACCGCGGCGCCGCCCAGCGTGCCCAGCGAAAACTGCAACGTGCCCATCAACGCCGAAGCCGTGCCGGCGCGGTGCCCCTGGTGCGCAAGCGCCAGTGCCGAAGCGTTCGGCGAGACGCAGCCCAGCGCGCCGATAAACACGAAGAACCCACCCAGCAGTACCGGCAGCACCGCCATCCCCGCCAGCGCTGCGACGGCCAGCACCATGCCAGCGGCAAGCGCCGCCAGCAGCGTGGCGCCCAGCACCTGGTCGAGCGAACGGCCGCGCACCAGCCGGGCATTGAGCTGCGACATCGTGATCAGCCCCAGCGCATTGGCACCGAACACAAAGCCATAGTGCGATGGCGCGATGCCGTGCAGTTCGATCAGCACGAAGGGCGAACCCGAGATATACGCAAACATGCCGGCCGAGCCGAACCCGGCTGACAGCGAGTAGCCGAGGAACTCGCGGTCGCGCAGCAGTTCCGCGTAGCTGCGGGCCACGGTGCCGAGCCGCAGCGGCGCCGCATGGCGGCGGTCCAGCGATTCCTCCATGCGCAGGTGGACCAGCAGCAGGATCAGCAGGCCGGCCCCGGACAGCACCCAGAAGATGGCGCGCCAGCCCGATACGGTCAGGACCGCGCCGCCGATGATCGGCGCCAGGATCGGCGCCACGCCCATCACCAGCATCAGCGACGAAAACGCCCGCGCCGATTCATGCGCCTCGAGCCGGTCGCGGATCACCGCCCGCGCCATCACCATGCCGGCGCAGCCGCCCAGCGCCTGCAGGAAGCGCCAAAGCATCAGCGATTCCACGTTGCGCGCCAGCGCGCAGCCCATGGCGGCGAGCACGTAGAGACATAGCCCGACATAGAGCGGCGGCTTGCGCCCGAAGCGGTCGCTGAAGGGACCATAGAAAGCCTGTCCGAGCGCAAGCCCGACCAGGAAGGCGCCGAGGGTCAGCTGGACCTGCCCGATGTCGACGCCCAGATCGCCCGCCAGCGTGGGGAAGCTCGGCAGGTACATATCGATCGACAGCGGCGCGATCGCCATCAGCGAGCCGCAGATCAGCAGCCAGGCAGGAAAACGCGACGTGGGGGCGGCGCTTGCGGGATGAGGCATGGGGAGAGTATCCGAGGGCGATGGCGCTGCCCGCACGCTGACCGCGCGGGCAGCGCCGGTGAAAGTGCAATTGTTGCACAACATAACCAATATGGACGGGACCGGCAAAGGTGGCGGGCGATGGCACGTAAAAACCGGCCTGCCAGATTTGCCTGCCGCAAACCGGCTCCGGCAAAGCTGGCAATCCTGGCAGGATTGGTGAATAGTGGTGTCAGTGCCCTTGGTGTTCATGCGCATGGCAACTCGGCGGCGCGACAACGCGCGGGGCGCGGCTTTCATGCGCGCCGGGGTGGAGGGTACAATGCCAGCCTGTCGGCGTAAGAGTCGCCGTCGGCCTCGCAGAGAGGGACGACAGTACAGGTCCCCGCAACATTAGCCTGCATGAGAATACGACCAACGCCGCTTTCTGCTTCGCTAGGCACCGCCGCCCTCGCTGCCGTGCTGCTGCTGCCGCTGCCGCTGACGGCCAGCGCGGCGCCGGCGCAGTTGCGTAATGCCAATGTCGCCAATGTCGCCAATGTCCCGTTGCTGGTTCCCGCGTCCGATGAAGCCGACCCGGTCGCCCGCATGCTCAAGGGCGCGGCCACCGGCCAGAACACCGGCGCCGCCGGCGTGCCCGAACTGCTGCGCAACGCCACCCGTCCCGACAACGTGCTGGCGCGCGCCTGCCGTCAGCTCAACGATGCCCTGCCGATCGAGATCGACGGCGAAACCCGCCTGCGCCGTTGCCAGTCGGTTCCGGGCAAGCACGTATTGTTTCAACTGGAACTGACCAACTACCGGGGGCCGATGCTCGACCTGGCCAGCTTCGAGGTCAATTATGCCGCGCCGCTGCAGCGCAATATCTGCGCGAACCGCGATGTCGAGATCCTGACCAAGCTGGGCGTCAGCATGTTGTTCCGCTACATGACCCGCAAGGACCGCGGCGAGCGCCGCATCGGCGACGTCTATATCAACGGCCCGATCTGCAGCGCTGCGCTGCGCTGAGCCACGCGCCAGTGCCAACAAGAACGGCCCGCTGATGCGGGCCGTTCTTGTTTCAGGCAATACGCCTTAAGCGGCGCGGGGGCGCAGCGGCACCACGTTGGCGGCGCGCCGCACCAGCATGCGCGTGTCCTTCCAGCCGGCGTCGGCCAGCGGCGAGCCCCACACCAGTTCATGCAGGCGCGCCAGCGCGAACGGGTTGCCAAGCAGCACGTGCTTCTGCGCCGGGGTCAGCGCGCGCGGCCCGTGCGTCAGCGCATGCTCGACCAGGCTTTCGTGGCGCTTGCGCGCCGATTCTGGCTGCACCACGCGCGGCGTCGCGGTCGCGCACATCAGCGCGTTGGTGACCGGGTCCACCACGGCGTCGACGAAGTTCGGCGTTTCGGCAGCGTTTTCGACATGCTGCTGCGTTTCGACGATCTCGCGCGGCACCAGCGTTTCTTCCGGGATCATGAACAACCCCGCGTTGCGCGAAGCGCGCCCCAGCGAGACGCGCGACAGCATCACCGACAGCGGGATCGACAGCGCCAGCGAACCGACGATCGGCAGCAGCCACAGCACATAGGACGGGTTCAGCCAGTACACCAGCCCGCCCCACGCCAGCCCCAGCGCGGTATGCCAGCCGTGGCGGCGGAACGCTTCGCCCCAGGTGGTCTCGGCATCTTCACGCGGCGGCGATTTCCACGAGATGCCCCAGCCGCTGTATGCCGCGACCACGAACTTGGTATGGAACAGCATGCGCGTGGGCGCCAGCAGCGCGGACAGCAGCACCTCGATGAGCATGCTGGCAAAGAGCTGCACCGCGCCGCCGTAGCGCCGCGCCTGCTTCATCAGCAACACCACGCTGGCGAGCTTGGGCAGGAACAGCAGCGTGGCCGTGGCCGAGAACAGCGCCAGGGCCTTCTCCGGATGCCATTCGGGCCAGGTCGGGAACAGCTGGTATTGCTGCGTGAAGTATTCCGGCGGCACCAGCGCATGCTTGGCCAGCATTGCCGTGGACAGCAGCAGGAACAGCAGCCACAGCGGCGCCGACAGGTACGCCATGATGCCGGTCAGGAACACCGCGCGGTGCACCACGTGGAAGCCCTGCTTGAGCCACAGCCGGAAGTTCATCAGGTTGCCCTGGCACCAGCGGCGGTCGCGCTTGACCTCGTCGAGCAGATTCGGCGGCAGTTCTTCGTACGAGCCTTCGAGGTCGTAGGCAATCCACACGCCCCAGCCGGCGCGGCGCATCAGCGCGGCCTCGACAAAGTCGTGCGACAGGATCTCGCCCGACAGCGGGCCGCGGCCCGGCAGCGGCGCCAGCGCGCAATGCTCGATGAACGGCTTGACGCGGATGATGGCGTTGTGGCCCCAGTAGTGCGACTCGCCCAGCTGCCAGTAGTGCAGCCCGGCGGTAAACAGCGGCCCGTACACGCGCGTGGCGAACTGCTGTACGCGCGCATACAGCGTTTCGCGGCCCACCGCGAGCGGCGCGGTCTGGATGATGCCCGCGCCGGGGTTGGCTTCCATCAGCCGGACCAGCGTGGCCAGGCAGTCGCCGCTCATCACGCTGTCGGCGTCGAGCACCACCATGTAGCGGTACTTGCTGCCCCAGCGGCGGCAGAAATCGGCCACGTTGCCGGTCTTGCGCTTCACGCGGTGGCGCCGCCAGCGGTAGAAGATGCGGCCGAAGCCGCCGACCGCGCGGCACAGTTCCATCCAGGCATCGTGCTCGGCGGTGCGCAGGTCCGGATTGCCGCTGTCCGACAGCACGATGAAATCGAAGTTGGACAGGTGCGGTGTGCGCGACAGCGATTCATAGGTGGCGCGCAAACCCGCGAAGACGCGGGTCACGTCTTCGTTGCAGATCGGCATGATGATCGCCGTGCGGGCCTCGGACGCGATCGGCGCATCGGGCCGGTCCGGCGCCGCCGAGCGCGAGATCAGATGCTTGTCGCCGCCCTTGGCCAGCACCAGGAAGCCCATCATCGCGGTCCAGAAGCCGGCCGACACCCATGAGAACAGGATGGCGAACAGCACCAGGATGGCAATCTCCAGCGGATCGGCACCGTGGTACGGCAGCACGTTGGTCATGAAGTACGTGGCCAGCACGGTCTGGATCCCGACCAGGCCCAGCAGCACCCAGCGGCGGTGCGAGCCGGCTGGATGCCATTTGCCTTCGGCATCGGGTCCGTCGTGCAGGGTGTCCCACGTTTCGGGAACCGGGGGGCGCCCAAGCATGCGCCGCCACGTGTTGCGGATGCAGCCGGTGACGATATGCGGCGGCCACTGGCGCGGCACCATCGAGCTGCGCTCGGGCGCGGGGCCGGTGTCCACCTTTACGGTGCCGTCGTCGCGCCGGCGCAGCAAAGGCGCGCCGCCCACCTGCGGATTGCCGTAGGCCATGGCGAAGCGACGCTGCACCGAGGCGTAGGCGCTGCTGCCGTGCGCCGGCGGCGTGTCCTTGCCGGCCAGGCTCGACTGCAGGCGCGTGATGGCCTCCTGCGCGTCGCGGCCGTCGGCCGTGACCGGGATCACCGGCGTCACCGCAGCCAGCGGCGTGACCGATGCCGCCGCGGCGGCCAGGCTGGCGCTGTCGGCCAGCAGTTCGCTGCGCACTTCAGGCGATACGGGCAGGCGGTCGAGATAGCGCTCGCATGCCGCCGCCTGGGCCGGTCGCTGCTTTAGCCGGGGGGTAAGATGTAGCTCCACGTCTCGGACAGGGTTGTATTGCCGTTGCGAAGATAGCCGCGCAACTCTACCGGCTTGGTTTCGTCCTTGCGGCGCATCAGCATGGTCATGCGCCAGCCGCCGGTCGCGTCATTGCGCTGCACCGACGTCTTCAACAGCTCGCCGTTGGCATCGGCCGAAACCACCGGGTCGATGCGCACGTCCGCCGGCAGCCTGCGGAAGGCCGGGCCTTCGAAGTCCACCACCAGCGAAAAGCTCGTGTCTTCCTTGCTGCGCGTCTGCCCCTGGCCCAGGCGGGTCTGGGTCACCCACGACAGCGGCGGCTCTTGCTCGCCGTCCTTCTGCCACAGCAGGCGGTACTCGTAGTCGAAGGCTTGCCTGGGCTTGGGCGGGTTGTCAGGCACCCAGTACGCAACGATGTTGTCGTTGGTTTCGTCCGGCGTCGGGATCTGCACCAGTTCCACCCGGCCCGAGCCCCAGTTGCCGCGCGGTTGCACCCAGCCGCTGGGCCGGCGCTCATACCACGCGCCGATTTCCTGGTAGCTGTTGAAGCTGCGGTCGCGCTGCATCAGCCCGAACCCCTGCGGATTGGTCGCGGCAAACGACGTCACCAGCAGACGCTTGGGATTGACCAGCGGACGCCAGACCCATTCGCCGGTGCCCAGGTGGATCGACAGGCCGTCCGAGTCGTGCACCTCGGGGCGGAAATCCTGCGCTGGCGACGGCTGGTTCTCGCCGTACAGGTACATGCTGGTCAGCGGCGCCAGGCCGAGCTTGGTCACGTTCTCGCGCAGGTAGAGGCGCGACTTGACCTCCATCGCGGTCTCCGCACCCGGCTTGATGATGAAACGGTACGCCCCGCTCATGCGGCGCGAGTCCATCAGGGCATAGATGGTGATTTCCTTGGCGTTGACGCCGGGGCGCTCGATCCAGTATTCAACGAAGCGCGGGAATTCCTCGCCCGAGTTGAGCGCGGTATCCACTGCCAGGCCACGGGCCGAAAGCCCGTACCACTGGTCCTTGCCCAGCGCGCGGAAGTAGCTGGCGCCGAGGAACGACGCCAGCTCGTCCTTGCGCTTGCCCTGGTTGAGCGGATACAGGATGCGGAAGCCGGCGTAGCCCAGCCCCTTCAGCTTGGCGGCATCAACCTTGTGCGGGCCGTAGTTGAACGCGGAAGGGTCGAAGCGGAATTCCCGCACGCTGTTGCCCACCACTTCATGGATACGCACGGGCTGGTCGAACACCATGCCCTCGTGGAAGAACGACAGCTCGAACGGCGAACGCGTGCCGCGCCATGCGAAGCGCTCGGGCTTGTACTCGATCTCGCGATAGCGCTCGTAGGTCAGCTCGCGCAACTCGCGCGGCAGGTTCTGCGCAGGCGCCTTGTAGGGCGACGCCGCCAGCTGGCGCGCGCGCGACGCAACGGTGTCGAAGTCGAATGCATGGGCCGCCATCGCGCACAACGCCAGCGCGCCGCCGCCGAGCCAGGCCGCGATCCGTGCGCCGGCCCGCGCCGCGCGGCGACGGGCACCTGGCCCAGCAGCGGGCAAGGTAAACGGTTCGGATAGTCGTGGCGTGGCGATCTGTGACATGTATGCCAGGGTGGTCGGTTGAATCGGAGCGGCCGGCATCAGCGGCCTGAACGATGAAGGACACGGCAAGAGATGAGCGCGGCGCCGAGTGGCGAGGCCCCGACGCGGGGCTATATGCCCGCGTGGCACCGTGTCCGGTTTGTTGCGATGCGCAATAAACCATAGCAATTCGAGACGCAAAAGTCACGTTTCGATCACGCAAGGTTTGAAACAAAATGTTGGCGAGGTACCTCGAAAGCCGCACCACGCTTGGCTTTCCGGGCGATGAGGTCACACCGCCCCCAAGCGCCGGCGACCACGGTGCCCGCAGGCAGCAGCGCTCGCTCGTCGCGCGGGGCCGGAACGCGTCCGCCCGGTTTAATACACTGTTACTTTTTAGCGCCCTCGCTGTAGGGATCGAACTTGCCGCTCTTGGCACCTTCGGAATAGGGATCGAACTTGCCGGTGTTCATGCCGCCCTGGCTGAACGAGTCGAAGGACTTCTGTGCTCCGCCCTGGATCGGCTCCATCTGGTCGGGCCTCGCGCCCGGGTTCAGCGAGGTCACGTTATCGCTTTTTGCGCCGTCGCTGTACGGGCTGAACTTGTCCTGCTTCGCCCCTTCGGTGTAGGGATTGAAATCGCCCTGCTTGGCACCGTCGGTGTACGGATTGAATTTGTCGGCCTTGCCGGTCTGAGCGTGCAGCGTGCCAAAGGCGCAGGCCGCGGCCAGGCCGATTGTGAGATAGCGCAGCGTCATGGGATCTCCTCTCGCAGGAATGGACCGCTCTCGTGCCGGCGGCACGAAGGGGGCAGAAATCAACGCTAGGTCAGGGCCCTGCACGTGTCAACCGCGGCCCGGTGGCCACGATTGGCGTGCCGCGCCGGCAACCGTCGTCCACTGCCGCGCATTGCGCTTACAATGCCACTCCAACGCCACCGTGAAGCCACAAGGAGCCGTCATGCTGACCCGGCAAACCTCTTCCCCTGCCAGCCTCGCCCGTCCCACCCTGCGTGCCGCCCTGGCGGGCGCGCTGGGGGCTGCGCTGCTGTTCGCTGCCGCCGCACCGGCGCACGCTTACTTCGACAACTACCTGAGCGGCACCATCATCGGCACGCTCAACGACAAGGAAGGCGCGTCGCTGGCCAAGTCAGTGCGGTCTGCGCTGAACGACACCGCCGATGGCCAGTCCGTGGCATGGACCTTTCCGGCCGCCGGACGGCGCCAGCAGATCGACGGCACCATCACCCCGGTCGAGAGCAAGACAGACAAGGGCCAGCCGTGCCGGCGCCTGAAGTCGGAGCTCAAGCGCGGCAGCGCCGAAGAGCACTGGAGCGGCTGGTTCTGCAAGCAGCCCAACGGGCAATGGAAGTCGCGCCACGTGGGCGAATAAGCCAGCCTGGCGCAGCGGTGCCGCGCGGCCCTGGCCTAGCGGCATAGCTTGCGCAGCAGTTCCCCGGCGATGGTGCCGGGGCCGGCCACCTGGAAGGTGCCGTATTGCGGCGCGCGGATGGTATAGAGGGAATCGCCGCGCGCAAAGCGCTTGCTATAGAGCGTTTGCTCGACCACGGCGAACATCGACGTGGCGCAGTTCAGCACCATGCGTTTGAGCGAAGAACGGATCGGTTCGCCGCTGGCGGTGCGGATCACGCCTGACGGCGAATTGCGCATCACCACCACGCCAACCTGCGTGCCCTGGCGGCGCACCGCCGATTGATCGAAATAGGAAATCACGCCATTGGCACCCATCAGCGGCAGCCAGCGCTGCGGGTCGGGTGCGCCGGGATCGGGCGCGGCGACCAGGCGGCAGCCTTCCTTGGGCGTCGAGCGGAACACGGTGCCGGTGCCGGCGATCTGGCATTCGTAGAGGCCAGCGGCAGCGGCCGGACGGGATGCAGAGGCCGGCGCGTCAGCGGCCGGTGCGGCGCCGTCATCGGCGTGCGCCTGCGGCATGGCCAGGCCTAACACGCAGCCAGCGAGCGCTGCTGCGTGTTTAACAATGCGGAACATCATGGAATTACCCTCATGTAGACGGGAAAAAGCGATCCGCATTGTCGCACAGGATGCGCGGATTGCGGCGCGCCGGCGGGCCCGCATCCGTGCATCCCCGCGGCCTTCAGCCGTGCAGGCGTCGCCAGGCGACCAGGTCCTCGATGGTCAGCACCGGCAACCGGTACATGTCGGCAAAGGCGAGGGCTTCGGCGCGCCGGGCCATGGTGCCATCCGGGTTCATCAGCTCGCACAGCACGGCAGCGGGCGACAGCCCTGCCATGCGCGCCAGGTCGACTGAGCCTTCGGTATGGCCGCGGCGCTCCAGCACGCCGCCGTCGCGCGCCACCAGCGGGAACACATGGCCGGGACTGACCACGGCATCGGCGCCCGCATCCTCGGCAATCGCCGCGCGGATGGTGGTGATCCGGTCGGCCGCGCTGACGCCCGTGCTCACCCCCTCGCGGGCTTCGATCGAAACGGTAAAGGCAGTGCCGTACTGGCTACGGTTGTGCTCGACCATCGGCCGCAGGCCCAGGCGGCGCACCTTGTCCGTCGGCAGGCACAGGCACACGATGCCGCTGCATTCGCGAATCATCATGGCCATGTTGGCATGGGTCAGGCGCTCGGCGGCAAGGATCAGGTCGGCCTCGTTCTCGCGGTCGTCGTCATCGAGCAGCACCACGGGCCGGCCTTCGCGCATGGCCTCGAGGGCCTGTTCGATACGCAATTCCAGCGCGCGCGCGTCGGCGCCGGCAATTGCGGCGACCGTGGCAGGGGGAGGGATTTCCGCGGACACCGCGGGAACAATGGCTTCGGTGGAAAAGCTGGACATGAAACGCTCCTGGTTCAACATCAATGGGCGTTCCAGGGGAAGGGTCAACGAAACTGCGCGACCCGCGCGCCGCGCTGTCGGCGCGCGCACGGACCACCGCGCCCTGCGATGCGCAGGGCGCGGCAAACCACACGGCCAGGCAAGCGCCAGGCCATGCGGGCGAGCTCCGTTCATCTTCTTTCATCCGGACTATGACCGTCGGCCCTGGCCTCTCACCAGGTCTGCTGACCTCGCACGGGAATGCGAGCGCTCGCGGGCTCGCCGGACGCGCGCTGCGCGTCGCGGCATACCGCCGGTGGGGACTTTCACCCCGCCCTGAAGACGTAACGTAACCGGACTGGCCGTGGCGGCCGGCACCGGCCCGCGCATGTTAGCACGATTGTGCTTTGTCACGATGGCCCTGGCGTGCGCCGCGCATACTTGTCCGCGCCGTGGCGCCGGTCACATCAGGCTTGCGCAGCGTGCCTTCCGGTGTACTACAAATAGGGTATGGAGGCAGACCTGGGGCGCTGCATGCGGCGGTTTTCCCCCTTGGCTTGCCTGACAACGACACCGCATCCTTTCAACGTGCTTCCCATGTGCCGACCAGACCAAGAAGCCAGACACGACAGCCATGCGCGTTGCATCCCCTTCCTTCCAACCTTTTCGGCGCGGCGGTGGCAGCGGCCGCGCCGCACCGCCATTGCGGCGCTGCTCGCGCTGGCCGGATGCCTGAGCACGGCCGCACGCGCGGCGCCGGCGGTCCAGCTGGGCTACGGCTTCGACGACAGCCACCACGTGCAAAAGGCGGAGATTGCCATGCTTTGGGATTCGGGCCTGGCATGGGGCAACCCGCAGGGCTGGCAGGTGGACCTGCAGTGGGAGGTCAACGTTGCGCGCTGGCTCAGCGACAGCAACAACAATCCAAACGATCTGTGGGAGTTCGGCGCTTCGCCGGTGGTACGGATCGGATGGTGGCGGCACACCTGGGTGCCGTTCCTCGAGCTGTCGGTGGGCGCGCGGCTGCTGAGCGGCACGCGGACCTCCGACGACCACGTCCTCTCCACTGCGTTCCAGTTCTCGGAATACGCCGGTCTTGGCGTGATGCTCGGCAAGGACCGCAACTTTGCCGCGGGCTACCGCATCCAGCATCTGTCCAACGGCGGCATCAAGGAACCCAATCCTGGCACCACCTTCCACGTCATCTATCTGCGCTACCGCTTTTGACCGGCCGCTCATGCGCCCCGCCCTGCGTTTCAAACAGGAGGCGGGTCGCGTCGTCCGCCGGGAAGAAGCATTCGATGCGCAGCTCCTGCAGCGTGACATCCTGCGGAATGCCGAGCGTGGTCAGCGTCGAGAACAACGATGCACGAAACGCACCGGCATGGAGCACCACGGGCAACAGCGGCGGCGGCGGCCCGTCGCTGCCGTCATCCTCCGGCAGCAGCACGCCGCCGGGACCGACCAGGTCCGGCTGCCAGTCCGCAATGCGTGCGAACAAGCCGCGTGCGGTCTGGTCGTGCGCCTGCACCTGCAATTCCTGCCATACGCGCCGCAACAGGTAGCGGCCAACCTGGCGCGCGTTCTCGATCACCGGCCACAGGCCGTCCGGATCGAACACGGTCAGCATCAGGTTGACCCGGTGCGGATCGTCCGCGAGCGATGCCGGCGGGCGGCCGCCCAGCAGCGTGTGGAACATGCGACGGTAGGCGGCATTGGCGTCGACCAGGTTCCAGAAGCGGTCCAGCACCACGGCCGGGTACGGCTCCTGCTTGGCCAGGATCAGCGCGATCGCCTGCTGCACCATTTGCAGCGGCGGCGCGTTCAGCGCATGTTCGCTGTAGGCGGGGGCGAAGCCGCTCGCGAGCAGCAGCCGGTTGCGCTGGCGCAGCGGCACGCCCAGGCGCTCGGCCAGCGCCAGCACCATCTCGCGGCTGGGCCGGGCACGCCCGGACTCGAGAAAGGAGATGTGGCGCTGCGACACCCCGGCAGCCAGCGACAGCGCAAGCTGGCTGTAGCCGCGCTTGCCGCGCCAGTAGCGCAGCAGTCCGGGGAAGTCGAGCGTGGCCTCGGAGGCAGGGGTCAGGGTTTCCATGCGGGCTATTACAGCATGGCGGAGGCGGTGCTGCGAATACCTGGCAGGTAATCGCAGCCATCCATGGATCCGCCGATGGCTTGCCGAAGCGCCCCGCTTTGCGGCCGGCGCATCACAGTGGCGACGTTGTGTAACAGGCGAATGGTATGCTTGATCTTTTCAGACACCCGGCGCGCAGAGGGCGCGCACCCTGATGGAAATTGCCATATTACTGGCGCTGATTCTGCTGAACGGCCTGTTTGCGATGTCAGAAATTGCACTCGTGACAGCCCGCAAGGCACGCCTGCAACGCCAGATCGAGAACGGCGACCGCGGCGCCATTGCCGCGGCGAAGCTGGGGGAGGACCCCACCCGCTTCCTCTCGACCGTGCAGATCGGCATTACCTCGATCGGCGTGCTGAACGGCGTGGTCGGCGAATCCACGCTGGCGCAGCCGCTGGGCGCGTGGCTGCAGGGTTTCGGCGTCTCCGAAACCACCGCCGGCTATGTGGCCACCGCAATCGTGGTGGCGGGCCTGACCTATTTTTCCATCGTGCTGGGCGAACTGGTGCCGAAGCGACTGGGCCAGATGGCGCCCGAGACCATCGCACGGCTGGTGGCGCGCCCGATCGGCTGGCTGGCGGTGGCCTCGACCCCCTTCGTCAAGCTTCTGTCGAGTTCGACGCGGCTGGTGCTGCGCCTGCTTGGCACCCAGGTCGACCGCGGCCCCGGCGTGACCGAGGAAGAAATCCATGCGCTGCTGGTCGAGGGCTCCGAAGCCGGCGTGATCGAGCAGCATGAGCACACCATGGTGCGCAACGTGTTCAGGCTCGATGACCGCCAGCTGGCGTCACTGATGGTGCCCCGCGGCGACGTGGTCTACCTCGATGTGGAAGCCAGCATGGAGGAGAACCTGCGCCGCATCGAAGAATCCGACCACTCGCGCTTCCCGGTGGTGCGCGGTGGCATGCATGACATCATCGGCGTGGTCAGCGCGCGCCAGTTGCTGGCGCGCCGCTTGCGCGGCGAGGAAGCCGACCTGCAGGCCGCGGTGCAGCCCGCGGTGTTCGTGCCGGAAAGCGTGACCGGCATGGAACTGCTGGAAAACTTCCGCGCGTCGGGCGGGCAGATCGCCTTTGTCATCGACGAATACGGCGAGGTGCTGGGCCTGGTCACGCTGCAGGACCTGATCGAAGCCATCACAGGCGAATTCAAGGCCGAGGCCGCCGGCGAGCAATGGGCGGTACAGCGCGACGACGGCTCGTGGCTGCTCGATGGCCTTATCCCCATTCCGGAACTGAAAGACCGCATCGGCCTGCGCCAGGTGCCCGAGGAGGAAAAGGAGCGCTACCACACCCTGTCGGGCATGTTGCTGTTGCTGCTGGGGCGGCTGCCCCAGATTGCGGACACCGTGCAATGGGGAGACTGGCGCTTCGAGATCGTCGACATGGACGGCAAGCGCATCGACAAGGTGCTGGCCGAGCGCCTGCCGCCCCAGGACGGGCCCGAAGAAGAAACCACCGGCTAAGCATCGGGGGCCGGCACTGCCGGCCACCCCCCGTACGGGCCGCTTTGATCCAGATCAAATGCAGTTGCGACCGAATCACTTTGGCGCCATCTGCGATGATCCTCTCCGTTCCCTTCGCTTATGATCGGGCTTCGCGGCCCGCAAGCGGCCGCGGCACGCATGGCTGCCGCCTGGCAACGAATGCCCGGCAGCCTGCCGAAGAACCAGTTCAGATACGGGGAGACGCGTACGCCGCAAGCCATGGTCCGGCGGCACGCAAAATCATGCATGGATCCTGACGCCGACGATATCGTCAAGGGCACTGCCGGCGGCCGCGATGGCGCGATACAGCCGTCCGCGCTGGTGAGCGCGCTGACCGCTCGCCGCGCCCAGGCCGGGCACCGGGCGGCGATCCTGGCGATCCGCCTGGATCGCTTTGCCAGCGCCTGCGAAACCCTCGGGCCTGACCGTTCCGCCAGGCTGCGCGGCATCGTGCAGGCACGCATCGCCTGCCTGCTGCCGCCGGGCGCCTTCATGGACTGGCTGGCGGCTGCCGACCTGGTGGTCATCACCCGGCTGCCGGCGGGTGTGCAGGATCCCGGCCAGGTGGCCAGCCGCGTGGCCGACGACCTGTCCCGGCCGTTCGCACTGGACGGCTTCGAGCTGCACCTGTCCTGCAGCATCGGCGTGGCCAACGACCATGCCGACATCCCCGCCGAGCGCAGCCTGCAACAGGCGTTCGATGCCATGCTGCGGGTCAACCGCCAGGGCGGCGCTGGCCTGGCCCGCGCCGACAAGCCGGTATCGCCGCCCGCGGCCCCATTGCTGGCTGCGCTGCCCGACGCGCTCGAACGCGGCGAACTGAGCCTGCAACTGCAGCCGCGCGCGGACCTTGCCGGCGCCGCCGTCAGCGGCTATACCGTGCGGCTGCGCTGGCAGCATCCGGTGCTCGGCCGCGTGGCGCCGCAGGACTTCCTGCCGGGCGTTGAAACGCTCGGGCTGGTCGGCCGCATCGGCAACTGGCTGCTGGAAAGCGTGCTGCCGCTGGTGCGCGCCGCCGCGACCATCGGTCCGCTCCGGTTCACCCTGCTGGCCTCGAGCGCGCAACTGCATCGTCCGCAAATGGTGGAAGCCCTGGCGCAGGCGCTCGACGCGGGCGGCATCGCGCCGGCGCACCTGTGCATCGAACTGCCGGCCGGCACGGTGCCGACCGACGCGGACCTTATTGACCGCTTTGCCGCGCTGCGCCGGCGTGGCCTGCAACTGGCGCTGGGTGATTTCGACGACAGCCCGGCCTGCCGCGAGGCCCTGGCAGCGCTGGAACCGGACGCCGTCACGCTGGACGCGAGGGGACTGGGCCATGCGCGCGAGGCACTCGGCCGTGCCGACAGCCTGCGCGAGGCCTGCCGGGCCGCGCGGCGCGCCGGCGCGTCGGTCTGCGCCAAGGGGATCGAAACCCGCCAGCAGCTCGACGCCGTGCGGTCCTGGGGCTGCCACAGCGTGCAGGGCTACCTGCTGGCGCAACCGTTCCCCGCGGTATGGCTGCTGCAGACCCATGCAGCGATCCAGCAGCGCGCCCGGGCCCTGCTGGCGCCGCCGGCCTGACCACCGCGCGCTGCCCGGGTGGTTGCACGATTTACAAATTGCGACATACCAGCTATCAAAGCCCAGCGCAGCAGCGGTAAAATCTGCGGCAATCCCAAACTCGAAGAATCTCTCGATTCTGAACCCTATCGAAAGGAGCCCGGCGTGAAGAAAGGTTGGATCTGGTGCGTTTTGTTTGCCACTCTGTTGGCGGGTTGCAACACGATGGCGGGCCTGGGCCAGGACATTCAGCGTGGCGGCCAGAAGCTGGAAAGCTCGGCAGAACGCCACAAGTAAGCCGGCCAGGGCTGCATTCACAGCAAAACGGCACGCCATCGGGCGTGCCGTTTTGCTTTTGGCGGCGAGCTCAGGGCCTGGTGCGCAGTGCCTTGGCTTCCTGGGCCAGCGCGCGGATGCGGGCCCAGTCGCCACCGGCGACGGCATCCTTGGGCACTACCCACGACCCGCCCACGCACACCACATTGGGCAACGCCAGGTAGGACGGCGCCAGCGCGGCATCGATGCCGCCGGTCGGGCAGAAGTGCAGCTGCGGCAGCGGCCCGCCCAGCGACTTGAGCATCGGCACCCCACCCGCTGCCTGTGCCGGGAAAAACTTGAGGAACGTGAAGCCGGCTTCCAGGGCCGCCATGGCCTCGCTGGCGGTGGCCACGCCGGGCAGCAGCGAAATTCCCGCGCCTTGCGCGCCGGCAGCCAGCGCCGGCGTCAGCCCGGGCGAGACCGCAAACTGGGCGCCCGCTTCACGCACGGCGTGCAGTTGCTCCGCGTTCAGCACCGTGCCGGCGCCGACGCAGGCTTGCGGCAGCGCCGCGGCCACTGCCCGGATCGCTTCCAGCGCCACTGGCGTGCGCAGCGTGATTTCCAGCAGCGGCAAGCCACCGGTCACCAGCGCCTCGCTGACGTGCAGCGCCTCGTCGACGGAGTGGAATTCCAGCACCGGGATCACCGGCACATCGGCAAGGCGTTGAAGCAGCGGGGAGGTCTGGTTGGACATGGCGATCTCGCGGTATATGGGTTCAGGAAAACATCAGGTTCGGGCCACGGCTCAGGCGATCACCGATACCGACTGCGCCAGCCGCGCCAGCACGGTCTGCGCATCGGGAATCGGCGCCACCGCGCCATAGCCGGTGGTCGACAGCGCTGCCGCCACGTTGGCATAGCGCGCCGCCTCGAACGGATCGGCGCCCGCGGCCAGCCGCGCGACGAAGCTGCCGCCAAAGCAGTCGCCCGCGCCCGTGGCATCGACCGGCTTGACCGGATAGGCCGGCACCAGGCTGCGGGACTCCGGCGTGGCGATATACGAGCCCTCTTCCCCCAGCTTCAGCGCGACCAGGCCGATGCCGCAGCCGAGCAGGTAATCGGCGATGGCGTCGCGGTCGTCCAGCCCGGTCAGCACGGTGATGTCGTCCCAGCTGGGCAGGCATACGTCGGTCATCCGGAAGGCTTCGCGCATGATGCCGCGCGCGCGTGCCAGCGACCACAGGCGCAGCCGCAGGTTGGTGTCCAGCGTCACCTTGGTGCCGGCCTTGCGCGCATGCTCCATCGCGTCCAGGCCGGCATCGCACGCGCTGGTGCTGATGGCCAGGCTGATGCCGGACAGATGCAGGTAGCGCGCCGCCGCGATGGCACCCAGCGGCAGCTGTTCATGCTGGTAGCGACTGGCAGCGGAACCTTCGCGCAGGTAGTCGAAGCGATGGCCGTGGCTGTCGTGCGAGACAAAGTACACCCCGGTGGGCGCACCGGCGTCGACATGCACATGCCGCGTGTCGACCCGCTCCTGCGTCCACAGTGCGCGCAGGCGTTCGCCGAAGGTATCGGCGCCGACCGCGCAGATATAGCCGGTGCTCGCGCCCTGGCGCGCAGCGGCAATGCAGAAGTTGGAGGTATCGCCGCCAAAGCCCTGCAGGTAGCGCGACGGATCGTCCGGCTGCTGGTTGAACTCAACCAGCGGCTCGCCATAGGCCAGGATGTCGATGCTCATGGGGCCGTTTGCCTCAGAAGAAGGTTTGCACGATGTCGATCACGCGCATGTCGCGATCCAGCACCGGGATATGTCGCCACTTGTCGAAAGTCAGGCACGGGTGCGAGATATCGAAGGCAATCATGTCGCCGACCTGGATGTCGTCGCCCGGCTTGATCTGCAGGTAGGCGTGCTGGTCCATCATGCCGGTGACCTCCCAATGCGCGGGCACGTCCACCGGCGCCTCGGCACCGGGACGGTAACGGCGCGCCGGGATCGGCATGCCTGCGTCGAAGGCGGCATCGCGCTTGCCCATGCCGATGATGACGCGATCCGGTTCCGGAATCGACTGGACATACGCCCACAGCTGTAGCGCCGGCAGCAAGCCCTCGCGCATTTTCTGCGCGACCGGGTTGCTCGCCAGGATGCGCTGCTGCGCGGCGCGATAGATGCCCACGTCGTGCGTCAGGTAACAGCCGGGGCGCAGCACGATGTCGATCGGCGCGCCGATGTCGGTGCGCGCGAATTCCTCCGCCACCACGTCGTACCAGGCCGAGCCCGCGCCGGACATCACCACCGGGCTGCGGCCGAAGCGGCCCTGCGCGGCCAGTTGCCTTGTCACCGCGACGGTGCGCTGCAGGAACTTGCGGATATCGGCTTCTTCCTTCAGCACGCCCTCGTAGATTTCCACGCCGGCCAATGACAATGCGTCCGGCCAGCGCGCCAGCGCGTCGAGCACGGCCTGCTGCTGCGCGTCGTCGCGCACGCCGGTACGTCCGCCTTCGACGCCCAGCTCGAGCAGTACCTGCAGCGTTTGTCCGCGCTGCCGGAAGAACTTGCCGAGCTGGTCGACCAGCTCGGCCGAATCGACCAGTGCGAAGAATTCGAAGTCGGGATCGCGCAGCAGGTCCGCGATGATCTCCATATTGCGGCGGCCGACCAGCTGGTTCGCCATCAGCACGCGCTTGACGCCGTGCGCATGCGCGGCGGCAGTCTGGTGCGCGGTCGCCAGGGTGATGCCCCACGCGCCAGCGTTGAGCTGCCGGGCAAACAGCTTGGGCGCCATGGTGGTCTTGCCATGCGGCGCCAGCTGCACGCCGTATTCGTTCATGAAGCGGCGCATCCACGCCAGGTTGTGCGCAAGCCGGTCTTCATAGAGCACCGCGGCCGGCAGGCTCAGTTCCTCCTGCAACAGGTTCCAGCCGGTCTGGGCGGCCGCGTCCGGGGCAATCGGACCCTCCATCCGCCCCAGCGCCTTGTTGAGCGGATCGATCACGCCAGCCTGATACTTTATTTCACGCATGCCTGTCATCACCCTGAAAAAATCTGATTGACGTAATGATATCCCTGAAAATAAGATATTTCATCCCTGTTATAAAGTAACATACGACGCCACCGCGGGTCCCGGTGCGGCGACGGCAAGAGCGCCAGGCACGGCGCCGCCAGTCACTGTTATAGCCCCTGCCCGCTGCGACTGCAGACCTCGTCACATTGCGACCCGAGCCGCTTGACCAACCCGCCCCAGACCATGACCGCGCCCTTCGACATCCTGACCCGCATCGCCGAGCGCAGCCCCGCGCTGCGGCTGGCCGAGCAGAAGGTGGCGCAGGTGGTGCTGGAAGACCTGGCCGGCGCGGCGGCGGCGAGCATCAATGAGCTGGCCCGCCAGGCCGGCGTCAGCGAAGCCAGCGTGACGCGCTTTGCCAAGGCCATCGGTTGCCGCGACGTGCGCGACCTGAAGCTGCGCCTGGCCCAGGCCGCGGCGGTGGGCGCGCGTTTTCTGCAGCCCGGCAACGCTCCGGCCGCGGAATCCGCGCCGGCCACGCTTGCCGACAGCATCCACGCCGACATCCTCACCGCGCTGGAAGCCAACCGCGGCTTGCTGGATACCGAGCGCATCGAGCGGGCCGCGCGCTTGTTGCTGGGCGCACGCATGGTCTACGCTTTTGGCATGGGCGGCGGCTCGTCGTTCCTGGCCGATGAAACGCGCCACCGCCTGGCGCGCCTGGGCCTGCCGGTGGCCAGCTACCAGGATGCGCTGCTGCAGAAGATGGTGGCGGCGACGCTCGGCCGCGACGACGTGGTGCTGGCGTTCTCGGCCAGCGGCCGCGTGCCGGAAATGCTGGCCAGCTGCGATATCGCGCGCGAGTACGGCGCGCGCCTGGTGGCCGTGACCGCGCTGGGCTCGCCGCTGGCGGCGCGCGCCGACGTGCTGCTGCCGGTGCGCACGCTGGAGACGGATTTCATTTTCAAGCCATCGGCTTCGCGCTACGCCATGCTGATGGTGCTGGACGTGCTGGCCACGCAGTGCGCACTGTTGCAGCCGGACCAGAGCAAGGAGCGCCTGCGCCGGCTCAAGTACGTGCTCGACAGCCACCGCGGCGACAGCGGCCCCGGCAAGGTCCCCGACAGCCGCCAGCCGCTGGGAGACTGACCATGCCACACCTGTTCGATACCCTGATCCGCTGCGTCACGCTGATCGACGGCTCCGGCGCGGCCGCGCGCCTGGCCGATGTGGCCTTGCGCGATGGCCGCATCGCCCGCATCGATGCGCCGGGCGCGATCGACCCCGACGCGGCCGCGCACGTGGTCGAGGGCGATGGCCTGGTGCTGTCGCCTGGCTTTATCGACGTGCATACGCACGATGACACCAACGTGGTGCGCCAGCCGGCGATGACGCCCAAGCTGTCGCAGGGCGTGACCACGGTGGTGGTCGGCAACTGCGGCATCAGCGCCGCGCCGGTCACGCTGGCGGGCGATCCGCCCGACCCGATGAACCTGCTCGGCCATGCCGACGCCTTCCGCTATCCGGATTTCAAGGCCTATGTCGATGCGGTCGAGGCCGCGCAACCCGCGGTCAATGTCGCCGCGCTGGTCGGCCATACCGCGCTGCGCAGCAACCATATGGACCGCTTTGACCGCGCCGCCACGCCGCGGGAAATCGAAGCGATGCGCGCGCAACTGGAGGAAGCCCTGCAGCACGGCGCGCTGGGCCTGTCGACGGGCCTGGCCTATGCCAACGCCTTCTGCGCGCCGACCGAGGAAGTGCTGGCGCTGGCCGAGCCGCTGGCCAACGCCGGCGCGCTCTACGCGACCCACTTGCGCAGCGAATTCGCCGAGATCCTCGATGCCATGGACGAGGCCTTTCGCATCGGCCGCCATGCACGCGTGCCGGTGGTGATCTCGCACCTGAAGTGCGCCGGCGTGGCCAACTGGGGCCGCAGCACCGAGGTGCTGGACGCGCTCGACGGCGCGCAGCGCTGGCAGCCGGTTGGCTGCGACTGCTATCCCTACACCGCCAGTTCCTCCACGCTGGACCTGAAGCAGGTCACCAGCGATTTCGACATCATGGTGACCTGGTCCGAAGGCGCGCCGGAGATGAGCGGCCGGCTGCTAGCCGACATCGCCACCGAATGGCAGG